>JAQBGG010000053.1:0-3359 GCA_032122625.1 Acidobacteriota bacterium
TGGCGATTGAGCCCAGCCATGCCTGGGCGGTCGGCTCGCTTGTCGAGCATCATCGCGACCCCTTCGACCGCCACCTGATTGATCAGGCGGCAGTTGAGGAGCTGCCGATTCTGACCGCCGACCCCGCGTTTGCCGACTACCCGGTCGAGGTCCGCTGGTAGCCCGGCCGAGTCTCAGACCGCCTGGTGCAGACGGCGGCCCATCGCCGCCCGCGAGGACTTGAAGATCGCGCAGAGGCGATCGAAGTCGCCGCCCGTCGCCCGGTAGTGGTAGCGAACGAGCTCGGCCGGCATCAAGAGGGCGGCGGCGAAGTGGTTCGCCTCGTCCTCGATCGGATCTAGCGGTGGGCGCCCACCGGCAGCGACCCCTTTGGCCTCAGCTTCCGGCGGCGCGATCGCGCCGTGGCGGCAAAAGAGCGAGCGCTGCCCGTCGCCGTGGAGGACGCAGTGGCCGAGTTCGTGGCCGATCGTGAAGCGGCGGCGCGGCGGCCACTCGCGGGACTCCTCCGCGTTGACCCAGATCGCCTGCTGCTCGGGCAGGAAGAGGCCGGAGAGCGACTGGTCGTCGGAGAGCGGCGGGCAGCCGGGGGCCGTCGCCATCTCCTCGGGCTCGACGTCGCGGATCAGCAGGTCGAAGTGGCTGTCGGCGATGTCCTCGACCGGAACCGGCAGCTCGCGCCCGTCCCAGATCCACTCGGGCAGCTCGGCCAAAACCCGCTCGGCTTGCTCCTCGACCCGCTCTCGCTCGACCTTCTCCACGGCCGCCAAGTTAGCGCCCGGGCAGGTTGTTGTCCACGGACCAGCGGTCAGTCGCCGAGCCGCGCCAGCAGTTCGGCGGCATCGGTCTCCTCGGCGCCTTCCGCGGTCAGCTCGAGCGCCCGCTGGTAGGCGGCGCGGGCCTCGGCGGTCTCGCCGACGGCCTCGGCCGCGCGCCCGTACCAGCAGTGATTCCAGGGGTGGGAGGGGGCAATCTGCGCGTAGTAGCGCAGGTGCCGGTAGGCGTCGTGGCAGCGGCCCGCGTCCAGGAGGGTGTAGCCGAGGGCGAAGTGGGCCATCGGGTCGCCGGCGTGCAGGCAGGCGGTCCATGCGTCGAGCGCCTCGGGACCGCTGAGCCGGATCGCGCGATCGAAGAAGGCGCGATTGAGGGAGGCGCCGTCACCGTAGAGGCTGCGAGCGGCAAGCAGGATCTCCCCGGCCGGCGCCTTCTCGAGTCCGAGCTGGGGAGCGTCGAAGAACGGCGGCTGCCAGATCTCCGCATACTCGGGATCCTCGGCGTCGAACTCGGCGAAGTGGACGACCTTGAAGCCGACCGCGGGAGTGTCGCGGGCCGGCCCCGCGTGCAGGTAGCCGAGCTGCTCGCCGACTCCGCGCCAGTTCTCGGGCGGCTGGCCGTCATCGACGCGACCGAACTCCAGCGCCGTCAGCCAGTCGTTCTCGGCGGCATGGCTGATGTAGAGGCGCGGCCGGTAATTGCTCGAGCTGTGATTCCCCTGAGACACGGGTGAGGGGTCGGCACCCGGCGTCGCTGTCTGACAGCAACCTGAGAAAGCTCCGGCGGGCTAGTCGAGCGGATCGGCCGGGCCTAGGAAGAGCTCGTCGAGCTCATCGCGGCGGCGCTCGCCGCCCCCGGATCCGCCGGCGAAGGCGGAGGCCGAGCGCGGGGCATCGGCGTCGGCCGGCTCGTCGGGCCGCATGTAGCGCTCGTCCTGGATCGCCGTGCGGGCGAAGGTGGCGGCCGAGTCGGCTCCGACCCCCTCGTCGGCGCGAGCGCCGGCGCTACGCAGCGCCTCGGCGCTCGTTCCGACGATCTCGGCCAGGGCCTCAAGCACGCGGCCGGAGACCGTGGTGGCGCGCACGCTGCCGTGCTCCATCCCGTGGTAGTAGCGCTTGACCCGCTCGGTCTCGTCCGGGAATCCGAGCGCCACGGCGAGCCGCTCGACTAGCACGCGGCGCTTGAGCTCGGCGCGATGGCGCAGGTGAGGGAGCAGTTCGGGCCAGGTTCCGGAGACGCCCTCGAGCGACTCAAAGACGCGATCAACCGCCAGCTTCGCGGGCGAGCGCTCGTAGGCGCCGGGGTCCCACTCGCTCGGCGGCGAGTCGGCCAGGTAGGCGTCGAGCCGGCTCGCGAGATCGGCCCGCTGATCACCCTTGACCCGGGCGAGGAACTTGCCGGGATCGGGGTCGGCCCCGGACTCAAACTCGGCGGCGAACTCGCTGATCAGCTTCTCGAGGTCGGTCATAGCCCACCCCCGGCGGCCTCTTCGGCCCCATCGGGCTCGTCGGATGCGAGCAGGGCCGCGGCGAAGTCCTTCTTGAAGCGGCGGAAGATCTGGTGGATGTTGGCCTCGGTGAGGGTCTCGCCGGGGTGCAGGCGCTCGATCTCGGCCCTGGTCTGGGCGGCGTCGAGACCGTTGTAGTTGAGCTCGACGGGACCGTAGAGCTGAATCACGTGCCGGTGAATCTCCTGTGGGCGGCTGCAGCGGATCCTCTCGGCGATCTCGCGGTACTCGAGCAGGACCAGCTCCTCGTCCTTGCGGGCTATCTCCACCCAGACGACGTCGTCGCCCTGGTGCTCGTCCGGAAGCGGCCCGCTCTTCGGGGTCCTTTCGGCCTTGGCGTGGTAGTCGGCGATCCGGCGGGCGGTGATCGTGTTGATCCAGTTCGCGAACTCGCCCATGAAGCGGCCGTCGAAGGCCGAGCGAACCGCGCTTTCCATCACGTTCATCGCCACGTCATCCACATCCCGCGGGGGCGTTGACACTCTGACACGGCCCAGCACCCGCTTCCAATAACGAAAGGCGAGCACGGCGGCGGCCTTCCTCGCCCCCTCGAGGTCGCGGGCAGCGCGGGCGCTTTCGATGTAGGCGAGAATCCCCTCGTTGGGAAGCGCGTTGAGCGCGGTCTCGTGCTTTCGTTCGAAGTCAGCCATCGGTTCGATTCCCGCCGCTCGGCGAGGGGGCCCAACCTAGTACGTCGGGGGGCGGTGCGGTTCCGGTGTTCGCGCATGGAGCGGGATCGGCGCGGGCCGATCAGATCTGGATGGGCTTCAGCTTCCCACGCCCCGCGGTCGCGGCTCCGCTGTGGCATCAGTGCGCTTCATGGCTGAGGCGTCGGCAGCGGCGGCCCGGATCTGACATCGGGTCCCAGCCCGCCGCGAAGCTAGTTGCCGCTGATCGCCCGGGGCATTTGCGATCCTCCGGGCATGGAGCAATCGGAGCAGCTGGGTATCCAGGCGGAGGAGTCGGTTGAGCCGCCGCTGGCGCCGGGCGAGCCCGACCTGCCGGGTCCCTTCGCGGTCGGGCGCTGGGCCGCCGGCTTCCGGGACTTCCTCCGCCAGCGACCGCGGGTGCGATTGATCGG
>JAQBGG010000054.1:0-9441 GCA_032122625.1 Acidobacteriota bacterium
CTCGTGTCGATGTTGCCGATCGCGAGGCGTACGGCCTGCGCACGCTTGAGCGCGGCCCGCGCAGCCTCGGCCGCGTCTCGAACCCCCGCCGCGTCAACCTCGAGGGATCGGTCGCGGGCCATCACGACACGCAGCCGAGCGTAGCGGTAGGCGAGCCTGAGCCCGAGCCCGTCGGGCTCCTCGGGGTCCACCGCAACGATGATCTTGTTGCCCTCGTACTCGGTCAGCTGCTCATGGCCTGAGGGGATCCGCTCCTCGCCGGCGACGACGAGCACGGCGAAGTCGGCCTCGCGCTCAGCCAGGGCGCCGTTCAACTCCTCGCGCATCTTGTTCTTGGAGAGCTGGCGATCCTTGTCCTCGAAGACGATCTTGCCCGCGCACTGCCCCTCGGCAGCGCCGATCTCGACCACGGTGTCGCCCTTCTTGCTGCCGCCTTCGCCCTTGACGTGGCCGGTGTGAATCGCGAGGTCGCCGCGTGCCTCGGCGAGCCCCTCGAGTGCGTCGTGGACGCGTTCCTCGAAGCTACGGCCCTTGCGGGTGCCGGCCTCCTCGGCCTCGGCGACGCGCTCGTCGCCCTCCTGCTTCCCGAAGACCCGGCCCAACGCCTCGCGCAGCGCCGCCACCTGCTCCTGCAGGCCCCGCGACTCCTTCGAGTGGCTCTCGCGGATGTCGGTGAGCTGCCTGCGGTGCCGTTCCTCGGAATCGAGCATCGCCTTCGTCGCGCGCATCTGGATCGCGACCAGCGGGTTCGACGCGTCATCGGATGAGAGCAGCCGGGTGAGCTCGCCGACGCGCTTGTCGAGGTGCTCGCCGACCATCGTCTTGATCTGCGCCTGGACGGAGTCGCTGCGATCAGCGCCGAAGGCGCCGGCCAGCCGCTCGGCCAACTCGCTGCTGCCGGCCTCGAGTGTCTCGCCGAGCTCGCGGTTGAGGGAGCCGAGCCCGTCCTGCAGCTCACGCTTGACGTAGTCGACGTTGGCGGCGGTCTGCTCGTTGCCGAGGACGCGAGCACCAACCTCGATCGCCGAAGCCACGGTTGTCGCCGGATCGTGGCCGGCCTCGGCGCGCTCGCGCACGAACTGAGCGGCACGCTCGTCGTTGACGGTCAGAGCTTCGATCACGAGCTTGTCGCCGAGCGCGCGGACGGCACCGCCGGATTGGAGCGGCAGCTGGTCTACCGGATGTTTCTCTGAGGCCTCCATGGGGATTCTTCGAAGGTAGTCGCGACTCCGGACGCATCTCTGACATGCAAGATTCCACCCGGATGAGCGCGGACACGAAGGCAGACTCGGCCGTCGAGGGGCACCCACAGGGCTACGCGACCCTGCTGGAGCGCTTCGCTCAGATCTCCGACCTGACCCGGGCCGGCTCTCTGCTCGGCTGGGACGAGCGGACGATGATGCCGAGCGCCGGCGCGGAGGGTCGCGCCGAGCAACTGGCGACGCTGAGCCGCATCGGACACGAGCGGCTCACCGACGACTCGCTCTGGGAGCTGATCGAAGAACTGGGCAGCTGGGCCGAATCCGTGCAGGGTGACGATCGCCTCGAGGCCGACACCGTGAGGGTGGCGCGACGGGAGGCCGAGCGCGCCAGGCGCGTGCCGGTCGAACTACGAGCCGAGATGACCCGCGCCGCCTCGCTCGGGGAGACAGCTTGGGCCGCCGCCCGCGGCGAGTCCGACTTCGCCGCATACCTCCCGCACCTCGAGCGCAACATCGAGCTGGCTCGCCGCTACGCCGACTGCTTCGAGCCGGAGGGCCACCGATACGACCCGCTCTTGGATGAGTACGAGCCGGGGATGGGCACCGCCGACGCGCGAAAGCTTCTGGGCGAGCTCCGCCGGGGCCTGGTCCCGATCGTCGCTGCGTTGGCCGAGCACCCCGACGCGGTCGATCCGGCGCCGCTCCAGGGCAGCTTCGACGTCGCCGGCCAGGCGCGGCTCGCCAACCGGCTCCTGGGCCTGCTGCCATTGCCTGACAGCAGCTGGCGCCTCGACCCGACCGCGCATCCGTTCGCCGCCGGAATCGCCGACGGCGACATCCGGCTGACGACCAGGTACATCGAGGACGACCTCTCGATGAGCTTGTTCTCGGTTCTGCACGAGGCCGGCCACGGGATCTACGAGGCGGGCGTCCCCGCCGCGCTCTCTCGGAGCCCGGTCGGCCAGCTCAGCTCGCTCGGCTTCCACGAGTCGCAGAGCCGCCTCTGGGAGAACTGGGTCGGGCGCTCGCGGGCCTTTGCGGGTCTACTTCTGCCGATGCTCCGCGAGGAGTTCCCGTCGCGATTCGATGCCCTCGGGCCGGAGCAGCTCTACCGGGCCGCCAACTACGCGAGGCCGTCGTTGATCCGGGTCGAGGCGGACGAGGTCACCTACAACCTCCACATCGCGCTCCGCTTCGAGCTCGAGCTCGAGTTGTTCGAGGGCGGGCTCGAGGCGGCGGACCTGGCCGAAGAGTGGAATCGACGGACCCACGACTATCTCGGGATCGAGGTCCCCGACGATGCCCACGGCGTGATGCAGGACGTGCACTGGGCCGCAGGACTGTTCGGGTACTTCCCCACCTACTCGCTGGGGAACATCATCGCCGCCCAGCTCTGGGAGGCGGCGGCCGCGGATCTGGGCGACCTCGAGCAGTTGATCGCCGCGGCGGAGCTCGCGACCCTCGGTGAGTGGCTGGGCGATCGGGTCCACCGTCACGCCGCCCGCTACCTCCCCGCAGAGCTGGCAGAGCGCTCCCTGGGCCGGCCGTTGGACCCGACACCGCTGTTGCGCCGCCTGGGCGACAAATACGGCGAGCTCTACTCGGCCTGAGCGAAATGCCCGGGCGTGTGAGCGGGGTCACGCATAGACGTTTTGGCCTGCGCAATAGTTGCAGCGATGCAACTATCTTCGGCGATCGGGCTCGACGAGCCAGACGGGGTCAGCAGGGTCAGCGACGATCCGTCGGTGGTTGCCGGCCAGCTCGGCGACCTGCTGCGCGACCTGCTGCTCGACCCCCGGGCCGATCACCTCAAAGCAATCGAGGAACGCAACCTCTCGATCACACACGTTCGCGCCCTCTTCCTGCTCGCCTGCGCCGATCAGCCCCTCAGCGCCGGCGAACTGGCCGACCGGCTCGGGCTCTCACCCGCCGCAATGAGCCGCTCGTTGCAGACGCTCGTCCGCCGCCGGCTGACCAGCCGTCGCGAATCGACCTCGGACCGGCGCGTGCGGCTGCTTGAGATCACCGCTCGGGGTGAGGCGCTGGTCGACGAACTCGTGACGCTGCGCAACGCCGGGCTGCAGCGGTTCGCCGCCAATCTCGGGGCCGCTCAGCGGCAGCTGCTCTCGGAGGCCCTCGTCTCCCTCACCGGCGACGGTGCCCTGCGATGACCCGCTACAGACACCTGATCACCGAGGACAACTCGAAGTGGTGGACGCTCGCGGCGATGTGCTTCGCGCTGTTCATGATCATGCTCGACAACACCGTCGTCAACGTCGCCCTGCCCTCGATCCAGAGCGACCTCGGCGCCTCGATCTCAGCTCTCGAGTGGACGATCAACGGCTACACGCTCTCGTTCGCCGTGTTGCTCGCCACCGGCGGCCGGCTCGGCGACATCCTCGGCCGACGCCGGATGTTCCTGCTCGGGGTGGTCCTCTTCGCCACCTCATCGGCGACCGCCGGGCTGGCGCCGACCGACACCGCGCTCGTCATCAGCCGGGTCACTCAGGGAATCGGCGCGGCATTGATGATGCCGGCGACGCTCTCGATCATCACCAATGCATTCCCGGCGGAAGAGCGCGGTCGCGCGATCGGCACCTGGGCCGGCGTCTCCGCTCTGGCGCTCGCAATCGGTCCGCTTCTCGGTGGCTTTCTCACCGAGCAAGTCTCCTGGCGGGCGATCTTCTACCTCAACATCCCCGTCGCCGCCGGAGCCGTGCTCGCCACCCTGTTCGCGGTCCGCGAGTCGCGTGATGAGACCGTCGGCCGCGAGATCGACTGGGCCGGAACCGCGGTATTGACCGGCGGCCTGACGGCGCTCGTGCTGGCCTTGGTCGAGGGAAACGCCTGGGGCTGGGGCTCGGCCCGGATCATCGCCCTGTTCGTCGCCGCGACTTTGCTTCTGGCGATGTTCCTTCTGGTCGAAAGCCGGGTCAAGGCTCCGATCATCCAGTTCGAGTTCCTTCGTAACCGCAATTTCGTCGGCGCCACGCTGGTCGCCTTCGTGATCTCGTTCTCGATGCTCGGGATGTTCTTCTTCATGGCGCTCTACATCCAGAACATCCTCGGCTACTCGCCGCTGGAGGCCGGCGTCCGGTTCCTGCCGACGACGCTCGTGATCATGGTGCTGGCGCCGATCGCCGGCCGGCTCACGGACCGGATCGGCCCCCGGCCCTTGATCGCCGCCGGGCTGGGAATCGTCTCCGTCTCCCTGTTCATGCAGTCGATGATCGACATCGACTCCGGCTACAGCACGCTGCTCGTGCCATTCATCTTGATGGGGGTCGGGATCGCCCTGACGATGTCGCCGATGTCAACCGCGGCGATGAACGCGGTCGCGGAGACCAAGGCCGGCCTCGCCTCAGGGCTGCTCTCGATGTCGCGGATGGTCGGCGGCACCTTCGGCATCGCCGTGCTCGGCGCGGTCTTTCAAGCCAACAGTCGCAGCGACCTGAGCGCGGCGCTGGCCCCGCTCGGCATCGGCGAAGGCAGGATCGACGCGATCGCCGAACAGCTCGGCAGCGGCGGCCTCGACGCGACGATCGCGGGGCTGCCGACAACGCAGGTCCAGGAGGCCGGCGACGCCGCCCGCGAGGCCTTCATCAACAGCCTCGCCGGAGCGATCGAGATCTCCGCCTTCGTCGCCGCCGCCGGCGCGATCCTGGCGCTGGTCCTGATCTCGGCCAAGCGCAAAGCGCCGAGCGATGCGGCGGACCTGCTCGAGGCGCAGCCGGCGACGCCGGAACTCGCGGCCGGCCGCCCCGACTGAGCAAACCGGTCGCCAGCGTGAGCTCCGCCCCGAGCGGGCTACTTGATCTTGACGCTCTTCTTGATCTTGGCCTTGTTGCCGACGTCATCGGTGAACTTGAAGACCAGCTGAGCCTTGCCGCTGCCGAGCGCCTTGGCGAGCTTCTTGGCCACCGACTTCGAGGCGGGCTTCAGCTTCAGCGAAGCCTTCTTGCCGGCCTTGGCCGACTTGCTCGACTTCTTCAGCTTGAATTTCTTCTTGCCGACCTTGACCGTGCCCGAGGCCTTGACCTCGACGTCCTCGGCGGCGCCCGCCTTCGCCTTGAGGACGATCTTCTTGCCCTTCTGCTTCTGCTTCTTCTTCGCCTTCACCTTCGGCTTTGAGACCTTGGTGTCGACCTCGAATTCGAACGAGGCGGGGCTCGGGTCGACGGCGCCCTTGACACCGACCGCCCTCGCGGCCAGCGTGTGAGAGCCGTCGCCAAGGCTCGGCGTCGTAAACGAGGCCGGGCAGCCGGCCAGTGCAGCGCCGTCAAGGGCGCACTGGAGGGTTGCATCGGGCTCGTCGGCAACCAGCTCGAAGGTCGGGGTCTTGTCCTTGGTCGCGCTCGGTCCGGAGATCGAGGTGTCCGGCACGCAGTCGCTGACCCGGAAGGAGCCGATCTGGGTGCGGCGGTCACCGAACTCGCCGACGTACCACATCGTGCAATCGTCGAGCGGGTCGATCGACATCTGCGAGTAGTCGCCCCAGCGGTTGGCGGGCCCTGCATGGAATTCCCCTCCGTTGACGAGAGTCTGCTCGGCGCCAAGCTGCCCCGGCGGATCGGAGCCGACGCGACCGGCGTAGCGGAGGCTCGGGAAGATGCTCGACGAGGAGGCCGAGTAGCCGAGGCCGATCTCGTGCAGCCGGTTGATCGCCGCACTGCCCATCCAGCGATGCGTCGTATCCGGCGAGAATGTGCCCTGCTGGAAGATCGACCAGTTGCCGCCGCTCAGGGGCTTGCGCAACTCGTACCAGCGGATCCCCGCGTGGTTGAGGCCGTTCTCGTCCACGGTCTGGTTGAAGACGATCGACTGGTGATCGCCGAAGACCCGATAGGAGGCGCGCCACATCGGCCGGTTCGTCAGCGGGTCGAGGCCGTCAGCCGACCCCGATTGCGGGATGCAATCGCGGAACGGAGAGGGCGCCGTGTCGTAACACATGCTGTTGTCGAACGGCGCGGTCGGCAGATCCGCGACCTTGGCAAAGGTCGAGTTGGCCGGCGTCGTGAAATCGGCATCGAACTCGAACAGCTCGATCCGGTCGACATCGGCGGGAGCCGAGGTCAACTGAGCGTCGACCGTCTGCAGCATCACGTTCGGCGCGCCGACCGGGCCGAACGCCTCTCCCTCGGTGTCGGCCGGAAGCAGACGGGTGCCGCGGGTCTGATCGACGGATGCGGTGGTGAACCGTTGGAAGCTCGCCGCGAGGCCGGCCTTCATCGCCTGGTAATCGAAGACGAATGCACCAAGCAGCGCGCCCTCGAAGGTCGTCATGTAGAGCCCGTCCCGCCAGATCCCGAACTTCTCGTAGTCGGGGAAGGCGGGCATCGGTGCCTCATACAGCCACCAGCCACCACTCACCGGGTCGGCGGTCTTCGAGACCGCAATGCACATCGCGAACGGGTTCGGAACGGCGAACTGGGCGATGATCCAGCGGTCGGCGAGCTGGTCGTACATGACGATCGGGTCGCCGTCGTTGTTCGCCTCGCAGAGTCCGCCGGCGCCGGTCCAGAGCCCGGTGTTGATGTTGGAGGGACCGGCCAGCGAGGTGCCGTCGCGATCAAAGATCTGGAAGCGAGAGTTGATTGCCTCGACAAAGTGGTTAGGGCCGATCTCCCCGGTCGGATCGGGTGGCGCCACCGCCGTGTTCCGGACTCCCGGGAAGCTCTTGATCGGGGCGCTCACCGAGGCGTCGCCGGCATCGCCCGGCGTGCGGGCGCTGCCCTCGCCGGATTCGGCGCCCGAGCCGGCATCGCGCTGGGCCCCCGGGACGCGACCCTCAGTCGGTGCCCGACCGCTCGGACCGCTGATCGGGGCCTGCGAGAGGTCGCCGTCGAAGGAGGAGGGCTCGATCGGGGCGGAGGCCGACACCTGGCCGGCATCCGAACTCTCGGCACCGGCCTTGCCGGCCGCCAGGAGCGAAATGCTCGCGAACGCGAGGCCGATCGCCAGCAGTGAAGCCACGCGACGACTCACGGTCTGAGTACCCATCCATTTACCTCCCAGGTTCCTATGCGACTCCCAAAACCCGAACCTATTTGCAACCTATCACGCTCCGCTGTACCGGTAAAGCCATGCACGCGATCAGATCTCAGGGGCTCGGCAGCCATTGCCCCCCGGCGCGCCGCTAACCTCCGCGCCCGCTCTTTGAGCAACCACATCTAGACGAGGGAGAACCGTGGCCGTAGATACCGCTGAAGTAGCCAAGCTGGACGTTGAGCCGGGCACGCTGCCCGAGAAGATGGCGGCCTGGGTGATCCGCAAGGAGCGCGAGGGCGAGCCCACCGAGGCCTTCCAGACCGAGGAGGTCGACGTCCCCGAGCCCGGCGCTTTCGAGGTGATCGTGCGGGTGATGGCCGCCGGCGTCAACTTCAACAACGTCTGGGCGGCGCTCGGCAAGCCGGTCTCGGTCTTCGGCTACGGGGACCATCCCGAGTTCGAGCACCACATCGGCGGCTCCGACGGCTCCGGCGTGGTCTGGAAGGTCGGCGCCGGCGTCACCAGCTGGAAGCCCGGCGACGAGGTCGTGCTGCACTGCAATCAGGCCTCCTACGAGGACGTCGAGGTGCACGGCCTCGATCCCATGGCCGCCCCCTCGCAAAAGATCTGGGGCTACGAGACGACCTGGGGTTCGTTCGCCCAGTTCACCAAGGTCCAGGCGCAGCAGCTCCTGCCGAAGCCGAAGAACCTCTCCTGGGTCGAGTCCTCGGCCTACGGTCTGACCTATTTCACCGCCTACCGGATGTTGCTCAACCGGGCCGAGCTGCAGGCCGGCCACAACGTCCTCATCTGGGGCGCGGCCGGTGGCCTCGGCGTCTTCGCCTGCCAGCTCGCCAAGGCGGCGGGCGCCAACGCGGTCGGCGTCGTCAGCTCCGACGAGAAGGGCGAGCTGGTCAAGCAGCTCGGCTGCGTCGACTACATCAACCGCAACGAGTTCGCGGGCATGATGCGAACCGGAAAGGAGACGGCGGACGAGGAGAAGGCCCGCTTCAAGGCTTCGCTCGGGTTCGCCAAGAAGGTCAAGTCGATTCTCGGCGATGCGCCCGACATCGTCTTCGAACACGTCGGCATGGCGACCTTCCCGACCTCGGTGTTCACCGTGAAGCCGTTCGGCAAGGTCGTGATCTGCGGCGCCACCTCTGGATACACGCTCGACTTCGACGTCCGCTACCTGTGGATGAAGCAGAAGGAGATCCTCGGCTCCCACTTCGCCAACGCCTACGAGTGCATGAAGGCGAATCAGCTGATGGCGGAGGGCAAGATCCGGCCGGTGCTGTGGAAATCGATGGATTTCGACGGGGTTCCCGACGCCCACCAACTGCTGCACGAGAACAAGCACTTCGGCAAGATCACGATCAAGGTCGGTGCCACCGACGACGATCAGGGCAAGGACGAGGACGGCCCCGGAGCGATCTGGGCCAAGGTCGGGGGCTGAGGCGGGAGCGCGACGACGCAACCTCGCTCACGGTGAATAAGATGCGCGCTTCATGGCTGAGATAAACGTCATCGATTGGCACATCCACCCGTTCCGCGTCGACCGCTGGTACGAGGCCTGGATGCCGGCCTTCGAGCGGGCCCAGGCGTTTGGAGCCACCGAGGCGACGATGACCCGCTCCGAGGAGGATCCCCTCCTGTTCAGGCAGACCACCGTCTGGGAGAACCGTGAGGACTTCCAGCGCTACTGGACCTCCGACGACGCCTCGGCCGCGCGCGAGAAAGCGATCTCGTACTTCAACAAGCCGCTGCTGCCGACCTGGCACGTGCCGGCCGGCCGCGGCTGAGCCGAGGCGGGCCGATTCCAGGCTCCGGCGCATCGTTCGACGACGGCACGGGTTAGTGGGCTGGTGGGGGTAAGGGCAAGCACCGCACGGATCCGCCGGCCGACGAGCTGGGCACGAGCCACTCTGCCGTTCGTCGCCGGCGTATCTCTCCTCGTCGCGCCGGGCGCCTCCGCCAAGCCTCGGCTCGAGCGCCCGGCCGACCCAGTCGTCGTCTCCGGCTCCCAGACCGAGGCGCTGCTGGGGAGCGACCCGAGGACGATCGTCGCCTTCCGAGTTGACCAGCGGCGTCGTTGGCGGCAGATCCCGGTCCAGGTCGATGAGCGCCGCGATGTCAATCTCGGCGACGTCTACAACGGCACCCGCGAGGGGATCGAGATCAATACCTATGCCGACCCCTCGACGCTGACGGGAGCCGATCCGATCCCAAGCCTCGATGACGACGACGAGAT
>JAQBGG010000055.1:0-3135 GCA_032122625.1 Acidobacteriota bacterium
AGCGCCGGCCAGGACCACCTCGTTGAACGGCTGATCGCACAGCACCCGCTGCCCGTTGCAGCGCACGATCTTCTTGGCCTTGGCCGCCGAGGCAAAGCCGACCCCCACGAACAGGGTCAGAAAGCCGCCGAGCAGGACGGCGAGGTATAGGCGGCGGAAATTCACCCGACCAATCTACTCTCACGGTCCGGGTCGGCTCTCGACCGCCCGCCCGGATGCTCGTGGATCGGGGGCGCCTCCGGCCGTGTCAGGCACTGCTGCCAGTTCGCGAGATTGGAGGTCGAGTAGATATGTCGGCCCTTTCCCACTCGGCGAGGAGCGCGCGAACGCCTACGGCGCCGCGTATGCGGATCTGCCCGAGCAGGAGCGGGCTCTCGCCCAGCGCAGAGGCCACCTGCGCCTAGCCGTGGCCGCGGTTGGGCCGGGACGGTCGGCCGGCGATCCGCCGCAGCATCGCGGTGGGCGTCAGCTGCCCCATCGGGCTAGTGTTATGAGTCCAACAAGTGCCGCAACGGCACAAACCCCCAAAGCAAGGAGATTCTGTGGGACTGTTTGACAAGGCCAAGGACATGATGGGCAAGGGCAAGGACTCGCTCGACGTCGACAAGGCCAAGGAGATGGCGGGTCAGGCCACGGACAAAGCCGACGCGGCCGTCGAGCAGCACGCGGATAAGATCCCCGACTCGGTCAAGGGCGGATACGACAAGGCCAGCGAAGCCGCCGAGAAGGTCGTCCCGGGCGAAGGCGCCGAGACGGGCCACGCGGGCGGCGACGCCGAGACGGGCGACGCGGGCGGCGACGCCTGAGTCGCCCCACCGTCGAGAAGCGCGAGCGGAGGACTAGACCTACACCCTCAGCCACCACTTGCTGCCGTTCATTGCGGAGCATCGCCTCTCTACGACCACCGTCCGGGAGGTGGACCGCTGCAAGGCGGCCAGCCTGCGGGCAGGCCGCCTCGGCGCCTCGCAGATCAACACGACGTTGAAGCACCTCGACCGCCGCTATCGAGTAGGAGATCATCGACGGCGCCAACCCGGCCCGGGGGAAGCGCCGCCGGGTGAAGGAGCCGAAGGTGCAGCCCTGGTGAGTGGATTGACAGCCACCTAGAGGCGTTCGATGCCGCGCTCGCTTGGCAGAAGTGGCCGCGGGTGGGCAGAGTGGGCAGAATCGCGACTGCCGAGCCGGCGCAGGACTTCCCGCCGGTACCGTGAACCCGCTTAGATAGCGGGGCTCGGCGCCTTGGCGGAGTGGTTACGCAGCGGCCTGCAAAGCCGTTTACGCCGGTTCGATTCCGGCAGGCGCCTCTACCTTTCATGCGGGGTTCGCTTACCACAAGCGAAAGCGGGAAATCGAGGAGCGGGGGATAGGCGATCGGCTCGACCGGGGCGACGACGCCGACGCCGATCGCCTCGCACTCCTCGACCGACTCGGAGATCGGGTTCCCGAGCTGAACCTCGATCAGCACGAGGTCGGTTTGACGACCCTCCCCGAAGGTGGCGAGGCATTGCTCGTCGATGGCGGCGGGATCGAAGGCGGCAACGGCATCTACTTCGCCAACTACGGCGACGACGTGCTCGCGGTCGGCTCGCTCGCCCCGGCCTTCCCGGTCGACGGCTGCATCGTGATCCGACCGGACAAGAGCCGGTCCTCGCCCACGTCATGCCCGATCCGCTGGCGGAGTCCGACCCGGATTCATAGAGCTGGGAAGCGGTCATATCTCGCGGACTAACCTTCATGAAGTGAGCACCCTCGAAGTCGCTGTCCACGGCTCGCCCGCGTACCTGCGCGAGGCGCGCAAGGCGAAGTTGCTCTCATGGGCAAGCCTCGGCTACATGGCGATCGAGGGCGGGGCCGCGATCGTCGCGGGCATCGTCGCGGGGTCCATCGCCCTGATCGGCTTCGGGCTCGACTCGGCCATAGAGGGCCTCGCCAGCATCGTGATCGTCTGGCGGTTCACCGGCTGGCGGACTCTCTCCCACGCAGCCGAAGAGCGGGCACAAAAGCTCGTCGCGATCCAGTTCTTCATTCTCGCCCCCTACGTCGCCTTTGAGTCGTTCCGCGACCTGATCGACGTCTCGCGTCCAGAGGTGAGCATCGTCGGCATGCTCGTCGCCGCCAGCAGCCTGATCGTCATGCCTTATCTCGGCAAAGCGAAGCAGCGCATCGGCGCTCGGATCGGGTCCAGCGCCACCGCGAGCGAGGGAAAGCAGAACCTCCTCTGCGCCTACCTCGCCGGGGCGGTCCTGATCGGCCTGCTCGGTAACGCCCTCGTCGGCGCCTGGTGGCTCGACCCCATCGTCGGCCTGATGATCGCGGGCCTCGCGATCCAGGAAGGTCGCGAGTCCTGGCGTGGGGACGCCTGCTGCTGAATCCGGATTCTTGGAGCTGGCGCACCGGACACAGCCCCGGCGACCGGCGCGCGCAGGAGTCCCCCGGCCGGCAGTCCCCGACACCTTCGCTGCCGTCAGCGGGCGCTCCACTAGAGCCTGAGGTGGACAACCGGTTAGTTGACCACGGAGGGCGCCTCGAAGCCGAGGCATCGAACGCGTGACCGTGATGCGCGGGAAGTGGACGATTCGGCAGACGCAGATTCAATACGGACCGAAGGGGCCACCGTGAGTCAGCGACGAAGCTTCGTCGGGCCGGTCAAAGCGGAAGCCGCAGTGGCGGCATCCGTGCGCCTGAGCCGGAAGCCGACCACCGCATTCGGGGCATCGCTTTTGACCTTCGCGTTTGGGCCGAACCAACCGCTGCGCGACGATTGTGTTGGGCCACAAGAGCATCGGCGGATTATCGCTGATAGCCGAGGGTCAATTCAATGACCTACCGCCTGCGTCTTCTGCGGACCCGGCCACCCGGCCGTTCCTCTACGACGAGTGACGCCCTTACTCCGAGGGTCAGGATGAGGCGATCGAGAGGATGGCGGCGGCGATCCGGTGAACGGTCCCTCTACCGACCATTGAGGCCCCTGGCCTCACTTGCACCCCACCCCCTCCGACCATAAGCTTTCTCCCAACCAACTCGGGAGGAGCACCCAATGCGGAGGATCAAGCAGGCGAAGCCCTCGGCGGCACTGATCGTTGCCGTGATCGCCCTGGTGGCGGCGCTCGGCGGCGGCGCGGTCGCGGGAGTGGC
>JAQBGG010000056.1:0-18034 GCA_032122625.1 Acidobacteriota bacterium
TGGACGCCGAGCGCTGGCTCCGCCGGTACCGGCGCGGAGGAGCGGTCCGAGCGCGACTATCTCAGCAGGGAGCTCGCCGAGCGTCTGCCTGAGCGACCGGTGCGGTTTGACCTCGAGCTGCAGGTCGGCGGAGTCGGCGACGACCCGCACGATCCGACCTCGGTCTGGTCGGGCGACGGCGGCCGCATTCTTGCCGGGTCACTGCAGCTCGATGCCGTGGCCGAGGGCCACGATGGGATCATCTTCGATCCGATGCGGCTGACCGATGGGATCGAGCCCTCCGAGGACGCGATCCTCCACTTCCGTCCCCGTGCCTATGCAGCCTCCTACGATCGCCGTACCGGCGTCGAGCACGAACGCCCCTCCTGGGCTCGCTAGCGGCTGCCGTACTGTCCCCTCGGAGCGCTGAACAGCGCCACGAAGGTCTCACCGAGCAGGCGGCCTGCTGCGTCTGAATCAAGGTTGCCGGCGTGAACCTCGTCCATAGTTGCCATCGCCGTGGACTGCATCATCGAGAGCATCCAGCTCAGCGGCGCGTCGGCGCGCAGCTTTCCGGCCGCCAGGGCGTCGAGCAGGAAGAGGCGGACGGGGTCGTCGGGCACGCGCTTGCTCTCGGCCAGCGCCTCGGCCCCGATCTCGAGGTGCGCGTGGAGGAATCGGAAGCGTTCCCCGATGGCGATCATCACCGGGCCCAGCGCTCGCAGGGTTTCATCTACCGCCAGGCGCTGATCGATCACCGTGCCGGTGGCGAGCTGTGCGTCCCGGATCACCCGCTCGAAGAGGGCGACGATCAGCTCCTCTCGGTTGTCGAAGTGCCGATAGACGGTCGTCCTGCCGAGCTTGGCGGCGTTGGCGATGTCGAGCATCGAGGCGTTCGGATCGGCGGCCAGCGCCGTCAGCGCAGCCTCGATCACTGTCTCGCGGTTGCGCCGCGCATCGGCACGGGTTGCCTCGGGCTCCGCCGGTCTCTCGCTTGTCTTGGAGCTGGTCGTCGAAGTCACGTCGGAGCGTCTAAGTGGAATGGTAGTGTGCCGTTTCTAGGCGTCCGGCGCCCAATCCCCCTGGCGTCGGGCGCCTTCTCTTTTCAGCGGTTCTGGGCTGCGGCGATGAAGTAGTCCAGCGCCACCGGGTTGGCGAGGGACTCGCGACTGACGGCCTGTTCGGGGGCTGTGCCCATCAGGATCCGCTTGACGGGAATCTCCAGCGCCTTGCCCGAAAGCGTACGGGGAACCTCGTCGATGCGATGCACCTCATTCGGCACGTGCCGCGGTGAGCAGTCCTCGCGAACCCTGCGGGCGATCCGGCCGATCAGCTCGTCGTCGAGCTCCGCGCCCTCTCGGAGGACGACAAAGAGCGGCATCAGGTTCTCCTGCGATTCGCGCGGCAGGTCGATCACCAGCGCGTCGGTGATCTCCGGGATCGAGAGCACGGCCCGGTAGATCTCGCTTGTTCCCATCCTGACCCCGCCGCGGTTGATCGTCGAGTCGCTGCGCCCGTAGATGATCGCCGTACCCCGCTCGGTGATCTCGATCCAGTCGCCGTGGCGCCAGACCCCGGGGTAATGGTCGAAGTAGGCCTCGCGCAGCTTCGAACCCTCCGGGTCGTCCCAGAAGAAGATCGGCATCGAGGGCATCGGCTCGGTGAGGACGAGCTCGCCCACCTCGCCCACCTGCGGGTGGCCATCCTCGTCCCAGCTCTCGAGCGCCGCACCGAGCGATCGGCCCTGCAGCTCGCCAACGTAGACCGGGAGCGTCGGCACACCGCCGACGAACGCCGTGCAGACATCCGTTCCGCCGCTGGTCGAGAACAGCCAGGTATCGGCGCCGAGCTTCGCATAGACCCAGTTGAATCCCTCCGGAGAAAGGGGGGAGCCCGTCGACCCGACCGCCTGCAGCGCCGACAGGTTCCGGCCGGCGGCCGGCTCGACGCCCTCCTTCATGCAGGATGAGAGGAAGGCGGCGCTGGTCCCGAAGGTCGTGATGGCGGCCTCCGCGGCGAGGTCCCAGAGCCGCTCCAGCCCGGGATGGCCCGGGTTGCCGTCGAAGAGCACGATCGAGGCCCGCGTCAACAGCACGCCGACGAGGAAGTTCCACATCATCCACCCGGTCGTCGTAAACCAGAAGACGCGGTCGGAGGGCTGTGCGTCGAGATGCAGGTGCATCTTCTTCAGGTGCTCGAGGAGGATCCCGCCCTGGGAATGGACGATCGCCTTCGGCAGCCCGGTCGTGCCGGATGAGTAGAGGATCCAGAGCGGATGTTCGAAGGGCAGGCGTTCGAACTCCAACGCCGAGTCCGTGGGCCCGAGGAAACCGTCCTGCCAGCCGGAGCCGTCGAGGTAGCCGAGCCGCACGACCTTCTCCAGCGAGGGAATCCCCGCGGCGATCTCGGAGACGGTCGCGCCGCGGTCGAAGTCCTTGCCCCCGTAGCGGTAGCCATCGATCGCCAGCATCACCTTGGGCTCGATCTGGGCGAAGCGATCGATCACGCTGCGAGCGCCGAACTCGGGCGCTGCCGACGACCAGACCGCCCCCAGGGAGGCACAGGCCAGGAAGGCGGCGACTGTCTCTGGGATGTTCGGCAGGTAGGCGACCACCCGATCGCCGGGTTCGACACCCAGCCCGATCAGGCCGGCGCGGATCCTGGCGGTCTGCTCGCGCAGCTCGCCCCAGCTCAGCTCAGCGAGCTCGCGTGTCTCGGAGGCGTGGCGGATCGCGACCGCAGCGTCGGCCTTGCCTCCGAAGATGTGCGCGGCGTAGCTGACCTCGGTCCCGGGGAACCACTCGGCGCCCGGCATCTGACGCGATCCGAGCACCCGCTCGTAGTCGCCGTCGACCTCGAAGTAGTCCCAGACGCTCGCCCAGAAGCGCTCGATGTCGTCAACCGACCAGCGCCAGAGTTCGTCGTAGTCGCCGGACAGGCCCTGGGTTCGGGCGAAAGCGGTGATCGCCGCCCGCTCGATCCGATCGGCCGAGGGGGTCCAGAGCAGCATCGGGGAGTGATCCGCCATGCGCGGATTCCTACCATGAAGACCGCCGAGGGAAGACGACGGGCGCCGCCCGGCCCGACGGCGATCCTCGAACCGATCCGCGGTAGCCCGACGGCGGTCTCGTCGTGACGTCGCTCCGAATGAGCGGATCTCGGGTCGGTCAGTTGGCTGACGGGGTCCGGCGGCCGCTCGCGAGTTCCCCGCGAAGCCGGCGGATCTCTCGGCGCAGTGCGTTGGTGCGACGCCGCTCGATCGACAACTCCTCGCTGACCCGGCGGAGAGCCGTCGCGAGCCGCTGCCGCCGCGTCGAGGCCCGCTCCAGGAGTCGATCGGAGTCAGACGGGCCGCCGGCCGCCGACGCGAGGCTCGCGAGAGCATCGCCGGCAGTGTCGACCCGCCGGCGGAAGTCCGGTCGCCCGTCGGCCCGTGGACGCCTGAAGTCCGCGCTCGGCCGACTTGTCGGGGGTCGGGCCGGCGTGGTCGTTACTGATCTGACCTCGGGCATCGTGGGTTCTCCTTGCTCCCGTCGGAAATGGAAACGCTGCGTGGCGGTCGGAATTCGGCCACGTCATTCTGAGATCTGGCCCACTCGGTGGTCGGTCTGTGGGCGACCCCCGAGACGCTGAAGCGAGACTATTCGCAGCACCCCGGCCGCACATCGGGGTTATCTACGTATCGGCGACGATCGGTGAGAGCAATCGCCCCCGCCGCGACTGCCGGAGGTTGCCGCTAAGCCGAGGCCACGGACGGCTTCCGCGCTGCCTCAGCCGCGGCCACCTCGCGCTTGACCTTGATGAAGGTGTCGGGCGTGACCGAGATCGAGTCGATCCCAGCCTCGACCAAGAAGCGGGCGAAGCCCGGGTCGTCGCTGGGCGCCTGGCCACAGAGGCCGACCTTGCGATCGTGCGAGTGGGCCTTGGCGATCAGCTCCGAGATCAGGATCTTGACCGCCGGGTTGTGCTCGCTGAACATGCCGGCGAGAACGTCGGAGTCGCGATCGATGCCCAGGGTCAGCTGGGTCAGGTCGTTGGATCCGATCGAAAAGCCGTCGAAGCGCTCCGCGAAGCCGTCGGCGAGCACGATGTTCGCCGGGATCTCGGCCATCACGTAGACCTCGAGCCCGTTCTCACCGCGTCCGATTCCGGCCTCCGCCATCACCTCGAGCACCTGGTCCGCCTCCTCCAGGGTCCGGCAGAAGGGGATCATCGCGATCAGGTTGTCGAGGCCGAGGTGCTCGCGGGCGCGCTTGATCGCCCGACACTCGAGCAGAAAGCCGTCCCGGTAGCCGTCGCTGTGGTAGCGGCTCGCGCCACGCCAGCCGATCATAGGGTTCTCCTCGTGCGGCTCGAAGCCGCTGCCCCCGACCAGCTGCGCGTACTCGTTGGTCTTGAAGTCGCTCATCCGCACGATCACCGGGTCCGGGTGCTGGGAGGCGGCGATCCGGGCGATCCCGCGGGCCAGCGTGTGGACGAAGAACTCGGTCTTGTCCTCGTAGCCCCGCGTGAGGCGCTCGATCTGTTCGCGGGCGTTCTCGTCGGAGACCCGGTCGAAGTGCGCGAGCGCCATCGGGTGGGCCTTGATGTGGTTCTGGACGATGAACTCCATCCGCGCCAGGCCGACGCCGTCGGCGGGCAGCCGCCACCAGCGCAGCGCCGCCGCCGGGTCGGCGACGTTGAGCATCACCTTGGTCGAGGTCTCGGGCAGATCGCCGAGGTCGACGTCGGTGACCGAGAAGTCGAGGATTCCCTCGTAGACGAAGCCCTCGTCGCCCTCCGCGCAGCTGACCGTCACCTCGATGCCCTCGGGGATCGACGGAGCATCGGCGGCGCCGACGATCGCCGGTAGGCCGAGTTCGCGGCTGACGATCGCAGCATGGGAGGTGCGGCCGCCGTGCTCGGTGACGATCGCCGAGGCCCGCTTCATGATCGGCACCCAGTCCGGGTCGGTGATCTCGGTGACCAGGACGGCCCCGTCCTCGAAGCGCTCGATCTCGTCGGCGCTCTGCAGCCGCAGGACCTTGCCCGTCGCGATCGCGTCGCCGACCGCGGCTCCCTCGGCGATCTTGGTGCCGGTCCCGTCGAGCGAGTAGCTCTTCAGCTGCCCGACCTCGCGCCGCGACTGCACCGTCTCGGGCCGCGCCTGGACGATGAACATCTCGCCGGTGAGACCGTCCCTGGCCCACTCGATGTCCATCGGCTTGCCGTAGTGACCCTCGAGCGTCACGGCCCAGCGCGCCAGGGTGACGATCTCGGCGTCGGAGATCACGTAGCTGTGGCGCTCCTGCTCGGTGGTCTCGAGCACCTCGGTCGGATCGGCGTCGCCACTTGCGTAGGCGATCTTCGTGCTCTTACGGCCGAGTCGCTTCGAGATGATCGGCTCGATCGTCTCGTCGTCGAGCCGCGGCTTATAGACGACGAACTCGTCCGGATCGACCGTGCCGCTGACGACCGACTCGCCCAGCCCCCAGGCTCCGTTGATCAACACGGCGTCCGGGAAGCCGGTCTCGGTGTCGATCGAGAACATCACTCCGGCGGAGCCGCAGTCGGAGCGGATCATGCGCTGGACCCCGACCGAGAGGGCGACCTTCATGTGGTCGAAGCCGTTGTTGTTGCGGTAGGCGATCGCGCGGTTGGTGAACAGCGAAGCGAGACAGCGCCGCGTGGCGTCGAGCAGGTGGTCGGCGCCCCTGATGTTGAGAAAGGTGGCCTGCTGGCCGGCGAAGCTGGCCTCGGGCAGATCCTCGGCCGTGGCGCTGGAGCGCACCGCGACGTCCGGATCGTCGCTGCCGATCTCGCTCGCCAGCTCGGCGTAGGCAGTGCGGATCGCATCGGCGAGGGCCGGCGGGAAGGCTCCCGCATAGAACAGGCCGCGGATCGAGTGCCCGGCCTCGGCGAGCTCGATCTCACCCGCCTCGTGACGCTTGAGGATCGCGTCCATGCGCTCGCGGATGCCGTTGTGGTCGACGAACTCCCAGTAGGCGTCGGCGGTGGTCGCGAAGCCCTCGGGTACACGGATTCCCTGCTCGGAGAGCTTGCCGATCATCTCTCCCAGGGAGGAGTTCTTGCCGCCCACCCGGGCGGTGTCGCCGGAGTCGATCTCGGTCAGTGAAACGACGTAACTGGTGGTGTTCATGGTTCTCCTTCTCAGGTGGTTCAGATCTTCTCGGGGACCATCTCGATCGCGCCGCACGGACACTCCGCGACACAGATCCCGCAGCCCTTGCAGTAGTCGAGGTCGATCTCGTAGCCGTTCTCGACGCCCTCGAGTTTGATTACCGCGTTGTCGGGGCAGAGCCCGAAGCAGTTGTCGCATCCGAAGCAGTTACCGCAGGAGAGGCAGCGTCGCGCCTCGTAGAGGGCGTTCGAATCATCGAGACCGCCGACGACCTCCTCGAAGGTCGCGCGCCGCCGCGCCGTCTCCAACCGGGGTCTCTCCGTCCGCGGCGCGTCCGCGTAGTACCAGGTGTTGAGGCTGTCGAAGTCGGCCAGCTTCGGCTCGGGAGTCGGGGCGTAGGGGGTCCCGCGAAGCCACCGGTCGATGTTCTGCGCCGCCCGGCGACCGTGGCCGATCGCGACCGTCACCGTGCGCTCGGCCGGGACCATGTCGCCGCCGGCGAAGATGCCGGCCTGCCCGGTCATCATGTCGGGCCCGACGGTGACGACCCCATCCTCGATTTCGATCCCGGGCGCGCCCTCGAGCAAGGCCAGGTCGGCCTCCTGACCCAGCGCCAGAATCAGCGAGTCGGCCTCGAGCTCCTCGAGCTCGCCGGTCGGCTGCGGGAAGCCATCCTCGTCGAGCTCCATGCGCTCGATCTGCAGCCGCCCCTCGTCCGCGCGCGTGACCGTCGAGAGCCAGCGCATCTTGACGCCCTCGTCCTCGGCCTCCTCGACCTCGACGTCGTGCGCCGGCATCCGATCGCGGGTCCGGCGATAGACGACGACCGCGTCGGTCGCCCCGAGCCGCTTTGCGGTTCGGGCGACGTCCATTGCCGTATCGCCGCCTCCGTAGACAACGACGCGCCGCCCGAGCTGTGGCGGCTCGGCGTCCTCCATGTCGTGCAGGAGGCCAACCGCGTCAAGGACCCGCGCCGCCTCCCCGGCCGGCACGTAGGCCCGCTTGGCGATGTGCGCCCCGACTGCGAGGAAGGCGGCGTCGAAGTCCCCCTCCTGCATGCTCTGCATGGCGTCGCTCGAGCGGCGGTCGAGCTCCAGCTCGACCCCCATCGCGAGGATCCGGTCGATCTCGGCGGCGAGCACCTGGCGCGGCAGCCGATAGGTGGGGATCCCGAAGCGCATCATGCCGCCCGCCGCGGAGCCGGCCTCGTGGATCGTGACCTCGTGACCGAGGCGGCGGAGGTGATAGGCGGCCGAGAGCCCTGAGGGACCGGCGCCGATTACCAGCACCCGCTTGCCGGTCGGCTCCACGTCAAGCTCGACCGTCCAGCCCCGGTCGATCGCCTCGTCCCCCAGGAAGCGCTCCACCGAGTTGATCCCGACCGCCTCGTCGAGGCTCTTGCGATTGCACTTGGTCTCGCAGGGGTGGTAGCAGACGCGGCCCATGACCGCCGGAAACGGGTTCGTCTCCATGATCCGGCGCCAGGCACGGGCGTAGCCCTCGCCGCCGGACTCGGCGTCATACAACCAGGCCTGGATGTCCTCGCCGGCCGGGCAGGCGTGGCTGCAGGGCGGAAGCCGCTCGATGTACTCGGCCCGCTCGGTCCGCCAGTTGCCGGTCCGGTTGGCGAGGCTCGAGGCGACGTCCAGCGTGATTGCGAACGGCTTATCCATCACTGCGGCCCGTGCTCGGTCTCTGCCAGCATCTCCATCAAGCCCTTGTCCTCGGTGGGCCCGTCCTCAAGCAGGCCGAAGCGGGCGATGTTGCGGTCGGCGTTCGCCTGAAGCCGCCCAATCACCTCGGTGTTCGGCGGATCGCCGAACAGGTGCGCGAAGCGGCGCTGCGGTCGCAGGTAGTCCTCGACCGGGACCTTGGAGCGGATCTTCGAGACGCCGACGACACGCCCCTCCTCGGCCTCGAAGACCGGGAAGACGCCGCTCTCCTTGGCCAAGCGAGCGATCTTGATCGTGTCCGCGGCATCGGTGCCCCAGCCGAGAGGGCAGGGGACGAAGACGTGAAGGTAGCGCGCCCCGCGGATCTCCATCGCCCGCTCGACCTTCGCCTCGAGGTCGTGCAGCTCCGCCACCGTCGCGGTCGCGACATAGGGGATCTCGTGGGCCATGGCGATCAACGGCGCGTTCTTGCCCTGGCCGAAGACGTTGCCGGGCTCGGCTCCGACGGGCTTGGTTGTCGTGGTGCGCGCAGCCGGCGGGGTCGCGCCGGAGCGCTGAACGCCGGTGTTCATGTACCCCTCGTTGTCGTAGCAGACGTAGAGCACGTCGTCGTTTCGCTCGAACATCCCCGAGAGGCAGGCGAGGCCGATGTCGACGGTGCCGCCGTCGCCGCCTTGGCCGATCACGCGGACGTCGTCGCGGCCCTTCGCCTTCAACGCCGCAGCGATTCCAGTCGCCACCGCCGGCGCGTTTCCGAACAGCGAATGGATCCAGGGCAGCTGCCAGGAGGACTCAGGAAACGGGGTGGAGAAGACCTCGAGACAGCCGGTCGCGTTAGCGGCGATCAGCTCCCCTCGGGTGGCCCTCATAGCGGCGTCGAGCACGTAGCGTGCCCCGAGCGCCTCGCCGCAGCCCTGGCAGGCCCGATGGCCGGAGGTCAGCGAGTTCGAGCGGTCAGTCCGGGACTGGACGGTCCGCTGGTCGGTCTCGAGGAGTCGGTTGCCCACCGCGTAGGTACCGGTTTGGTACATCTTCAGCTCTTGGTACGGCATGGTCGGTGGTCCTTTCCTCAGTGCGAGCTCGACGCGACGATCCCGATCTCGCGCAGCATGCTTTCGGCGTGTGGTCCCGGTGGCGCGCCCGAGCCGACCCGCCGCAGCTCGCGATCGACGAGATCGGCGTCCATGTCGAGAAAGGTGAGTGCCTTGAGCTCGCCATCGAGCGCCTCGAGCAGCAGGCGCCGCAGCGAGCGGCCGGTGATCGGGCGGCCGCCGAGGCCGGCGATCACGGTGTGCCCCTCGAGCTCGATGCCCGACAGTGCCATCCGCACGTTGGCGGATACGATCCCGCCGATCCCGACCGCCAGCGCCTTCTCGAACACGACCACCCGCCTCGCACCCCCGAGGGCCCGCCGCACCTCGTCGAGCGGGAAGGGCCGGAATGACTTGATCGCCAGCGCCCCGAGGCTGTGGCCCTCCTCCCGAAGCTCGTCGACGACCTCTTCGATCGTTCCCATCACAGAGCCGAGGGCGACGATGATCGTCTCCGCGTCATCGAGTCGGTAGCCGCGGATCAGGCCGCCGGACGCCCGTCCGAAGTCGCGCTCGAACTCGGCGGCGATCTCGGGGATACGGTCGAGCGCCTGCATCTGCTTCGCATGGGCGAGGTACTTGACCTCGAAAAAGGCCTCGGGGCCGACCATCGCCCCAATGGTCACGGGGTCGCCCGGATCGAGCATCTGGCGCGGCTCGAAGGCAGGCAGGAAGCCGTCGACCTGCTCCTGCGTCGGCGAGTCGATCCGCTCGACCGCATGGGTGAGGATGAAGCCGTCCATGCAGACCATCACCGGCAGTGACACGGACTCGGCGAGGCGGAAGGCTTGGATGTGCAGATCGGCTGCCTCCTGGTTGGTCTCGGCATAGAGCTGGATCCAGCCGGAATCGCGTTGGGACATCGAGTCGCTGTGATCGTTCCAGATGTTGATCGGCGCGCCAATCGCACGGTTGGCCACGGTCATCACGATCGGGAGGCCGAGGCCGGCAGCGTTGAAGAGCGCTTCCGCCATGTAGAGGAGCCCCTGGCTGGCGGTCGCCGTGTAGGCCCGCCCCCCGGCCGCCGAGGCGCCGATCGCAACCGACATCGCGCCGAACTCCGACTCGGCCAGGACGTACTCGCATCGCTCCAGGTCGCCCCTGCGGACGAGATCGGAAAGGTGCTCGACGATGTGCGTTTGCGGCGAGATCGGGTAGGCGCAGATCACCTCGGGCCGGCACTGGCCAACCGCATCACCGACGGCGCGCGATCCCTCGATCTGCCTAAGCACCGGCCGGCGCTCCAATCTCGTCCCCGACGAACTCATGGGCGGCGCGCGCGGCCGCCACGTTGCCGGCGGCGACCGCTCCGGCGAACCTCTCGTTGATTGCCAGCTCGACCCCCTCGATCGAGACAATCCCGGTCAGGGCTGCGAACCCGCCCAGCATTGCCGCGTTCGGCAGGGCGCGACCGAGGTGCTCTCGCGCCAGTTCGGTGGCGGGGACCGTGAGCAGGATCGGCGGCTCCGACCCCTCGAGGAGCTCCGCGAGCCCGAGCTGCTGAGCGGTCCTCCCAGTGTTGATCAGCACCTTGCCCCCTTGGCGCAATCCGCCGAACACATCGACCTGATGCAGCAGCGTTGGGTCCTGGATGATCAGCGCGTCGGGCTCAGCGATCGGCTCGCGGGTCCGGATCGGTCGCTGATCGATCCTGCAGAAGGCCGTAACCGGTGCGCCCGTACGCTCTGAGCCGAAGCTGGGGAAGGCCTGCGAGTGCAGGTCGGAGTCGAAGGCGGCGACGGAGAGAAGTTCGGCCGCGGTGACCACTCCCTGGCCGCCTCTGCCGTGGATGCGCACCTGGAACACCGTTTTCGTTCTCGGCGTCTGCGCCCGGCGCCCCATCGTTCAGGCTGCCAGTAGCGGGCGAAGCGACTCCGGCAGAACGGCGACCACGTCCCCGATCTCCCCCTCGGAGACGTGCCGGCGCAAAACGGCCGACCCGGCGCGGCAGACCAGCGATGCCTCGGTCTCGCCGGCAAGCTGAGCCTCTTCGGCGATTTGAGCGAGGAACTCGTCGACCGTGTGATGCCCGGTCGGTGTCCGGGCCGGAACCCAGCCGTCGTAATAGATGCCCCGGACCAGCAGTGGCAGCTGAGCCGCGAGTTGGGCAGCCTCCTCGACGCCGATCCGATCGCGAACCGCGTGCAGGTAGGCGCGGAGTGCGCGGTATGCGTAGTGCCGATCGTCGGTTCCGAGTTCGGCGGCCATCTCGGCCAGCCACTCCCGGGCCTTGTGTGTGCTGGTCTCGATGATCTTCGGTTCGCCCATGGCTCACTCCGTCGCTGCTTGGGGTCATCTAAGAGCCTAGACCTGCGAGCCCCGCGGTTCCTGGGTCATTCCTGCGGCATTCGATCGCGGTGAACTACCGATGCGGGACGCCCGGCACGTCGGTCGGGCGCCTGCGGTCTAGGCGTCGGTGCCGGCGCTGACGTCGGTGTCGAAGGGGTCGGCGGTCAGCCCCCGGGGCAGCGCCATGACCGAGCAGGCGGAGGCGCCGAACAGCCGCCGCGAGGTGCTGCCCAGGAGCGTCGCCCGCAGCGGCCCATAACCACGTGAGCCGACCAGCATCAGATCGAAGTCCTCGCTCACCTCGACGAGCGCCTCCTCGGGCGGCCCGTGCATGAGATGACCGTGCACCGGCAGATCGCTGGGAACTCGGGAGATACCGTGATTCAGCGTTTCCTGGGATCGGCGCTCGCCCTGGGATTCGTAGCCCGCCGTCGTTACCGGAGATGGCGTTGCGGACCGGGCCACCCCCGGCGTGTGAGCGACCGTGAGCAGCGTCAGGTTCGAGTTGCAGCGCCGCGCCAGGGTGACGCCTGCTCGCAGTGCAATCGACGCCTCGGGCGAGCCGTCGAAGGCAACCCCCAGCCGCAGCAGCCGGGAGCCCGCGGCGGCAAAGCCCCGCGCGGCGACGGCGACGGCGCACGGCGCCCCGTGCAGCAGCCGCTCTGCTGTGCTGCCGGGCACCACCCGCCCGACGCGCCCACGGTCGGTCGAACCGACGACGACTAGTGAGGCGTCGGTCTCGACCGCAAGGTCGTGCAGGGCCCGCGGCGCCGAGCTCGAGGCCAGTGAGCGGGCGTTGGCCTCGAGTGCGGGAAAGTCGGAGTTGATCTGCGCCAGGGCCGTCTCGCCCGAGGCCTCGAGGGCAACCTGCGACTCCGCCTCGTTGAGCGCATCATCGGGCAACGTAAGCGCGTGGGCGATCAGCGGTTTGAGATCGAGGGCCCTCGCCAGCTCGGCACCGAGCGCGACCGCATCGCGCCCCTCCTCTGAGTCCTCGTATCCAATGATCACGCTCGTAGTCACGATGTCTGGGTGAGTTGAGGTGTGGGGATGCCGAGCATCTGGCGGGCCTCCGACACCGTCGCCGGTCGACGGCCAATGTCCTCGGTCATCTGCCGGGCTTTGGCGATCAGCTCGCCGTTGCTGGTCGCCATCTCGCCGTTCGGCAGGTAGAGGTTGTCCTCGAGCCCAACCCGGATCGACCCACCGAGGGTGAGCGCCGCCGCCACCAGTAGCCACTGCGCCCTGGAGATCCCAATCACGCCCCAGTGGGCACCCTGAGGGACGTTGTCGGCCATCGCCGCGATGTTGCGGGCCGTGGGCGCGATGCCGCCGACGACTCCCATGACGAAATCGAGATGGGGGCGGCCGCCGAGCACGCCCATGTCGATCAGGGGCTCGAGCGAGGAGACGTGCCCGGTGTCGAAGCACTCGTGCTCGGGCTTGATCCCGATCCGGTTCATCGCCTCGAGCAGCTCGATGATCTCGTCAATCGGATTCTCGAAGACGAACTTGAAGACGAAGTCCTTTCGCGAGCGCGAGTACTTGGCGTAGTTCATCGAGCCCATGTTGAGCGCCGCGACCTCCGGCTTGACCGCCTCCAGGTAGGCGATTCGCTTCTCGAGCGGAACGCCGATCGTCCCGGTTGAGAAGTTGACGATCGCGTCGGTGCCGACCTCCGCCCGGATCGCATCGCTGATCGCCTGGAAGTCCTCGATCTCATAGGAGGGGGTGCCGTCGGGCGTCCGCGCGTGAATGTGAATGTGAGTGCCGCCCTCGTCGACGATGCGGCGCGCCTCGGCCGCGTATTCGGCCGGCGTGTATGGAATCGCGGGGCACTGCTCGCGGTTGGCGATTGATCCGGAGATCGAACAGCAGATGATCACTGGGTCGTCGAGGCTCAAGGGGTGGACTCCGTTGGTCGGGTATAGCGTTCGCCGCTCAGCACCCTATCCCGAGGAGCACCAAACCGATGCCGAAGACGCTCGAAGGCAAGACGATCCTGATGTCCGGCGGCAGCCGGGGGATCGGCCTCGCAATCGCGGTCCGGGCCGCCCGCGACGGGGCCAACGTCGCGGTCATGGCGAAGACGGACCAGCCGCACCCGAAGCTTCCGGGAACGATCCACACGGCCGTCGAGGAGATCGAGGCCGCCGGGGGAAAGGGTCTCGGGATCCTCGGCGATGTACGCGATGACGCATCGATCGAGGATGCGGTCGGCCGCGCCGTCGATGCCTTCGGCGGGATCGACATCTGTCTCAACAATGCCTCGGCGATCAACCTCGCGCAGACGCCCGACCTCGACCCCAAGCGCTACGACCTCATGCAGGACATCAACACCCGTGGCACCTTCATGCTCTCGCGGGCCTGCATCCCGCATCTGGAGAGGTCCCCGAACGCCCACATCCTCACGCTGAGCCCGCCGATCAACCTCGCTCCGCGGTGGGCCGGAGGCCAACTTGGCTACACGATCGCCAAATACGGAATGAGCCTCTGCACACTCGGCCTCGCGGAGGAACTCAAGGACCGGCCAATTGCCGCCAACTCGCTCTGGCCGCGGACCCTGATCGCCACGGCAGCGGTGCAGAATCTGCTTGGCGGCGAGCAGTCGATGAACCAGGCGCGGACGCCCGAGATCGTCGCCGACGCCGCCCACGCGATACTCGTGCGGTCGGCGGCCGAGTGCAGCGGCAACTTCTTCATCGACGACGAGGTGCTGGCCGAGGAGGGTGTGACTGACCTCTCCAGCTATCAGGCCGGCGAAGGCGAGCCGCTGCTCGACCTCTTCCTCGACGGCTGAGTCACCAGGCACCACCACCACCGCCGCCCGAGAAGCCGCCGCCTCCGCCGCCACCACCGCTCGATGACGACTCGGGCGCGACCTGGCTCGAGAAGCCGGAGGCGAAGCCGTTGAACTCGGAGTTCCAGCTGCCGCCGTGGAGCGCGAAGACCGTCCAGCTTGCGTCGGCAACCGCCTGCTCGCCGACCGGTGCGGGTATCCGCCCCGACTTTGCAACGCGTTCGGCGGTGCCGAAGGCGACCGCGTAGACGAGGATGCTGCGCCAGAGCTTCAGCGTCGCCGGCGGGTCGTCGTCGAGGCGCGGGAAGTCGGACGTCCAGCGCCGGAAGGCTGCCCACTCGGCATTGCGCCGGCGCCCAGCGGGGTCGAGCCGCTTCAGGGCGGTCGCCGGCAGCAGATAGATGAACAGCATTCCGGCGAGCGTTGCCGTGATCGGGATCACGACCCAGCCGGTGCGGGTGAAGTAGAGGACGCCGAGCAGGACGTAGCCGACGAAAGCGATCAGGCCGACAAGCGCGCGGCTCCCGGTCAGGTCGCGATCCCAGCCCAGCTCGCCTTCCTCGGCCTGGTCGAGCTCGGTGCCCAGCTTCTGCCAGCGGTCGCGCCACTTCGACGAGTGCTCGGGGATCTCATCCTTGAGCTCCGAGAGCGCCACGGTCTTCGAGCCAAGCAGATCGTCGAAGAAGTCGAGTGCCTCACGCTCGTAGGAGATCAGGGCCTCCGTCGCGGGCCGCTCGGCCGCCACCGAGAGATCGAGATCGAGATCGGCATCGCTGGACGCGGCCGCCCGGTAGTAGCCGCGGTCGACCAGGTCGAGCAGGGTCGCGAGCACAACCCTGTCGTCGTACTCACCCTCCGTCGCCAGCGCGTAGGCGAGCGCCGGCGGGATCTCCTCAGGGGGTTCAGGCAGATGCCGGGGGACGCTGATCGGGCGCTCCCGTGTCCGCACCGCGAGGATCGAAGCCAGGAGCACGCCCAGTGCCGTCCAGAGGGCGAACAGCAGGACGGCGTTGTCGGTGACGAAGTTGGCCGCCTTCGAGAACAGGCCGTCGCTGACCCCCTCCGCAGCGGCGATCACCTTCGAGGCGCCGTCGCCGCTCTCGACCCGGGCGCCGGCGACCGAGTCAACCGCATCGCGCGGGATCAGGCCGCGGAGCTGGACCGCCTCTCCTTGTTTCGCGCGCTCGGCGCTCATCGTCGCCTCGGCGCCGACGGTCGGGTCAGCCCCCAGCGAGCGGGGCTGAACCCAGGCGTCGGTCACCTCCGAGCCGGGCGGCGGCACGATCTCCGCCTCGAGGTCGTCGAGCCAGAAGTCCCACTGGTCGCCCCAGACGAACCAGCCGGCATCGAGCACGTCGTCGTAAGCGACGATCGCGTCCTCGACGCGATAGGCGATGACGAAGGTGCGCTCGGTATCGGAGGCCCGGTAGTGCCAGACGACGCGCACCCCGGGGCCGTCGGGGGTCCGGGTGACGCCGAACCTCCCTGGCTGGTCGGTCGAGCCAAGCGTGGTGTTGCCACCGGGCTGGTAGCGGCGGCTGCCGTCGAAGACCGCGAGCCCGGTGAGCTGGGCGCCCTCGCGGAGTGGGATGTCGCGGTAGGCGCCGCGGAAGCTGCCCGTGAAGTCGAAGGTCAGCTGCTCCTTGACCGTCAGCGATGCGTCGTCGTTGACCTCGACCCGGACCTGCGCCCGGGTGATCTCGAAGTGCTTCGTGGTTGAGTTGAGCAGATCCGGCAAATAGGTCAAGCCAGCCCAGACCACGACGACGATCAGCAGCCGGATGACTATCCGCTTCAGCAGCGCGCCGCCGCTCACACCGGCCCGCTCCCGCTTCCGATCTCGACCGAGGGAACCACCTGTGCGGAGGCTCCGGCCGCAAAGAACTCACGCGCTGTGAAGCCGAAGCCACGAGCGACCAGCACAGATGGGAAGACCTGAACCTTGGTGTTGAGGGTCTCGACGGTGTCGTTGTAGACGCGGCGTGTGATCGCGATCCTCTCCTCGACGGCTGCCAGATCGGTTTGCATCCGCGAGAAGTTCTCGGTCGCCCGAAGCTCCGGGTAGTCCTCGGCGAGGATCAGCATCCGCCCGAGGCTCCCTCCCAGCTGGGCCTCCTTGGCGCTGCGCGCGGCCGGCGCCTCGGTGTCGGCGGCGACGGCCAGGGAGCGATCCGCGGCGACCCGCGCCAGAGTCTCCTGTTCGTGGCCGGCGTACCCGGCCACGGCGGCGGCGAGCGTCGGGATCAGATCGTGGCGCAGCTTCAGGGCGACGTCGATCTGGGCCCAGGAGTTCTCGGCGGCCAGGCGCAGCGAAACGAGCCGGTTATAGGTCAGCCCGACCCAGGCGATGGTCAGGATCAGTGCGGCGAGGACGATGATCGGGATGGTCACGAGGCGGCTCGCGGCGCAGACTAGTCGACCGCGGCAGCGGTGAGATCCGTCGCAGAGGCGTGGCAATGGACGCCGGACGGTCCCGGATCGGGTAGGTTCCCAACCGTCTCAACCGGAGGAGTTCGAATTGGATCCCAGCCAGCTGAAAAGGTTTTCCCTGTTCGAGGGCGTCGAGGACGAGAAGCTCGCCAAGATCGCGGTGTTCACCCAGCTCGTGGAGTTCCCCGAGGGCAAGGTGATCATCGAGGAGGGCGGCTACGCCAACGACTTCTACGCGATCGAGGAGGGCACGGTGCAGGTCACCAAGGCCGGCGAGAAGGTCGCAACGTTGGGCGCGGGCGACGTCTTCGGCGAGCAGGGCCTGCTCGAGCGCCAGGAGCGCTCCGCCTCGGTGATCGCCGAGACCGTCGTCCGGGCGTTGAAGATCGAGCATTGGGAGCTATCGCGCATGCGCAAGGCAATGCCCGAGGTCGTCGAGGACCTGCTGAAGACGGTTCAGAGCCGCGACTGAATCCAGGCAGAGCGCGATCCTCGTCCGCGGCGCCCCCCGCCGGGATAGGCACTAGAGTGAGTCGCGAAATACGGTCGGTGTTCAGGGAAGTCCGGTGAGATTCCGGCACGGTCCCGCCACTGTGACCGGGTGAGGTTGTCGTAGGCCCGGGGTTCAGGCCCCGGAACGAGCCAGCCACTGGATCGCGACGCGATCCGGGAAGGCGCGGCAACAGTCCCGTAAGTCAGGAGACCTGGCTCCGGCCGAGCCGATGTAAACCCTCGAGGAAAGGGTGGCCTATGCCCACACACCTCTCACGTCTGCGCTGGGCCCTGCTCGCCTGCTCTGCAACGGCGCTCATGTTCAGCTCGGCCGCGGTCGCGGCCAACAAGACCGGCGCCTCGCTGCGCGTCGTCGACTCGGCCGGCAAGACCCTCGCCGAGCACTACCAATACACCGGCAAGACCAGGGTCAAGACCAGCCCCAAGGCCGACTGCTTCGGCGACGGCACCGAGGGCTCGGGAAAGAGGTACAGGCTGTCTGAGCCGAGCGCGACCGGCCTGCTCAGCCACGGCTCGCAGTATCAGAGCAAGCTGAGGCCGCTGCAGCTGACGGACGCGTTCTTCCCCGACTTCGGGCTGGGCGTCTGCGCGATCGGTGGCAGGAGCGAGCCGAACGGCTTCTGGTATCTGAAGCGCAACCACGTTGGCGCCACCGTCGCGGGCGATCTGTTGCCGGTCAAAGGCCGGGACGAGATCCTCTGGTACCTGATCGAGGATTTCAGCGAGCCGACCCCGGCCGAGTTGACGATCAAGGCCGACAACACCGTCGTCAAGGGCGCTCCGATCGAGGTCCGGGCGTTCGAGTACGACGACGTCGGCAAGAAGCGCCCGGCCGAGGGCGTCCGCTTCAAAGGCACCGGTGTGCAAACAGGTGCCGACGGTAGGGCCGAGGTTCCGGCCCAGGGCGCCAGCACCCGGCTAAAGGGGACTCGCGACGATGCGATCCCCTCCAACCGGCTCGAGATCTGCCAGGTTCAGCGCTTGTCCCAGTGTCCGGACGACCACACGCTCGATGTTCGTGGGACTGACCAGCGCGATCGGATCAAGCTCCCGAAGGGAGGTCCGGCGGTGGTCAACGCCTACGGCGGCCGCGACAAGGTCGATATTCGCCGGGTTCTCGAGTCGGGTCCGCCGATCA
>JAQBGG010000057.1:0-4998 GCA_032122625.1 Acidobacteriota bacterium
GTCGTCGACATCACCAACTACGTGATGCTGATCACCGGGCAGCCCCTGCACGCGTTTGACCTCGACAAGGTGCCCGGGGGGGAGCTGATCGTGCGGCGGGCGGCGGCGGGCGAGAAGATGACGACGCTCGATGACGTTGAGCGCACCTTCGACTCCGATGCGGTCCTGGTCTGCGACCGCAACGGGCCCTCCGGCATCGCGGGGCTGATGGGAGGTCAGGTCTCCGAGGTCGCCGAAGAGACGACCCGCGTGCTGATGGAGGTCGCCAACTGGGACGGGCCCAACCTGCTCGCGACCTCGGGCAAGCTTGGCCTGCGCTCCGAGGCCTCGACCCGCTTCGAGAAGCAGATACACCCGGCACTGACGACGCGCGCCCAGCGCATCGCCTCGCGGCTGATGATCGATCTCTGCAGCGCTCGGCTCGTCCCCGGGACGATCGACGTCGATGCCGGCGCCTATCAGCCGGCCGAGTTGGTCCTGCGCGAGGAGCGGATGCTGGGACTCTTGGGCATGGAGATCTCGCTCGGGTCGGCGGCCGAGTATCTCGGGCGACTCGGGTTTGACACCGTCGTCGCAGGGCGCTCCGGGGAGACGATCGCGGTCAGGGTCCCGCCCGATCGCCACTTCGACGTCACCCGTGAGGTCGATCTGATCGAGGAGGTTGGACGCGTCCATGGAATCGACCAACATCTGCCGGCGACTCTCCCGGCACGGCCGCCGGGCGTCGGTGCGCTCGAGCCTCACCAGCGGTTCCTCCGGCGGGCCGAGGACATCCTTCGCGACGCCGGCCTCGACCAGGCGATCACCTGGAGTTTCGTCTCACCGGAGGCGCAGGCCGGTCTCGGCCCGGGCGGGGCCCGTGACGGCAGGAGCGGAATGCGCGTCCACAACCCGCTGTCCGAGGACCAGTCGGTGATGCGAACCAGCCTGCTCGGTGGTCTGATCGACGCCGCCACCCTCAACCTCGCCCGCGGGGCCGGGCGCGTGGCGCTGTTCGAGTCGGGGCGCGTCTACCTACCGGCCCCGCCCCCGGCCGCGGGAGGCGTCCTGGATGGGAACTTCGCCGGCAAACGGCCGCCGCCGGCCCACGAGCCACATCGGATCGGCGCGATCGTCTGCGAGTCACTCGCGGCGCCGAGCTGGCGGGGCGAGGCCGCAGCCGCCGACTTCTACCTCGGCAAGGGTCTGATCGAGCTCCTCGGCCGTTCGCTCAGGGCCGAGTTGGAGATCAGCCCCGGCATGCTGCCGTTCCTGCACCCGGGGCGGGCCGCTGAGATCACGATTGCGGGCCAGTCGGCCGGGTGGCTTGGCGAGCTGCACCCCCGCGTCGCCGCTGCCGCCGACCTTCCGGCGGCGGTCGTGTTCGAGCTCGACGCCGGCAAGCTCTTCGCCGCCTCGGCTGAGGGGGCCGAGGTCTACGAGGATCTGACCTCCTTCCCAGCCCTCTATGAGGATCTCGCGATCGTTGTCGCAGACGATGTGACGGCGGCTGAGGTGCGCGCCGCGATTCGCGCCGGCGGCGGCGATCTCCTCAGGGAGTCGCGGATCTTCGACGTCTACGAGGGCAAGCAGGTCGGCGCCGGCAAGCGAAGTCTGGCTGTGCGGCTCGAGTTCCGGGCAGCCGACCGGACGCTGACCGACGAGGACGTCGGCGAGCCTCGCGCCGCGATCATCGCCGCGCTGGAGCGGATCGGCGGGACGCTCCGTGCCTGAAGCAACCCCGAGACAGGGCGACGTAGCCGCCAGGGTCGTGGTCGCGGGCGCCTCCGGTTTTGCCGGCGCCCTCGCCGCCCAGCTCGTCTGGCGCCACCCGCGGCTCGAGCTCGTCTCAGTGACGTCGCGCTCGGATGCCGGCAAGCCGCTCAGCGAGCTCTACCCGCGCTACCGCGTGCCGCTGACGCTGGAGGAACTCGATCTCGCTCTGATCGAGGCCTGCGATGCCGCAATCGTCGCTTATCCGCACGGCGCCGCAGCGCCGACGGTGGCGGCGCTGCGAGAGGCCGGCAAGCTCGTCGTCGATCTCAGCGCCGACTTCAGGCTGCGCGATCTCGACACCTACGCCGCGTGGTATGGGCAGCCGCAAGCGCCCGAGCTGCTCCCGGAAGCGGTTTATGGCCTCCCCGAGCTCTACCGGACGGCAATTCAGGACGCCCGGCTTGTCGCGAACCCGGGTTGCTACCCGACGGCGACGATCCTCGCGCTCGCCCCGCTTGCCGCCGACGGCCTGATCGCCGACGTCGTCATCGACGCCAAGTCCGGCATCTCCGGGTCCGGACGTGGCGGCGGCGACGCCAACCACTTCGTGACGCTGGATGAGAACGTGACGCCGTATGGGACCGCCGGCCACCGGCATGAGCCGGAGATCGGCCAGGAGCTGGCGGCCCTCTCCGGCGATCGGGCGCCGCCGCTGACGTTCGTCCCCCACCTGGTTCCGCTTGACCAGGGTGAGCTGGTCAGCTGCTACGTGACGGTGAGCCGCGACCTCAGCGTCGACGAACTCGGCGAGCTCTACAGCGGACGCTATGGCGCCGAGCCGTTCGTCGAGCTCGTCGCCCGCCCACCCGGCGTCCGCGAGGTGCGCGAGACGAATCTCTGCCGGATTCACGCGACCGTCTCCCGCGGGGGCCGCGTAATGGTCTTCGCCGCGATCGACAACCTCTGGAAGGGAGCCGCGAGCCAGGCGATCCAGAATCTCAATCTGATGGTGGGCTTGCCGGAGGGCGAGGGGATCTCGTGAGCAGCGGCGGCGAGACGTTCTTCCGCTCGCGCTGGGTCCAGGCGCCCGATGGGACGACCGAGCTCGATCCCGACGGCTTGGCGCCCGGATTCGAGGCTGCCGGCGTCGCATGTGGCCTCAAGGGAGGGGGCGCTATTGATCTCGGTATCGTCCGCGCGACGACCGACGCCGTCTCCTCGGCCCTGCTACTGACCCGCAACGCCGCCGCGGCGGCGCCGGTGCGGCTCTGTCGTGAGGTCTGCGATCCCGGCTCAATCCGCGCTGCCGTTGTCAACTCCGGGAATGCCAACGCCGCGACCGGCGAGCAGGGCTACCGGGACGCCGCGGCGATGCAGACCGTGACCGCCGACGCCCTCGGCATCCAGGCCAAGGAGGTGGCCGTGGCCGAGACGGGGACGATCGGCGTGCGGCTCCCACTCGCCGAGGTACTCGAGGGGGTCAGCGCCGTCGCGGGCGCCCTCGCTCCGGGCTCGGCGCAGAGCTTCAGCGAGGCGATCATGACCACCGATCGCGGTCCAAAGCGGTGTACGGTCAGCGTCGGCGGGGTCACGCTCTCGGCCCAGGCGAAGGGGGCGGGGATGATCGAGCCCGGCTACGCGACGATGCTCTGCTTCGTCCAGACCGACGCGGCAATCCTTGATCCCGAGCCTGAACTTCGTGCCGCCGTCTCCGGATCGTTCGAGCGGATAACCGTCGACGGGCAGATGAGCACCAACGACACGGTGCTGTTGCAGGCCACGGGGGAAGCGCACGAGCAGCTGCCGCCGGGTCTGCTGGCGGCGGTCCTGAAGCAGCTTGCCCTGGAGATCGTCGCCGACGGGGAGGGCGCCTCCCGCGTCGGCAGGATCCTCGTCTCCGGTGCCCGCGACGACCTGGAGGCGGAGCGGGTCGCGCGGGCGGTTGCCAACTCGCCCCTGGTCAAGACAGCGCTTTACGGGCGGGATCCGAACTGGGGCAGGGTCGCGCAGGCGGCTGGGATGGCGCTGGCCGGCGAGGAGATCGCCGAGCTCGGACCCGACAGGATCGAAGCGGGCGAGCTCGCAGGGGAGACGGCGGAGCCTGAGATCGGCCTCCGCCTCGACCGTGGCGGTGGCGAGGCTCACGTCTTCTTCAGCGATCTCACCGAGGCCTACGTCCAACTCAACGCGGAGTACACGACATGATGCGGCGCAACAGCGCGGACGAGCGCAACAGGGCAGCCGAGCTCGCGGGGAGCGTCGAGACGCTGCTCGAGGCGCTCCCTTACATCCGCGAGTTCCACGGCCGCACCGTGGTGATCAAGTACGGCGGCGCAGCGATGCGTGACGAGGTGCTCAAGGACGAGTTTGCGGCCGATGTCGTACTGCTCAAGTACGTCGGCCTCAACCCCGTGATCGTCCACGGCGGCGGACCCGACATCACCAGGTACATGGAGCGGCTTGGTATGGAGGTCAAGTTCGTCGAGGGCCTTCGTGTCTCCGACCGTGAGACGGTCGAGGTCGCGAAGATGGTGCTGATCGGCAAGGTCAACACCGACATCGTCTCCCGGCTCAATCGCCACGGCCAGCCGGCGGTCGGGCTCTCCGGCGAGGACGGCACCCTGTTCGAGATCAAGCCGGTCGCCGAGGCCGAGGAGGTCGGCTTCGTGGGCGAGATCGAGAGGGTTGACGTCGATGTCCTCAACCACATCGCCTCCGATTACATCCCGGTGATCGCCTCGGCGGGGGCCGATCGCGAGGGCAACTCCTACAACGTCAACGCCGACGCGGCCGCGGGCATGGTTGCCGCCGCCCTCCGCGCCTACAAGGCGATCTTCCTCACCGACGTCGAGGGCTGGCGGGCCGACGCCGACGATCCAGGCTCATTGATCTCGACGGCGACGGTCGAGGAGGTGGTCGCTGCCCTGCCACGCCTCGATGGGGGCATGCGGCCGAAGATGGCGGCCTGCGTGGAGGCGATCCGCGGCGGCGTGCAGTCGGCACACATCCTCGACGGTCGCCGCCCGCACAGCCTGCTGCTGGAGCTGTTCACGGACGCCGGGATCGGGACCAAGGTGACGGGGTGAGCGAGCGCGACGCTGGGCCCGTGGCCTCGGTAGCGGCCCTGCAGGCGCTCGAGAGCCGGTTCGCGATGCCCACCTACAATCGCGCACCGGTCGAGTTCGTACGCGGTGAGGGCTCGCGCCTCTGGGACAGCGAGGGAGCCGAGTACCTCGATTTCTTCAGCGGCCTGTCGGTCCACAATGCGGGCCACTGCCACCCCGAGATCGTCGCCGCGATCAC
>JAQBGG010000058.1:0-42103 GCA_032122625.1 Acidobacteriota bacterium
GCGTACTCGTAGCCGGCGCCGCGGCCGAGGCGCTCCGCGCCCGCGTAGCTCGCGTCCTGAAGGTGCGCGGGCGGGTCGGCGACCCCGTGTTCGCGGATGTGTGCAGCGGCGCGCCCGAGGGCCAGATAGGAGGCGTTCGACTTCGGCGCCAGCGCCAGGTAGGTCGTCGCCTGGGCGAGGTTGATCCGGCACTCGGGCAACCCGACGCGGTCGACCGCGGCGGCGGCCGCAGTCGCCACCAGCAGTCCTTGGGGGTCGGCGTTGCCAACGTCCTCGGAGGCCAGAATCACCATCCGACGGGCGATGAAGCGCGGGTCCTCACCGCCCTCCAGCATCGCCGCCAGGTAGTACAGGGAGGCGTCGGGATCGGAGCCACGGGTCGCCTTGATCCAGGCCGAGATGTAGTCGTAGTGGCGGTCACCGGCTCGGTCATGGCTGACGGCCTTGCGCTGCAGAGCGTCCTCTGCCGCGGCGAGATCGATCTGCGCCGCTCCCGAGACGCGGGCAGCCGCGACCCCGCGCTCCAGCGCCCCGAGCGCCGTGCGCGCGTCGCCCCCCGCGCGCTGCGCCAACAGCGCCAGGGCCTCCGGCGCGACGCTGGGGGGATCGGGGATGCCGCGATCGGGGTCGTTCAGGGCCCGCCTCAGCATGGCTTCGATCGCCTCCGCATCGAGCCGCTTCAGCTCGTAGATCTGGCAGCGGGAAAGCAGCGCCCCGTTGACCTCGAAGTAGGGGTTCTCGGTCGTCGCGCCGATCAGGACGATCAACCCGTCCTCGACGGCGGGCAGGAGCGCGTCCTGCTGGGCCTTGTTGAAGCGGTGGATCTCATCGAGGAAGAAGACGGTCCGCCGCCCGCCGGCGGCGAGCCGCTCGGTGGCCCGCGCCAGCACCGCCCGCACCTCAGCCCGGCCGGCGGCGACCGCCGACTCCTCCTCGATCGCCCAGCCGGCCGCGGCGGCGACGATCCGGGCGATCGTCGTCTTGCCGGTGCCCGGCGGCCCATAGAGGATCATCGAATGCGGCTCGCCCGCCTCGATCGCCGTGCGCAGGGCCGAGCCCGCCTCGAGCAGGTGCTCCTGGCCGACCAGCTCGTCGAGCGTGCCCGGGCGCATTCGCGCCGCCAGCGGCGCGCCGGCCGCGGGGCGGTCGGCGGTGCCCGCTGCGGGGTCGTTGAAGAGCTGATCGGGCATCGGTCTCAGTATCCGGCCCTCGGTGGACACCACCGTGCCGATCGCTCCGATCCCGGCAAGCTGATGCGCCGCGGTCGCGATTTCCGAATCGCGCTCGAGGTGCCGGGTCACGTTCGGAGTCCCGGCCGGGCTAACCTTGCCGGGATGAGCGAGCCAGCCCCCAGTCAATCCACCAACGGCGCCGGCGCCAACGGATCGGCGGCGGGCGACACGCAGCCCCCGATGCGCCTCGGCGGCATGGCGATGCGGAACGGGCTACTCGTCCATGGCCCGAGCTCCTGGGCCGCCGCGGCCCGCAACGCGAGCAGCGGCTCTATTGACGTCGCTTCCGGCCCCAAGCCCGACTTCGGCGGCAACCGCGCCGCCTCGGTTCCCTTCCTACGCGGACCGCTGCGGATGGCGGAGGCCTTCGCCGTGATTCCGATCGCCCGCCGAGCGCTGCCGGCGGCACGCTTGCCGTTCGAGGATCCGCGCGTGCTCGCCGCTGCGGCCGGGGTCAGCCTGATCAACGGCGCCCTTCGGCGCCGCGGCGGGCGGGCGGCGGGAACCGGCACCGAGGCAGCCTCGGTGGCGCTGGGGCTTCTGCCGGCGCTCGTGGCGCTGAGCGGATCGGAGTTGGCGGCCTACCACGGTGTCGAGCACAAGGCGATCGCCGCCTACGAACAGGGCAGCCGCGATCCCTCGACCGCAGCCAAGGAGCATCAGCGCTGCGGATCAAACCTGATTGCGCCACTGATGGTCTTCACGATCGCCGGCCAGGCGCTGATCGAGCGCCTACCGAACAAGCCCGGTCAACTGGCCCGCCTCGGCGGCTCGATCGGCAGCCTCTCGCTTGCGGTCGAGGTCTTCGCCTATGCGGAGCGCCATCCCGACAGCCCCCTCGGTCGCGCCGTTCACGCCAGCGGCGACGCGATCCAGCGCCTGTTCGCCACCCGCGAACCGAACGAGGAGCAGATCGAGGTCGGCGTCGCCGCGATGGATGCGATCCTCGCCGCTGAATCCGCGGCCTGAGCGCGTCGGCCCGCCGTCCCCAAACCGGCATCCTGCCTTGCTGTTCAGCCGCCGGTGGGCTAAACCTTCTCGCCTAACGTCCCGATAGGAAGACAGGCGCCGGAGTCGGGACACCTTGACCGCCAGCGCGGAGGCCCATGATTCCGATCGCAGACATCGACAGCTTCCTACTCCAGGTCGACCGCTGGTTGCCGCTCCTCTCCGTGCTCTTCCTCGGCTCGCTCCTCTACGTGATGTTCCGGATGCTCTCGGTGATGCCGAAGACGAAGCCGAAGGAGATCAAGGCCTCGAAGCACAAGGCCGGCGTCACCTGGGATGACATCGCCGGGGTCGAGGGAACCAAGGAGGAGCTGCAGGAGGTCGTCGACTTCCTCTCCCACCCGAAGCGGTTCAAGGCGCTGGGCGCGCGGGTCCCGAAGGGAATCATGCTGCACGGTCCACCGGGCACCGGCAAGACGATGCTGGCCAAGGCCGTCGCGCACGAATCGGGCGCCAACTTCTTCAGCCAGTCCGCCTCCTCGTTCGTCGAGATGTTCGCCGGCCTCGGCGCAGCGCGGATCCGCCGCCTGTTCCGTGAGGCGCGGGAGAACGCGCCCTCGATCCTCTTCATCGACGAGCTCGATGCAGTCGGCGCCACCCGTGGCTCCGACATCTCCGGCGAGCGCGACCAGACCCTGAATCAGCTTCTCGTTGAGATGGACGGCTTCGAACCCACCGACAACATCGTCGTGATGGCCGCTTCGAACCTGCTCGAGAAGCTCGATCCGGCGCTGCTGCGGCCCGGCCGCTTCGATCGCCAGGTGCTGGTACCGCCCCCCGATCTGCGCGGCCGCGAGGCAATCCTCGGCGTTCATACCCGCAACAAGCCACTGGGCCAGGACGTCGACCTCACGCAGGTCGCGCAGCACACCTCCGGGCTGACCGGCGCCGATCTCGCCAACCTCTGCAACGAGGCCGCGATCCAGGCCGGGCGCGCCCAGCGGCAGTTCATCGCCCAGATGGACTTCGACAACGCCTTTGAGCGCGTCGTCGCGGGCCTCGCCAGTCGCAAGGTGATCACCGACCACGAGAAGCGCGTCGTCGCCTGGCATGAGGCCGGCCACGCCGTGATCTCGGAGCTGCTGCCCACGGTCGACAAGGTGCAGAAAGTCTCGATCGTGCCCCGAGGCACGGCGCTCGGCTACACGCTCAACCTTCCGGAGGAGGATCGCTACCTGAAGACGCGAGAGGAGCTGATCGACTACATGAAGGTCCTGCTGGGCGGCAGGGTGGCGGAGCAGATCACCTTCGGCCGGATCACGACCGGCGCCTCAGACGATCTCGCGAAGGTGACGGCGATCGCCCGCGGCATGGTCTACGAGTATGGGATGGGGACCTCGATCCGCGCCCACCAGCTTCCCGCCAACGACTGGAACATCTCCGAGATGATGCGCCAGCGCCGTGACGAGGAGGTGCAGGAGTTCGCCGAAGAGGCCTACCGGGGAGCTCACCAACTGCTCTCCGACCACCGGGACCTGCTCGACCAGATTGCCGAGCGCCTGCTTCGCGAGGAATCCATCGACCGCGCCCAGATCGGCAAGATCATGGTCGCGCACCGGGCCGGTGAGACCCCCGAGAGGGACCGCTCTGGAGACCAGCCGAGCTCCGCACCGGAGGTCGCGGAGGCAGTCCACGCGAGTGGCGAGCCGCCGCCCGAGGCCCCGCGGAGCGAGCCGCCGCCGCGAGCAGACTCCAGCAAGTGACCGGGACGATCAGGTTCGCCGGGCCGCGATCGACTGGCCCGGCTCGAGGACGATGATCTCGGTCTCGGGGTAGAGACCGCGGGCCTGGCCGGCGAACTCCGCTGCCGGCGTCTCGCTCATCCAAGGCCAGATGCGAGGCGCCCCGGCGGGCGTGTAGGTACCCCAGTGGATCGGCACCGCTCGCTTGGGGCGCAGCAGGCGTAGCGCTGCGGCGGCCTGGCCGGGATTCATATGCCCCGGCCCCAGAGTCGGGCCCCAGCCCCAGACCGGCAGTAAGGCCAGGTCGAGGTCGTCGCTGATCTCGGCCATGCCGTCGAACAGCTCCGTATCACCCGCGAAGTAGACGCTGGCGGCCCCGTCGCGGACGAGGTATCCCAACGAGGGCGGAGCGTCGGTGCCGCGTCGTTCGGCGGTATGCACCGCCGGCGTTACCTCGACCGTCAGTCCCCCGAAGCTGAAGCTGCCCCCCGGAGTGACCTCCTCAACCGCCGTAAAGCCTTCGCGGGCGAGCAGCCGAGCCGAGCCCCGGGGGACGACGAGCGGTGTCTGTCGCGACAGCCGCCGCAGGCTCGGTAGGTCGAGATGGTCGTGGTGCACATGCGAAATCAAAACGGCATCGAGGCCGCGCAGCTCGAGGTCGGGGACAGCATGGCGGCGGCGAAGGAAGCGAAACAAGCTCGGCCGCAGCAGCGGATCGGTCAGCAGGCGAGCGCCGCCGCCTTCGATCTGCGCGGTCGCGTGGCCGAGATAAGTTGCGCTCAGATCACCCACTCACGAGACCACGATAGACCGCCCAGGGCCGCCGCTCGCGCCTCACTACACTGCTCCCGGATGCTTGACCGGATCGATCACATCGGAGTTGCCGTCGATGATCTCGAGGCAGGGATCGCCCTATACGAAGGCGCATTGGGGATGCCCCTCGTGCATCGCGAGACCGTGAGCGAGCAGGGCGTGGAGGCGGTGCTACTCGACGTCGGTGACGGGCACGTCGAGCTCTTGGCGCCGCTGGGACCCCAGACTCCGGTCGGTCGCTTTCTGGAGAAGAAGGGCCCGGGGCTCCACCACGTCGCCTACGCCGTCAGCGATATCGAGGCGACGCTCGCGGGCCTGGCCGAGCAGGGCGTAAGCCTGATCGACGAGACTCCGCGGATCGGGATCCGGGGCAGCAGGGTCGCATTCGTCCACCCGAGGTCGACGGGTAGCGTGCTGACCGAGATCGTGCAACCAGCGGAGGGACACTGACCAGATGAGCGAGACGAACCAGATCGAGGTCGGCTTCACCGGCAATCAGGTGATCAGCTTGAAGCTCGACGGCGAGTCGCTGAGCAGGCTGCGCAACGGGCTCAGCGACGGCGGCTGGATGACCGTGGCCACCGAGGAGGGCGAGGTTGACATCGACCTCGCCAAGGTCGCATTCCTGCGCGTCGCCTCCGGCGCCCACTCGGTCGGCTTCGGCAGCTGAAGGCATGAGGCGCTTGCTCATCCTGGCGGCGCTGCTGGTTGTCGGCGCTGCCGTCTGGTGGCGTAAGCACCCCTCGGCTTGCCCTTATGGCCAGCGCTTCTGGGTCCAGGCACCGCATCCCCTGATCACCCGCGACCGGCTGCGCGCAGTCCTGGCCCCGGAGGACGGCGAGCGGATCCTCGAGATCGGCCCCGGGACCGGCTTCTATACGCTCGATCTTGCGGGCTGGGTCGGATCCGGCACGATTGAGATCTTCGACCTGCAGCAGGAGATGCTCGACCACACGATGGCCCGGGCCGGCGAGCGCGGAATCACGAATGTGGTCCCGACCCAAGGCGACGCCTCCCAGCTTCCCTTTGCCGACGAACGCTTCGACGCCGTGGTGCTGATCACCGTGCTCGGGGAGATTCCCGACCGTGGGGCAGCGATGGCCGAGATCGCCCGGGTGCTGAAGCCCGGCGGCCGGCTGATCGTCGGCGAGCTCTTCGGCGACCCCCACTTCACGACGCCGGGTGCACTCGGCCGCCTCGCTTCCGACGCCGGCCTCGGACCGATGCAGCGCAGCGGCCCGTGGGCCGGCTATTACGCGCGGCTGCCGAAGTCGACCGAGGATCAAGCCGGCTAAAGCAACGCCGCCCAAAGGCGCTCCTCGGCATCGAGCACCTCGCCGGCGGCGGATTCAACCCGCCGCCAAGCGGCCGGATCGGGCTCCTCAGCCTCGCTCGCTGCGAACAGATCCGCGGCGAGCACCGTCCACAGCGCTGACGCCTCGGCGGCCAGCAGCGCCTGCTGCGCGCGGCCGACCTCGGCGAGGAAGCGCCCGTACATCGCCCGGAAGTTGCCGCCCCCGGTGCCGCGACGCTCGATCACCTGATAGTTGAAGCGGGCACACCACCTCCAGTCCGTCACCTGTCCCGGCCAGGCGCCGACCTCCGAAGCGAATCGGCGCAGGGCGGGCAGGCCCTCGCGCTCACCCAGCCTTGGCTCGTGCATCAGCCGAGCCGCGGCCTCGATCGCTGAGGGGGCGGCGGCGCGGAGCTGCTCGATCGAGATCTCCTCGCCGGCTGGAAGATCGATCATCTGGCCGGCGAGCGGGTAGAACGGGTGCCCGGAGTGGCGTGCCTTGGCCAGCCCGTCGAGCGACGTCCGCTGGATTCGTTCGAAGCCGGTGTCGGAAACGTAGGCCGCCTCCTCGTCATAGCCGGTCAGGACCACGGCGTGGCCGGGGAAGTGGGCCGAGTTGCCATAGTGATCGAGGTAGTAGAGGTCGGTGATCAGGATCACGGGGCGCCCTTGATCGACGGTCTCTGCCGCGAGGCGCCACGACTCCTCAGGCTGCTCGGCCGTCCGCAGCCTCAGCGGCACGCCCGTAAGACGCAGGAAGCTCTCCTCGAGGCGGCCGGTGCGGCCGTTGGTGAAGCGCGAGGGGCTCTGATCGTCGAGCACGAAGTAGTAGAAGCAGGGCCCAGCGCCGAGGCCGAAGGCGAGCTCCTCGCTGATCGCCACGCCATGGTGATTGAGCAGATTGCGCAGCGCTGTCGAGCCGCAGTGATGACCTGGCAGGTGGGTGAAGCCGGGAACCTCGCCGGCGGCAGCGGTCGCACTCATCGGCGCGGATTCTCTCAGGGAGCGCTGGACTCGATGGCTGGGTGCCGTCGGCGCGCAGGCTCAGGCCCCCAGCTCCAAGCGCGGCGCGGCGCGGCGCGCCTATCCTCCCCCGCCGTGCTCCAGCGACCAAGACCCCTGCGATCGCGGCCCCGCGCCGGCTCCTGCCGTGGCGGGCCGCTGAAGGCCCTCGGCCGCCTCGACCAGAGGCTGCTCGTTGCCCTGCGCACCCGTGGCCACAGCCGGGCGACCGAGCGGGCCGTCGGCGCGCTCGGAACGTTCGGTGAGTGGGGCCTCGGCTGGCTTGCGATCGGCGCCGTCGGAGCCGGCCTCGACGCCCGAAGACGCCCTGCCTGGCTGGCGGCGAGCACGATCGGCCCGGCCGCGGTAGGGATCAACTACGCCGTCAAGCTCGCCGTCGGGCGGCAGCGGCCGCTGATCGAGGATCACCCCCGCCTGGCCCGCGCTCCGAGCAAGCTCTCCTTTCCCTCTGCCCACTCGACGTCCTCGATGGCGGCGGCGGCGGCGATGAGCCGGATCTCCCCCGGGGCGGCTCCGGCACTGACCGGGCTCGCCCTCGCAATTTGCCTCGGCCGTCCCTTCCTCGGCATGCACTACCCGTCCGACGTCGCCGCCGGGATGCTGCTCGGCCGCGAGATCGGCCGCAGCTGGCCTCTTCCCGGCGTCCCCGGCCGATGGGAGAAAGAGCTCTGGGCCCAGTGAAGGTCGGAATCGTCGGCATGCCGAACGCGGGTAAGTCGACGCTGTTCAACGCCTTGACCCAGGCCGGGGCCGAATCCGCCGGCTACCCGTTCACGACGATCGAGCCGAACGTGGCGATCGCCCCGGTGCCCGACGAGCGTCTCGACGCCGTCTGCGAGTTGCTCGGCGCGACCCCGATCGTGCACGAGGCGCTGCAGGTGCACGACATCGCCGGACTCGTCAAGGGAGCCCACGCCGGGGAGGGGCTCGGCAACAAGTTTCTCGGCTCGATCCGTGAGACAGACGCGATCTGCCACGTCGTCCGGGCCCACTCCGACGACGGCGTACCTCATCCCGGCGGAAGCGTCGATCCCGTTTCCGACGCCGAGATGGTCGAGGCCGAGCTGATGTTGAGCGATCTCGAGCAGGCGAGCCGCAGGCTGGAGCGGGTCACAAAGCAGGCGCGGGCGCTCGACAAGGAGGTGATCGCCGAGCGCGACTGGCTGGAGCAGGTCGTCGCCGCGCTCGAGCGGGGCGAGCCGGCGCGCTCGGTCCCCGCCCCCGAGGCCGCGCCGAGCGCGGTCCGCAACCTCCAGGCCCTGACGTCGAGGCCCGTGCTCTACGTCGCCAACGTCGATGAGGGAGAGGGCGAGCCGCCGGCCGCACTCCTCGCTCACGCCACCGCCTCGGGCGATCAGGCGATCGCGCTCAGCGCCAAGATCGAGGCCGAGCTCGCCGAGCTCGACCCTGAGGACGCCGCCGCCTTGCGCGGGGACCTGGGGCTGAGCGAGTCAGGCCTCGGGAGAATGGTCCGCGCCGCTTACTCCCTGCTGGAGCTGATCACCTTCTTCACCGCAGGGGAGGGCGTCGAGGGTCGCGCCTGGAGCCTGAAGGCGGGCGGGACCGCCTGGCAGGCGGCCGGACGAATCCACAGCGACATCGCCGACGGCTTCGTCAAGGCCGAGGTGATCGGCTGGCAGGAGCTGATCGACGCCGGCGGCTACACCGGCGCCCGCGAGCGCGGCACCCTGCGGATCGAAGGACGCGACTACGTGATGGCCGACGGCGAAGTGCTCACCGTCAAACACACCTGAGGGCCTTGAGCCGACCCTACCCGAGCAGCTGCTCGGCGCGGTCGGAGACCGTGACGTGGATCGCCTCGGGCTCGCGCGCATAGTCGATCACGCCGAGCGCCTCCATCCGGTCGAGGACGGACTGGAACGCCTCGGCCTGGCGATCGTTGACGTAGTCGCGGAGGATGTCGAACGAATAGCCGGTCGTGTGCAATGAGTAGGCCTGCGTCGCCTGGGTGTTGCGGCCGACCAGAGCGTCCTGGTAGGCGCGATCGCGGGCGGCGCTGGTGACTGTGAGCTTCTCCTTTCGGGCCTTCTTGCCTTTGGTGCCCAAGGTCTCGGCGATCGCCTGGACCCGTCCCGAGATGTAGATCAAGGTCGCGAGAGCCTCCGGCCTGAGCGAGCGGTAGAGCGAGCGGTCAACCCCGAGTTGATCGGCCAACTCGCCGAGTTGGGGGCCGACCACGAAGCCGTAGCCCCCGCCCGAGGGAATCGAGACCAGCTCGCCGGAGTCGAGCCCGTCGGCAAGCTCACCGGCGTCGTCGAACGCCCGGGTGTCCTCTTGCGGATGGAAGACCTCTTCGGCCGTCGCCTTGTTGCCGTGCAGCGACGCCAGCCGCTTCAGCTCGCCACGGTCCTCGCGAAACAGCCGCATGATCTCGAGCGCAGCCAAGACCCGCCAGTAGTAGCTCGAGCTGTCGTCGTTGAAGCCGGAGAGGATGCCCCAGGTCTTCGCATGCACCGCCGGGGAGGAGTCGAAGAAGATCTGTGAGTAGGAGAGATCACGAAGGGCGACCAGGTCACGCAACGGCATCTGCGCCTCCTCGGGCGAGACGTATGACCTGACCACATCGCCGAGGTTGCCGATACCCATGTGGTAGCTGGTCACCGCCAGATCCTCGCGACCGAAATCCTCGGTCGCAATCTCGAGGTAGCGGGCCATCCCGTCGAGGGCGTCGGCGGGGAAGAAGCGCGCATCGGCCCGGACGCGCTCGCGGCCCGCGGTCCCGGCGTCGCGCTCCGCTGCGTCGGCCTCAGCGAACAGCTTGCGGGCCTTCTTGACCGGCTGCTTGCCCTGCTTGCCGGCGAGTCGGCGACCGCGTTTGCGCAACCGCTCGGCAGCCGCGGTCGAAGCAAGGATCCGCGAGGTCAGCTCCTGGCTTCGGGCCAGGTCGATCTTCATGCCAAGCAGATCGATGCCGGTCGAGGCGACGATCTGGGCGAGGCCGGAAGCGTTGGCGGGGTCGGTCCCTCCCGCGATCACCTCTGGGCGACCGGCGCTCTCGAGCAGAACCATCGCCTCCATCATTTCGGCGCTGACTCCATGCTCCTCCGCCGCTCGCTCGATCGCGTCACGGAAGCGTGCGGTGCGCCGCGCCGAGGCGATCACGCCGCCGGGGCTGAGCTCGTAGATGACGTGGGAGAAGCCGAGCGCGGCGCCGCGCTCGAGGTCTTTGCGCCGGTCCGGCTCCCAGGCAAACGGATCTTCGGCCGCACCGCCCTCAACGGCCCCGGCGAAGATCTCCTCGGAGGAGCGGTCATCGTCGGCGAGCAGTCCGCTGAGCGAGAGCACGGCGTAGGCGACCCCGGCCGCGACGGCCACCAGCGCGAGCAGGCCGCCCAGTCCGCGCAGGGGCGCCGGCAGCGACTCGCCTAACCGGTCTTGACCGCGCCGTGACACCTCCCAAGCTTGGCAAACGCCAGCCTCGGGCCACCCCCCGCGGCTGTCACTGCTGGAGGCGTGTACTAGGGTCCTGCGCCGTGCGGACCGAGGCGAGGTTTCCAGCGCTCGAGATGGGCGCGGGCCACTACGAGAGCTTCTACCTGAAGGCCGCCGCACCGGACGGCGGCCGCGCTCTGTGGATCCGTCACACGGTCCACAAACGCCCCGGCGCCGAGCCGACCTGTTCGATCTGGTTCACGTCGTTCGATCGGGACGCGGGACCCACGCGGGCGACCAAGGCCAGCTTCTCCTCCGAGCAGCTTTCGATCCCGGAGGCCTCCTACGTGCGGGTCGGCGAGGCTGAGATCGGACCCGGCGAGGCGATCGGCCGGATCGAAACCGACGCCTTCGCGGCCGATTGGCAGCTCAGCTTCGAGGACCGCCACGAAGCATTTCGGCATCTGCCGTCGGAGCGCTTGTACGGGACCTCGCTGCCCCGGACGAAGCTGCTCAGCCCCCACCCCGGGGCGCTGTTCAAAGGCTCGGTCACGGTTGACGGAGCCCGCACCGAGCTCAGCGCATGGCCGGGAATGGTCGGCCACAACTGGGGCACCGAGCACGCCGAGCGCTGGGTTTGGATCCACGGCGCCGACTTCGAGGGTGGCGCCGACGGAGACTACGTCGACATCGCCGCCGGCCGAATCAAGATCGGTCCGATGACGACGCCCTGGGTGGCGAACGGCTCGCTCGTCGTCGGCGGCGAGTCCTACAGGCTCGGCGGTCTGGGCAAGACTTACGGGACCGACATCCAGGCGGAGCCGACCGGCTGCGAGTTCGTGATCCCGGGCAAGCGGGTGACGCTCCGCGGCAAGGTCAGCGCCCCAAGGCAGCACTTCGTCGGCTGGATCTATGCCGACCCCGACGGCGGCGAGCACAACACCGTCAACTGCTCGATCGCCGATCTCGAGATCCGGGTCGAGCGGCCTTCCCATAAACACGTCCACCTGAAGCTGACCGCCGGCGCCGTCTACGAGCTGGGAATGCGGGAGACAGACCACGGCATCCCGATCCTCGATTACCCCGACGGCTAGCCCTCGGGGTAGGGCCCGCCCTCTAGCGGCGGATGAGCTTGAACTTCGCCCAGGTCGAGCGCAGGGCAAGCGCGGCGCGCAGCTGATCGCCGCTGACCGTGGTCTTGCCACCGCTGCCGATCACCTTGGCCTTAACGATCCGGGGCGAGACGCCCGTCTTGGTGATCCTGATCTTCTTCAGCTTGCCGTCGACGAGGCCGCCGAGCATCGATTCCATCTTTGAGCGCGAGTAGGTCAGCCTCCAGGAGTGGTAGGGGGAGGCCTTGTCGTAGGGGTCCCTGACGCTCTTCAGATATGGCCGCGGAGAGCCGCCCGGGAAGCCGAGCTCGACGTTCTCGGTTCGCCCCCCGGAGGAGGAGAAGAAGAAGGTCGGGACGATCTCGCCCTTGTACCTGACGACCTTGCCCGCCGTCTTCGCGGCGGCCCGGTTCGTCGCCCCCTGCTCGCTGGAGGCGCCGCCGTAGACCTGGCTGCGGGTGTCGTCGTAGAGCTGGAAGCCCTCGCCGTCGACGCCGGTAGCAAGCGCGTAGCTCCGCGCCGCCACCGCCTGCGCCCGGAGCGCTTCCGCCGGCCAGGAGCTTGGTACCTCGTTCGGGATAACGCCGCGGATGTAGCCCTCGAGCGGCACCCGGTTGATCACGTTGAGGCCGCCCGATGCCGCCCTGGCAACGAGCCTTCCGCGGTAGGCGCCCTCGCCGTCGATGACGATGTTGCCCGCCGGCTTCGCGGCCAACTTCGACCCGCAGCTCGCGATCCGTTTGCCGTTACCGCGCTCGAGCCTGACCTTGCGACCCTGGCCGCCGAGGTCCGCGCGGTAGGTCTCACCGGGCTTGACGTCCCGGCCGCACGCCTTGCGGGCGTTGCTGAACTCGATCGAGTTGGAGCGCACGCTGAGCAGCACGCTGACCCGGTCCGCCCGGGCCGAACCCAGCTTCGTCCGCGAATAGTAGTGGCCAAGGATCTTGCGGTAGCCGGCCCCCCGCTTGGCATAGCCGTAGGCACCCCATTGGCTCATGCCGACGCCGTGGCCGTAGCCGTGGCCGTCGATTCGGAACTTGACCTTCGCCTCGACGCCGGCGGGCGTCGCAAGGAGGGGAAGCAGGATCGCTGCGGCGACGGCCAAGATGGTCCCCGGGAGGCGGCGGCTTGTCGATCTGCGTGTCATCGGTGGGGACGGCCGCGGCAGCGACCATGGCGATTGCTTCGCCATCTCCGTCAACCCGCCTAGGCGGCCAACGTTGCGGCAACGCCACTTGCAGAATGGTGAGTATCGTCTCGGGCCCCAATCAGCTATCGAGGGGGCGACTTGCCGTCAGCACAGATTCCGGAGGTGGAGAGATGAGCAACAACCCGAGCGAGAGATCCGTGATCGACGCCGTCCCCAAGCAGCTGCTGATCGACGGTCAATGGCGAGACAGCTCCTCGGGCGCCACCTTCGAGGTCGAGGATCCCTCCACCGGCAACCCTCTTTGCGAGATCGCCGACGCCACCGCCGACGACGCCACCGCCGCCCTCGATGCAGCGGTCGCGGCGCGGGACGAGTGGGCTGCCACCCCGGCGAACGAGCGCTCGGCAATCCTCTACGAGGCCTTCCGCAAGCTCGGGGAGCGGGTCGACGGGCTGGCCCTGCTGATGACGCTCGAAATGGGCAAGGCGGTCGCCGAGTCGAAAGGGGAGATCGCCTACGCGGCTGAGTTCTTCCGCTGGAATGCGGGCGAGGCGCTGCGTATCGACGGCTACTACAAGCAGGCCGGCAACGGCGCCAGCCGGGTGCTGGTCATGCGCCAGCCCGTCGGCCCGTGTTATCTGATCACGCCGTGGAACTTCCCTGCGGCGATGGGTACCCGGAAGATCGGACCGGCGATAGCCGCAGGCTGCACGATGGTGATCAAACCGGCCCAGTTCACGCCGCTGTCGATGCTCGCCCTCGGGGAGGTCCTGCAGGAGTGCGGTCTGCCGGCCGGCGTGCTCAACATCCTCACCTCGACAGCATCGCGGCAGGTATCGGAGCCGATCATCCGCGATCCGCGGCTGCGCAAGCTGAGCTTCACCGGGTCCACCGAGGTGGGCCAGAAGTTGATCGAGCAAGCGGGCGAGCGGGTCCTCAACGTCTCGATGGAGCTCGGCGGCAACGCTCCCTTCCTGGTCTTCGAGGACGCCGATCTCGATGCCGCCGTCGAGGGAGCGATGATCGCGAAGATGCGCAACGTCGGCGAGGCCTGCACCGCGGCCAACCGCTTCCATGTGCACGAGGCGGTGGCCGAGGAGTTCACGGCCAAGCTGAGCGAGCGGATGGCATCGCTGGCGGTCGGACGGGGCAGCGAGGCAGGGACCGACGTCGGCCCGCTGATCGACGAGGAGTCGCGCTCGAAGGTGGCCGAGCTGGTCGAGGATGCGGTCGCGAAGGGGGCGACCGTGCACTGCGGCGGCGCAGCCGGCGAAGGGGACGGGTACTTCTTCCAGCCCACCGTGCTCGGCGACGTCAGCCCCGACGCACGCCTGCTCAAGGAGGAGATCTTCGGGCCAGTCGCCCCCGTCAAGACCTTCGCGACCGACGAGGAGGCGATCGCGGCCGCCAACGACACCCAGTACGGATTGGTTGCCTACATGTTCACCCGGGATGTCAACCGGGCGCTGAAGGTCTGCGAGGCGCTCGAGACGGGGATGATCGGCCTCAACCAGGGCCTCGTCTCGAACGCCGGCGCCCCCTTCGGTGGTGTGAAGTCGTCCGGCGTCGGTCGCGAGGGCGGCAACGAGGGAATCGAGGAGTACCTGGAGACCAAGTACGTGGCGATCAACGTCTAGGCGCCCGGACGGGGGCCGCTCAACGCCCGAGCAACGTCCCGATCAGGCCGCCGGCGCCACGACGGTTCTCGAGGTAGCACTGGTGGTATTCCTCAGCCATGTAGAAGCCGGTCGCGGGCTCGATCGTGGTCGCGATCGGCTTGCGATGCCGGGCTTGCTCGGCCTCCTTGGAGGCCTCGGCCTCGGCCCGCTGCTCGTCACTTTGGAAGAAGATCACTGAGCGGTATTGGCTGCCGATGTCGGGGCCCTGGCGGTCGAGCTGTGTCGGGTCGTGGATCCTCCAGTAGATCTTCAGCAACTCTCCGAACGAGATCAGGTCGGGGTCGTAGGTGATCTCGCAGACCTCGGCATGGCCTGTGCCGCCGGTGCAGACCTGCTCGTAGGTGGGGTTTGGGACGCGACCGCCCTCGTAGCCGACGGCGGTCTCGGTGACGCCCTCAACCTGGCGGAAGGCCGCCTCAATCTGCCAGAAGCATCCGGCACCGAAGCTGACCTTCTCGGTCGTGGCGGCGGTGCTCTTGTTGCTGTGCTCGGTTGCGGTCATCTGTACCTCCGGGGGTTGTGAACTAACGCACGGTGCACAGACAATCATCGCAAGCCTTCGTTACGGCGCCCTCAACGGACGTCCGTCCAATTTCGGCCCGGCGCTAACGCCGGGCCGCGCTATGGCCGAGACCAGTAGTGGAACAGCACCATGTACTTACTCGACTTCATCAACACCGTACGTCAAGCACAGGGCCGGCAGAGCCTGGTGCGGATTCCCGACCGCACCGACCCGGCGACCTCGCCGCTGGAGGACGCGATGGGCTGCGAGCTGGAGGCGGGGCTGATGCGCTTCCCGGCCCCGGACAAAGCCTCCGCGGTGTCGGCATCAACGGGATTGCCAGTCGGCGTCGATCGGGTTTCGATCGCGTTGCCCACCCCACTCAGAGCGGGACCGGGCATCCTCGAGGGGGCCCGGCCGGCCGACCGGCGGCCGTTGGCGACGACCGACGCCGTCTGAGCGCCCGGACGCCCCAGCTCTCAGTCGTGCGGGCGCGCCATCTTCGCGTGGTCGAGAGCTTCGTCGAGCGTGGCTTCGTCAACGCCAAGCTCCCGCGCAACCTCGCGCAGCGGGCGCCCCGAGGCCGCCGCCGTCTTGACGATCTCCGCCGCCCTGTCGTAACCGATGTGGGGGTTGAGCGCCGTCGCCGTCGCCAGGGTTCCCTCGGCCGCGGCCTGGTTCGCCTCGAGATTCGCCTCGACGCCCTGGATCACCTTGGTGTTGAGCAGCAGCGAGGCCGAGGCCAAGAGCTTGATCGACTCGAGCAGGTTCTTGGCGATCAGAGGCACGCGGACGTTGAGCTCGAACTGGCCCTGGGAGCCTGCCACCGTGATCGCGGCGTCGTTGCCGATCACCTGATCGCCGACCTGGATAACGACCTCCGGGATCACCGGATTGACCTTGCCGGGCATGATCGAGGAGCCCTTCTGGAGCTCCGGCAGGCGCAACTCGGCGAACCCGACGCGCGGGCCTGAGCCCATCAGTGCCAGGTCGTTGGCGATTTTGATCATCGAGACGGCGACGACCTTCAGCGCTCCCGACAGCTCAACCAGCGAGTCACGGTTGGCCTGCGCCTCGAAACGGTCGTGCGGGTCGAAGATTTCGAGCCCGGTGCCGTCCGCGAGCTTCGCCCGGGTGCGGTGGGCGAACTCCTTGTGGGTGTTCAGGCCGGTGCCGGTGGCTGTGCCCCCGAGCGGGATCTGGCCAACCCGGGCCAGCGTGCCGCGGACCCGCTCAGCCCCGAGCCGAATCTGCGCCGCGTAGCCGCCGAACTCCTGCCCGAGAGTGACCGGTACGGCATCCATCAGGTGGGTGCGGCCGGCCTTGACGATGCCGGCAAAGGCCTCGGCCTTCTCCTGCAGCGCGAAGCCGAGATCGTCGAGCGCGGGAAGCAGCCGGTGGACGGTCTGATCGAGCGCCGCAAGGTGCACGGCCGAGGGGAAGACGTCGTTGGAGGACTGGCCCATGTTGACGTGGTCGTTGGGATGAACGCCTTCGCCGGCGAGGTTGGCGATCACCTCGTTCGTGTTCATGTTCGTCGAGGTGCCGGAGCCGGTCTGGAAGACGTCGATCGGAAACTGATCGTCGTGCTCGCCCCGGCCGATCGCGTCTCCCGCGGCGGCGATGCGATCAGCGAGATCCTGATCGAGCAGGCCGAGGTCGGAGTTGGTCCGGGCTGCAGCGGCCTTGATCCGGCCGAGCCAGTGGACCACGGGTGCCGGCACCGGCTGTCCCGACACCGGAAAGTTGTCGATCGCCTTGTCGGTCTCCCCGCCCCAAAGCTTGGCGTCGTTCATTGGTCTCCTTCGTCGTTGTTGCAGACCAAGCATGAGGCTAGCTGTCTGCAGCGGGGAGGTCCCTGCGGGAGCCGGCGGCCTCGATCGCCGGACTTAATCAGAACGGCGCCGGGCACGGCCGTCCCGCGGGGTGAAATCATTGTCGGATCGTGGCTGACGTGATCATCGATCCGCGCTTTCGGGGCCCGGCCCAGAGCGCCAACGGCGGCTACGCGTGCGCGATCGCGGCCCAGTTCATCAAGGGGCCGGCTGAAGTCACGCTTCTTGCCCCGCCGCCACTTGATCGCCCCCTCGCGGTGAGTCCGGCCGGCGACGGGGCGTTTCGCCTACTTGACGGGGAAACGCTGTTGGCCGAGGCGCGCCCAGCATTGGTGGATCTAGAGGTCCCGCCTGGCGTCAGCGCCGCGCAGGCGCGGCGCGCGGCTGAGCGTTATGAGTGGCTCGAGGACCATCCCTACCCGTCCTGCTTTGTCTGTGGGCCCGCGCGTGACGCCGACGATGGGTTGAGGATCTTTCCAGGCCCGGTTGAAGGCCGCGAGCTCTATGCCGCCCCCTGGGTTCCCGACGGCTCGCTCGGCGACGCATCCGGGACAGTGCGTCCGGAGTTTGTCTGGGCAGCACTCGACTGCCCAAGCGGAATCGTCACCGACCTCTTTGGCGAGGTCGGGGTCATCCTGCTCGGGCGCCTCGCCGTCGATCTGGTCCAGCCGCTCCGGGTTGGCGACACTCACGTCGTGACCGCGTGGCCGATCCACAGGGAAGGGCGGAAGCTCGATACCGCCTCCGCGCTCTTTTCGGAGGACGGAGGCCTCCGCGCTGTTGCTCGCGCTCGATGGATCGAGGTAGCGGCCCCATAGCGCCGCTCGCGCCCCAGCGCGGTAGGGGCGATCGGGACCGGCCAGCTCAGCCGCTCTCACGGGCTGCCGCGTAGCCGGCACCGAAAGCTCGTTCGAACTCGGCTCCAAGCACATCGCCGCCCCGGCTGAAGCGGGCCGCGGAGTTGAGACGGCGGATCAGATCCGTGTGAACGCCACCGGTGCCGGCGGCACCTGCGTCGGCGGCCCCCAGCAGGTATCCGAGCTCGATCGCGGCACTGCCGGCGGGCCGCTTGCGGGCTTCGCCGTTGAGCTTCGTCGCGGCGACGATCAGTGCCTGGCCGACCTCGTTCAGATCGCCGGCCGGCTGATCCTTGGTCAGGCAGTCGCTGATCGGGGTGCCGCCCTCGAGCAGCACAACTCCCGGCGCCGCCTGGACCGCATCGAGGAAAGCCGGAGCCCCCGCGAAGCAGTCGCCCGGTGTCTGCTCAGCCTCGGGGCCGCAGCCGGCCACCAGCAGCACGGCTGCCACGAACGACGCGACGAGTACTCGGGGGCGGTGCGGCATCGGGCTGATGCTAGAGAGCGGCCCTCGGCCGCCGAGGACGAGGGCCCGGCCCGCAGAGCGCCGCGCTCCTACAATCCGCCGCCCGATGGCGTCCTACACAGCAGTCGATCCCAAGCAGTCCTTCCCCGCCCTCGAGGAGCAGGTCCTCGAGCGCTGGCGCGAGGGCCAGACGTTCAAGCGGCAACTCGAGATGCGCCAGGGCCGGCCGCTGTGGAGCTTTTACGAGGGGCCGCCCACCGCAAACGGCAAGCCCGGCTCCCATCACGTCCTCAGTCGCGTCTTCAAGGACATCTACCCGCGCTACAAGTCGATGTGCGGCTACGACGTGCCGCGCAAGGGGGGCTGGGACTGTCACGGATTACCGGTCGAACTCGAGGTCGAGAAGGAGCTCGGGATCACCTCGAAGGAGCAGATCGAGGAGTACGGGATTGCCGAGTTCAACGCCCGCTGCCGGGAATCGGTCTTCCGCTACGTCGGAGACTGGGACCGTCTGGTCGAGCGGATCGGGCACTGGATCGACCTCGACGAGCCCTACGTGACGATGGACGACGACTACATCGAATCGGTCTGGTGGTCATTGCGGAAGCTGTGGGACGACGACAGGCTCTACCAAGGCCACAAGGTCGTCCCCTACTGCCCGCGCTGCGGCACCGCTCTCTCCTCGCACGAGGTCGCGCTCGGCTACAAGGACGTCGTCGATCCGTCCGTGTACGTGCGTCTGCCGATCATCGAGCCGCAGGGGTCGAGCCCGGTCGAGGCCGGCGACAACCTGCTCGTCTGGACGACGACGCCGTGGACGTTGATCTCGCACGCGGCCGTGGCCGCCGGGGCCGAGATCACCTACGTGCGGGCCAGCGCGGCGGGCTCGGGTGAGGTCGTGATCGTCGCCGAGGCCCTGGCCGAGCGGTTACTGGGCGAGGGGGCCGAGATCCATGATCGGTTCGGCGGGGCGGAGATGGCCGAGACCACCTATCAGGCCCCGTTTGACTACATCAAGGGCGCGGACTTCGGCCCGCGCGGCCACACCGTACTGCTCGCCGACTTCGTCACCATCGACGACGGCACCGGCCTCGTCCACACGGCGCTGGCCTTCGGCGAGGACGACTTCAGGCTCGGCGAGCAGTACGAGATGACCCTGCAGAACCCGGTCGAACTCGACGGCCGCTTCGACGAGCGAGTGCCCGACTTCCAAGGCAAGGTGGTCTACGAGCACAACCCCGAGATCGTCGCCGCCCTCGAAGCCGCCGGGAAGCTCTTCCGGGCGGCCGAATACGAGCACGCTTACCCACACTGCTGGCGCTGCGAGACGGCCCTCCTCTACTACGCCAAGTCGACCTGGTACATCCGCACCTCGGAGGTCCGCGATCGGATGCTGGCTGAGAACGAGCGGATCGGCTGGCACCCCGAACACATCAAGCACGGACGCTTTGGCAAGTGGCTCGAGGGCAACGTCGACTGGGCGCTGTCGCGGGCACGATATTGGGGCACGCCCTTGCCGATCTGGGAGTGCACGGCCGAGGACTGCGACGAGCGCTTCTGCGCCGGCTCGGTCGCTGACCTGCGTGAGCGCGGCGGCGAGGTCCGCGAGGACCTGCACCGCCCATTCGTCGACGAGATCACGATCGACTGCCACTCCTGCGGCGGCGAGATGCGTCGGGTCCCCGAGGTGATCGACACCTGGTACGACAGCGGCGCGATGCCCTTCGCGCAGTTCCATTACCCGTTCGAGAACGAGGAGCTGTTCGAGCAGCGGTTTCCCGCCGATTTCATCTGCGAGGCGATCGACCAGACCCGAGGCTGGTTCTACTCTCAGCTGGCGGAGTCGGTGCTGCTCTTCGATCAGACCGACTATCTGAACTGCGTCTGCCTCGGCCTGATCCTCGATCCTCAGGGTCGCAAGATGAGCAAGCGCCTCGGCAACCTCGTTGACCCGCACGAGGTGATCGATGCGCACGGAGCCGACGCGTTCCGCTGGTATTACCTCGCCTCCCAGCAGCCGTGGGCCGGTTACCGGTTCAGCACCGAGACCGTCGGCGAGTCGGTGCGCCAGTTCCTGCTCACCCTCTGGAACACCTACGCCTTCTACGTGCTCTATGCCAACGCTGAGGGAATCGACCCTGAGGACGCCCCGGTGCCGCCCGACCAGGAGGGCTACGTCGCACCCGGCGGCTCGGCCGAACGCCTCGACCGCTGGGCCGTGTCCCGCCTGGAGGCGACCACGCAAACGGTGCGCCAGGCGCTCGACGAGTTTGACTCGACCACCGCCGGCAAGGCAATCGCCGCCTATGTCGACGAACTCTCCAACTGGTACGTGCGGGTCGGCCGACGCCGTTTCTGGGATGGCGATCCGGCCGCCTTCGGGACACTCCGCCACTGCCTGCTCGAGACCGCCCAGCTGCTGGCGCCGTTCATCCCCTTCACGGCCGATGCGATCTGGTCCAACCTCACACATGGTGAGGTCGCGGGCGCCCAGCACTCGGTCCATCTGACCGATTACCCGGTGGCCGAGGGCGGCCGCCGCGATCAGGCGCTCGAGACCGGGATGGAGGCCGCCCAGCGGGCCGTCGAGCTCGGCCGCGCCGGTCGCGCCCACGCCAAGGTGAAGATGCGCCAGCCGCTCTCCAAGGCGGTGATCGTCGCCACCGAGGCCGAGCGGCGCACGATCGAGACCTTCGCCGACGTCGTCCGCGCCGAGCTCAACGTCAAGGCGCTCGAGTTCGTCACCGAGGAGGGCGAGCTTGCCGACTACACCGTGAAGCCCAACTACCGCACGCTCGGGCCGCGGTTCGGAAAGGAGATGCCCCAGGTCGTCGCGGCCGTGGAGTCGCTCGACCCGAGCCACGTTCGAGAGGCGATCGCCGGCGTCCGCGAGGTCGGGATCAACATCGATGGCCACGACCACACCCTGATTCCCGATGACCTGACGCTGGTAATGCAGCCCCTCGAGGGCTACATGGTCGAGTCGGAAGCGGGCCGGGCCGTCGCACTGGCCCTCGACCTCGACGACAAGCTGATCCGAGAGGGCCTCGCGCGTGAGGTTGTCCGTGCCGTCCAGAACGCCCGCAAGGAAGCCGGCTTCGAGATCAGCGACCGGATCGCGCTCAGCCTCGGCGGCGACGGCGAGCTGCTTGCCGCGGCTCGAGCGCACTCCGAGTATCTCTGCGGGGAAACGCTCGCCGAAACCGTGGACTATGCCGCCGAGCAGGGCGAGCCGGCACTCGTCGACGGCCGTCAGCTGCGGATCTCGATCGCCCCACTCGAGGTCTGAGAGCGTCGGTGCTGGGCCCAGGCCCTACCTGACCGTCAGCTTGAGCTTCATCTGCGACGGGTGCCAACACCTTGCGAGCCGAATAGGATCGGTCGATCGCTGACCTCGGCTCCGACACCAAGGCCGTGCTTCTCGCCACCGGCCTGATCTTCATCTGGGCGCTGCTGCTCGGCCTCTGGAAGTACCGGCAGATGGCCACGAGTGACGATGCCCTCGCCCACCCCTACGTCGACACCGCCCACCGGGCCGCCCTGCTTTACAGCTTCGCGGCCCTGCTGATCGCTGCCTTCGTCGAGCTCTCGGCCTGGAGCGTCGCCGTCAACACGGCCGCCGCCTTCACCGTGATCGGCTTCTTCGTCGCGGCGATCGCCAGCTACTGCTGGCACGGCTACGCGCGGGACACCGACAACCAGCTACGAGAGCCGGTCGCCGGGACGCACGCCTTCATGTGGGCCCTGGCGGCCGCCGAGATCGGCGGCTTCGCCGTGATCTTCGCCGGGTTCGTCGACGCTCAGATCGTCTGACGGATCCCGGCGCGAGAGAGATGCCGGGCGTCCCGGTTCTAGCCCGCGAGCGCCGGATCCAGCTCAGCCTCGAGCTTCTTCTTCGGCATCGCACCGACGATCCGCTTCGCGGCCTGACCACCCTTGAAGAGGATCATCGTCGGGATCGAGAGGACCTCGAAGTTGGCCGCGGTCTGCTGGTTGTCGTCGACGTTGACGCTGACGATCTTGAGGTCGTCGCGCTCCTTGTCGATCTCCTCGAGGATCGGGTGCACGACCCGGCAGGGACCGCACCAGGGGGCCCAGAAGTCGACCAGTACGGGGCCGGTCGCGTCGAGCACCTCGGCTTGGAAGTTGTCGTCGGTGACCTGGGTCAGGTTCGCCACTTTGTTCTCCTCGCTTTGCTTGCGTCCCTTATATCTCAATACTCAGACCCAGCGGGGAGGGTCAGGTTTCATACTGCCGCGTAGACACACTATACAAAATGAAGTAAGGGGGGACCCCCACCCAGCTGAAGATCGCTAGCTGCGGCGGCCACCGAAACGCATCCGCGGAACCCGCCACGCCGCCTCGGCCACGATCGATCGGGTCATCTTCGACTCCCCCACCCGGCGGTCATGGAAATAGATCGGCACCTCGACGACCCTGAAGCCCGCCTTGATCGTCCTGTAGGTCGTCTCCACCTGAAACGCATAGCCAAGCGATCCGACGGTCTCGATCCCGATTTCCTCGAGCACCTCCCGCCGGAAGCACTTGAAGCCACCGGTCAGATCGCGGACGCCAACTCCGAGCCAGGCACGAGCGTAGGCACTGCCGAGGCGTGAGATCTGCCGCCTCGCCGCCCCCCACTCGCCGACCCGTCCACCTGCCACATAACGCGACCCGAGCACCAGATCGGCCCCGGAGGTGGCCGCGATCAGACGCGGAACGTCGGCCGGGTCATGGGAGAAGTCGGCGTCCATCTGCACGATCAGATCGGCGCCGGCGGCGAGGACGTGGCGAAAGCCGGCCACATAGGCAGGACCCAGTCCCTCCTTGGTGGTCCGATGCAGCACGTCTACGACCGGGTGCATCTGCGCCAGGCGGTCGGCGATCGCGCCGGTGCCGTCGGGCGAGTTGTCGTCCACGATCGTGATCCCCGCGCCCCTGGGCAGCACGTCGAGCAGGCTCGCGGTCAGCGGCTCGATGTTGTCGGCCTCGTCGTAGGTCGGAACGACGACCCGGATGCTGGGGTCGGTACGGCTCATCCGTCGGATCGGCGGATCCTACGCCCAGCGGGATAACGTGGGCGTGTGCGTAACGCTGAGATCGCAGCCGCGTTGGGTGAGCTCGCCACCCTCTACGAGCTCGACGGAGCCAATCGCTTCCGGGTGATCGCCTACCGGGAGGCCGCGCGGGTGATCCGCGACTGTCCTCACTCGGTCGCCGAGCTGGCGCGAGAGGGCCGGGCGACCGATCTGCAGGGAGTTGGCGAAACCCTGCAGATGAAGATCGTCGCCCTGCTGGATGAGGGCGAAATCCCCGCCGCGGTGAAGCTGAAGAAGAAGCTGCCGGCAACCCTCGTGGAGATCACCCGGATCCCCGGCGTCGGCGCCAAGACTGTCCGCAAGATGTATGACGAGCTGGGAATCGCCTCGCTCGAGGACCTCCGGGTCGCAGCTTCCGAGCACCGCCTCCGGGGTGTCAAGGGCCTCGGCGCAAAGCTCGAGGAGAACGTGCTCGAGGCTCTCGATCGGATCGAGAGTGAGGGCCACGAGGAGCGCCGGCTGCTCTCCGAGACGCTCGAGGTCGGGGAGCAACTCGTCGAGACGCTGCGGCAGCTTCCCGCCGCCGGCAGGGTCGAGCTTGCCGGTTCGGCCCGACGCTGGGGCGAGACCTGTAAGGACATCGACATCGTCGCCACGGCGACGGACCCCGAGGCGCTTGCAGACGCGCTGCTCGAGCACGAACTCGCCGACGAGCGTCGCTCCGGCGGAGCCGGCGGAGCCAGTATCCGGACGCACAACGGTCTCAAGGTCGATCTGCGGATCGTGCCGCCCGCGGAGTTCGGCAACCTCCTGCAGCACTTCACGGGTAGCAAGGAGCACAACGTGAAGCTCCGGGAGCGGGCGCTCGGCTTGGGCCTGTCGATCTCCGAGCACGGGGTCACCGAGACCGAGACGGGCAAGGTCCAAACCTGCGAAACGGAGGCGGAGGTCTACAAGGCGGTGGGGCTGCCCTACATCGAACCTGAGCTGCGCCATGGAGAGGGCGAGCTGGCGGAGGCGGAGAACGGTGAGCTGCCCAATCTGGTTACGGTCGAGGAGATCCGCGGCGAGCTCCATTGCCACACCACGCTCTCAGACGGCAAGAACACTCTGCCGGAGATGGTCGAGGCCGCCCGCCGGCGGGGCTACGCCTATCTCGCTGTCACCGACCATTCCGCCAGCCATGGTTTTGGCAACGACGTACAGGCGGACGCCCTGCTCGAGCGAGCTGCCGAGATCCGCGACCTCGACGCTGCAACGAAGCGGATGAAGCTGCTCGCCGGCTCTGAGGTCAACGTCATGCCCGACGGCTCGCTCGACTACGAGGACGAGGTCCTGGCGCAGCTCGACTGGGTGATCGCCAGCGTCCACACCTCGTTCCGGATGAGTGCCGAGCGCATGACGCAACGGCTGATCAGCGCGATCGAGCACCCGCTCGTCGACTGCATTGGACATCTCAGCGGCCGGCTGCTGCTCAAGCGCGACCCCTACGACCTCAACGTCGGGCCGATCTTCGCGGCGGCGGCCGCGAACGGGACGATGATCGAGATCAACGCCAATCCCCGCCGCCGCGACCTGAACGAGCGCAACGCCCGTCTCGCCGCCGATGCCGGCGTACGGATCGTGATCAACACCGACGCCCATCAGACCGCGACCCTCGACAACATGCGCTACGGCGTTGCCACCGCGCGCCGCGCCGGTCTCGGGGCGGCGCAGATTGCCAATACGCGGAGCTGGCGCTCCTTCGCCCCGCTGCGCAAGCGAACCCGGGCATGAGAGACGGCGGGCCGATGGACGCAGACCCAGATCAGGAACCGCGAAGCGCCAGTCGCGAAGCGCTGATCCGTGAACTCGGGGTGCCGGACGAACTCGGGGAGGTGATCGGCACGCTGCTCGAGCTGGGCGTCACCCCCGACGCGATCCGGCGGGCTCACGCGACCGGCAGGCTCGAGGACGCGATATTTGAGCCGGTGCTCGGTCCGGTCCGCGCGGAACGCACCGTCTCGCCCAGCGAGATTGAGGCCGACGGCGGGCTGCAGGTCGCCGAGACACAACTGATGGCGCTGAACTTCGGGCTGCCGGCGCCGGAGCCGGACGAGCCCTTCTTCACGCCCGAGGAGGCGTGGGCGCTGAAGCGGGTTGGCCAGCTGCGCGAGCTCTGGCCCCCCGAGGTCTACCTGCAGATCGCGCGCGTCTACGGTCAGGCGCTTGCCCGAGTCGCCGAGGCGGAGGTTCATGCATTTCGCAATCGGGTCGAGGCACGGCTCAAGGCCGAGAGTGGCGGAACCCTGGGGGCGCTTCCCGCCGTTCATGAAGCTTTCGGCGAGTTGCTCCCGCTCGCGGACCCATTGCTGCTCGGCGTCCATCGGCGGCGGGTGGAGCACGAGATCGCGCAGGCCGCGGTCCGCGAGGCCGAGCGACAGAGTCCGGCCGGGGTGCTGCCGGGCGCGGTTGAGGTGACGCTCGCCTTCTGCGATCTCAAGGACTTCACCGCCTACGCCGAGACCCACGGAGACGCCGCAGCCGTCGAAGTGATCGAGGGCCTGGCCACGGTTATCACCAGTCAACTCGGCGAGCACGGCCACGTCGTCAAGGCGCTGGGCGACGGGTACATGCTCTCTTTCCGCGAGCCCGCCGACGCTGTCAGCGCCTGCCTCGGAGTGATCGAGCGAATGCGCTCGATGGATACGCTCGGGATTCACGCCAGCGTCCACCACGGGGTTGCCCTTGTCCGGGAGGGCGACTACTTCGGAAGGACGGTCAACCTTGCGGCCCGGCTACTCGGCGTCGCCGGCCAAAATGAGCTGGTCGCAACCGCGACCGTCGCCCGGGCGACCGAGGGGCTGGCCGACTGGACGCACGGCGGCAGCCAAAGGGTGCGAGGGGTAAGCGACCCGGTCGATATCTACCGGACGAGCCCGCCTTCTGGGCCCGCCTCCGAGACTGCCTGAGATCGGACCGGACCGGGGCCGGCCTGCGGCGATTACGGTGGTGGCGGGTGCACCGGGGGGGCGTCACCGCGCATCAGACCCGGGCTGCGGATCAACTTGATCGGCTCGAACGGGCTGCCCTTCTCGACGTAGAAGCAGACTCCATCACGATCCTCAATCGCCGCGACCGCGGCATCGCGCTTACGCCAGGCGAGCGCGAAGAGCAACGCCATCCCGGTGGCGATCGCCGGCACCTGCGGGAGGACCGCGCCGAGACCGCCGGCAACCACGGCGAAGATGCCGATCGGCCAGAGCCGCGCGAGGGCGATCGAAGCCGGACTTTCGGACGGCAGGGTGGTCGAAGTCTTCGCCGAGGCGAGGGGGTCGCGCAACGCCGCCGCGGCGCGGTCAGGGCGTCCGAGGTAGAGGCCGCTGGCAATCGCGATCACCCACCAGCCGAGGGCGAGGGCGGCGAGAACGTCGTCGGCCGCTTGATTGATCGCCAGTCCCGAGATCGCTCCCAGGCCGGTCGCCTCGGCGGCGGCGAGCAGGACGGTACCCCGGAGCAGGTCCTTGTACTGCATCAGGCCAGGGCCTCGAGCACGGCGACGAGTCCGTCGGGCCCGGCAACCGAGAGGTCGGCGCCGTCAATCACCTCGGCCGGAGTCTCGCTGGAGGCGACAGCTACCCGCACCGCTCGCTGCAGGCGCCCGCAGCGGGTCATCTCTCCGAGGGCACGAAAAGCGTCGGCATCGGTGCGGTCGTCTCCCGCGTAGAAGGCCCCGGTGAGCATCTGGTTGGCGTCCAGCAGCGTGGTCAGCCCGACGCCCTTGTCGACCTCGACCGCGGGCCGTAGCTCGAGCACCTTGCGCCCGCTGTGCGTGTGGAGGCCGGCGGCCCTGGCTTCATCTGCGATCGCTCCGGCAACCGACTGCGCGGCGCCCTCGTTCTCGGCTCCACGCCAATGCAGCGCCACGATCGCGGCCTTGTCCTCAACGCGCAGCCCGACTCGATCGAGCCGCCTCCGATCGATGCCGGAGATAAACCGGCTGGCCACTCCCTCCCTTCCCACAAGCGCGGGCGCGGGCTCCGCCGGCTCGGTCCCAGGGCGGAGCAGCTCATAGCCGTGGTTACCGACATAGGTGAGCCCGTCGAGGCCGAGGATTCGCCTCGCCTCGGCGGCTCGGCGGCCGCTGAGCACGCCGGCCAGCGCATAGCGCTCTCCGATCCGCTCGACCAGCTCGCGGGTCCGCGCCGGCACCCTCGCGTCCTCGGGCCGGGCGACGATCGGGGCGAGAGTCCCATCGAGATCGAAGAAGACCGCAGCCCGCGCCGGCTCCGCCGCCAGCGGTGCAATCGCAGCGGAGATCTCGGCCGGACCGGCGTAGGTGACGCCCACAATGCGCTCTAGTATCGCGCCGTGCCCCGCGATCGCCTGATCAAGCTCGCGACGATCGGCATTGCGGCCGGTGCGTTCAGCGCCCTGTTCGGGGTCGGCGGCGGCACCGTGATCGTGCCATTGCTGATCTTCTGGCTTGCCTACGGGGAGCGGCAGGCGACCGCGACGTCGCTCTCGGCGATCGTGATCATCGGCGCGGCCGCGGCCGCCGGCCATGGCCTCTACGGCAACGTCGACCTCGGGAACGCCGTGCTGCTCGCGGGGCCCGCCGTGATCGGCGTCGTAATTGGTGTCTCCTTGCAGCAACGGATTCCCGAACGCGTTGTCTCGCTGCTGTTCGCGGCTCTGCTGATCGGAGTCGCGGTGGAGCTGATCGTTCCCTGATGGCCGAGCTACTGACAGCTCTCTTCGCCTTGATCGGCGGCGCGATCGGCGGCCTACTCGGGGTCGGCGGCGGGATCGTCTTCGTCCCTGCCCTGGCGATCATCCTCGGCGAGCCGCAGCTCCAGGCTGAGGCCACATCGCTGCTGGCGATAGTCCCGGTGGCGATCGTCGGCACCTGGCGCCAGCACCGGCACGGCAACGTCCGCGTTCGCGACGGGCTCTTGATCGGGGTGCTCGCGGTTCCCGGCGTCGTGATCGGGGTGATAGTCGCCAACGCTGTCTCCGAACGGGCGCTGGAGCTTGGCTTCGCCGGCCTGATGCTGTTCGTCGCCTCCCAGCTCATCCGCCGCGCGTTGCGCGGGGAAAAACCGCCACCGGCACCTCCGGCGGACTCGAGCTAGCGATGGGTGAGCGGATCGAGCTTGGCCACGGAGCCTGGATCGACGCTGCCGAGATCGAGTTGCGCGCCTCACGCTCGTCGGGTCCCGGTGGCCAGCATGCGAACGTCACCGCCTCGCGGATCGAGGCCGGTTTCGATGTGCCCTCATCGGCCTCCTTGAGCGAGCAGCAGAAGTCGGCGATCTGCGCCCGGCTCGGCCCTCGCGTCACGGCGATCTCCCAGGACAGCCGTAGTCAGATGCGTAATCGCGAGATGGCGATCGAGCGACTTCGCGAGCGGCTCGCCGCCGCACTGCGGCCACGCAAGCACCGGCGGCCGACCCGTCCGAGCAGGGCTTCCCGGACTCGGCGCCTGGAGGCGAAGCGACAGAACGCAGAGCGCAAGCGGCTCCGCCGGAAGCCGGGCACCACGGACGACTGATCCGACCGGCGGCCTCCCCGCCGACGGCTCAGAAGCCGTGCTCGAGGGCGCCCTTGACCCCAGCGTCGAGTGAGTTGAGCCGATACAGCGCAAGGGCCTCGGGCGAAGCAAAGCCCCGTGACGTGCCGGTCGGCCTCGCCCGACCGGCCGCCTCCGGGCCGTGGTGGGAGAGAATGCAGTGCAGCAAGGCCAGGCGGCGCTCGGCGGCAAGGTTGTGGGAGGCGGCGCCGACGATCTCCGCGCCGATCGCGAGGTGGCCGAGCAGCCGGCCCTCTTCGGTGAACCCGAAGGCGGCGCCGTAGGTGAACTCACGGGTCTTGCCGATGTCATGCAGCAGCGCCGCGGCCATCAGCAGATCGGAGTCGAGCCGCGGGTGCAGCTGGCAGAGCTCTCCGACGAGCGTGGCGACGGCGACGGTGTGCTCGAGCAGGCCACCGAGGTAGGCGTGGTGGCCGGCACGCGAGCACGGCGCCCGCCGCAACTCGGTGGCCACGGGCTCGGTCTCGACCACGGCGCCGACGACCCTCAGCAGCCCGGGATCATGGATCTCACGGCAGAGATGCTCGAAGAAGCCCTGGAGGTCGTCGGGGGACCGGTAGGCGAGCGGGAGGAAATCGGTCGGGTCGAAGGAGCCCGGTTTGAGCCGGCGCAGGGCCGTGACCTCGGCCTGCAGCTCGCCGCGGTAGCGCTCGACCTTCCCGCGCACCTCGATCGCATCGCCGCGCTCGAAGCGCGCCCCCAACTCATCAGCTTCGCGAAAGATCCGGGCCTCGATCCTGCCGCTGCGATCGCGTAGTTCCAGGGCGAGGTAGGGAGTGCCCTTGCGGGAGATCAAGCGGTCCTTGCGGAGCACCGCGTAATTGCCGGTCAGGGGGCGTCCGGGCTGCAGCGCGGCGATGCCCTGCCCCGCGTTGGGCTTCGCGGGGGCGGACGTGGACACCCCCTCGGGGGCTTCGACGGCGGGGGCGTTCGGCGCGGCGGCTTCCATGGCGCGATGATCGCGGCCGCTCCGGACGCCAGCGAGCCCGCCGGTCGCGCCGCGCCGATACTCTCGTAGCGTGGATTCGATCATCTGGGAGAACCAGACTCCGGAGCTGCGGAACCCCGTGCTGGTCGCGACCTTCTCGGGCTGGAACGATGCCGCCTCCTCGGCGAGCGCAGCGCTCAGCGCGGTGGCCGATTCCCTCGAGAACGAGCTCGTTGCCCGGATCGATCCCGAGGAGTACTACGACTTCCAGGCGACCCGGCCACAGATCGAGTTGACGGAGGGCAGAATCCGTGGCGTCTCCTGGCCCGAGAACCTGATCGTCGCTGGGCGCAGCGAGCAGGTCGAGCGCGATCTGCTGATGATTAGCGGGACCGAGCCCGGCACCCGCTGGCGTACCTTCTGCAACAACCTGCTCGATGTCGCCGAGCGCTGTGGGGTCGAGACGATGGTCACCTTCGGCGCCCTGATCGCGGATGTCGCTCACACCCGGCCGGTGCCGATCACGGGCCTGGCAACGACCGACGAGCTGATCGAGCGGCTCGGCTTCGAGGATGTCGCCTACGAGGGCCCGACGGGGATCGTCGGCGTGCTCCACAACATCGCCAAGGAGCGCGACTTCACCGCTGCCAGCCTCTGGGCCGCCGTTCCCCACTACGCGGCGGCGGTCCCCAACCCGAAGGCGGCGCTGGCACTGATGCGCCGGCTCGAGGGTCTGGTCGGAATCCCACTCGACGGCAGCGACCTCGAGGATGCCGCCGGCTCCTTCGAGAGTCAGGTGAGCCAGGCTGTCGCCGCCAACCCCGAGATCAAGGAACTCGTCGAGCGGCTCGAGTCCCAGCAGGACGACCTCTCCGATCTTGCCCCCGACGACGTCCCTTCAGGCGACGCGATCGCCGAGGACTTCCAGGACTTCCTCAAACGTCAGGGCGACTGATATATCGCGCAACTGTTCGGCTTCGCGTCCGGGGTTGCGCGGCGGAGATGCCTCACGGCCTGCGTCGCCTACGCCTCGGAGGCCGGGCAGATCAGCCGGAAATCGCACCAGGAGCAGTTCTCGAATGATGGGCGCGGCTCGAAGTCCTGGTCGGTGATCCCGGCCGCGACTTCGATCACCGTGCGCTCGACCCGCTCGAGGTCGTCGGCCTCACCCGCGACCTGCACCTTCTCGTCATCGAGCACGTACCAGTAGGAGCCGTCGGCGGCTTCGACGTCCCAGGCCTCGCGGGCCCCGATCCGGTAGAGCGCGATCTGCACATCGTCGGTCAGCTCCTCGGCCCGTTTGGGGGCGCCCGTCTTGTAGTCGATCAGCTCGAGGTTGCCGTCGGGGTGGCGATCGACTCGATCGACGCGGCCACGGACGCTGTGGGGGCCGATCTTGAACGAGAAGGCGCGCTCCAGGTAGACGGGCCGGGCGGCCCCGGCGCTGTGCCGCTCGTAGTAGCGAGCGAGGGCGGCAACGGCGCGGTCACGGTACTGCAGCTCATCGTCGCTGGAGCCGAAGCCCTGGCGCCGCCAGCCACCCTCGAAGAGCCCCAGCAACCGATCGAGGCCGCCGGTACCGTCGCCCTCGGCCCCGCCGAAGCCCCGCAGCTCCTCCTTGTGGTACTGGTCGAGCACCTGGTGGACGAGGATCCCGAAGCGTTGATTGATCGTCGGCTCCTGCGGGATAGCGAAGACCCGGGCGAACTTGTACTTCAGCGGGCAGGTCCGGTAGAGATCGATGTCGGACGCCGATAGCCCCAGCCCCTCGCCCCGCCTGGGCAGAAAGGCCTCCAGGCCGGGCTCGGTCTGGTGAGACAGATGCTCGCGGCGACGGACCCGCTCACGGGCTTCCTCGACGACGTAGTCATCGAGCGATGAGCGCTCGAGCTCGGCGAGCTGCTCGGGCGTGGCGACCCGCCCGAGCAGCTCATTCAGGGCGGTGAGCGCCTCGCGCTCCGACTCCTCTCCGGGTCGCTGGATCAATGCCGAGAGCTTGAGCAGTTCGAGAAACCTCGCCACCGCGCGATTGACGTCCTCGGCCGTGTCAAGCCGCATCTCGCTGAGCGCGGCGCCGGCTCTCCAGGAAGCCTCGAGGACCTCGTCGCGAATCATCCGATAGGTCGAGTGCAGGCCTTCGGCCGGCCCGAACAGCTCCTCCTCGTGCTCCATCTCAGGCAGGCCCAGCTCGAGCGCCGCCTTGTAGATCGGCGAGGGCGAGCCGGCGACGCCGTGAGTCTCCTCCGGATAGGCGAGCACGAGCGAGGAACGAGCCCGCCCCGCGGCGACATACGCCCGGCGCGCCCGTAGAGCCTCGGCAACCGCGGCGCCCGAAGGCGGCAGCGGCTCGCTCAGCAATGCGTCCTCGATCCAGGCTCCCCGTTCGGCGCCGCCCCTATAGGAGCCGCCCTCGAGCCCGAGCAGGTAGACGCGCTCGAACTCCATGCCCTTGACCTGGCCCGGCTCAGCGAGCAACACGGCGCCACGCGGCGGTGAGTCGATCGGGCGGCTGAAACGCTGTCCAGCCTCGGCGACGGCGCTCAGGTAGCGGACGAACTCACGGGTCGAGCCGTCGGGGCGGCGGCGGGTCCAGGTGCCTGCGAGGTCGGCGAGTGCCGCGAGGTTGACGAGCCGCTCGGCCGTCTCAGGGCTGGCCGCAAAGAGCCCAAGCCGGCGCAGGCCGATTCGCTCGATCAGGCGGCGCACGAAAACGTCGGCGCGGAGGCCGTCGAGCGCTCTCGCCGCCGCCCTGTAGACCTTCAGGAAGGCGCGGATCCGATCGCGCGAGGGGGGCGGTAGCTGCGGACTCTCGAGCGCCGCTTCGACGGCCGAGATCATGTCGAGCTTGCGGCGCCGGGCGATGGTCGTGCAGCGGGCGAGATCGACGGAGGCGAGCTCAACCGGCGGCCGGGTCAGCGCGCGAACCACCGCGGAGGCGTCGCCGGGATCAGCGAGGGCACGGAGCCAGGCGATCACGTCACGGACCTCGGGGCGATGGAAGAAGGCGGCCGAGGCGCCGCTGCGGAAGGGGACGTTGCGTTCCTCGAATGCAGCCGCGACGAGCCGGCCCTCACGTCCCGCGGGTCCGGTGACTACGCAGAGATCCTCGGGGAGGCACTCACCCGAGGCGAGCAGATGAGCGATCTCGCGGGCGACCGCCTGGGCCTGGGCCCGTTCGTTTGCACAGCGCCAGAGCCGGACTGAATCGGGGTCATCGACCGCGGTCGGCGGGACCGGCCCTCGGCCGTCGTATCCGGCGGGCAAGAGGCCGGATATCGCCGCACAGACCGCCGCCGGGCCGGCGGCGCCCCGGCGGGGCGAGCTCAGTTCGAAGCGCGTCGCCTCCGGATAGGTCCTGAGGAAGCGCGCCGCCCCGGCCTCGCCGTAGGCGCGGAAGGCGTGCAGGCCCTGGTCGGGGTCGCAAGCGGCAAGCACATTGCCGTGCGGGGCCAGCATCGAGATCAGACCGCAGCGGGCGGTCCCGGCATCCTCGAGCTCATCGATCATCAACTGGGGGAAGCGCCGCCCGATCGCCTCGCCAACATCGAGGCGACGGCTGAGCATCCGCCCCAGCTCGAGGATCAGCTCCGGCTCGTCGATGACGCCGCGCTCGCGCAGGATCGCGTCGTGGCGTTCGAACAGGTCAGCGAACTCCAGCTCTCGCAAGGCTGCCTCGCGATCAGCCCGACCCGACGCCCCGCGCTCGGCGGCGCGAGCGAAGTCGCGCAGCTCCGAGGGTCCGACGCCCTCCGCCTTGAGAACATCCATGCGCTCCAGGAGGCGGGCCAGGAGCCCGGCCGGGTTGCCGCGGATCTCGTGGCGTCGCAAGGGCAGGTCGTCGAGCCGCTCGAGCAGGATCGCCAGCCTGTCGGCCGGTGCGACGACCTCGAAGAAAGGATCGACGCCCGCCTCGAGCGCGTAATCGCGCAGAAGCCGCCCGGCGAACCCTTCCCAGGTCTCGATCCAAAGCTCCTCATAGGGACCCTGCAGGAGCACCTCGATACGACTGCGGAGGTGACCGCGAGCGGCGGGGCCGTGGGCGAGGACGGCGATCTGCTCGGCACCCAGCTGACCATCGGCGAGGCGGGCGAAGCGCCGCGCGATCGCTTCACTGCGGCCGGCCCCTGAGTGAGCCAGTACGAGGGCGGGCCCGTCGTCGTGGTGCTCGATTGCAGTCGCGTCTCGTTCAGGGCCGGTCTCCGGGTTCACACCATGACCGTAGCGATCCCCTCACTACGATTGCAGCTATGGATTCCGTCGACTGGATAGTGCTCTGCCGGCGGATCGTCGGCAGGCAGCGCGATCTGTTCGCCGCGAGCCGCTCGATCCGTGCGCGAACCGAATACGAGGGCCGCGGCGAGGGCGGCGACATGAGCCTCGTCCTCGACCGCCGCTGCGAGGACGTCGTCTTCGAGGAGCTCGAGGCATCCCTGCGCGGGGGCCCGTCGGTCATCGCCGTCAGCGAGGAGCGGGGCGAGGTCGCGATCGGCTCCGGGGAGGCGGCGCTGCGGGTGATCATTGACCCGATCGATGGATCGATGAACATGCGCCGCATGATCCCCTCCCACTCTCTGTCAATCGCCATCGCCGACGGCGACTCGATGGCCGCGGTCGGTTTCGGCTTCGTCCACGACTTCGGGGCTGAGGAGGAGTTCGCGGCTCGCAAAGGCGGGGGTGCAACTCTCAACGGCGAGTCGTTCGAGGCCGACCCACTGGACCACGGTCTCGAGGTGGTCGGGATCGAGTCCGCCGAGCCCGGTTGGGCCGGACCGGTGATCGCCGCGCTCGAGAGCCATGCCTACCGGCTCCGGGTCGTCGGCTCGATCGCGATAACGATGAGCTACGTCGCGGCAGCGCGCTTCGACGGGATGCTGTCGGCCCGCCCCTGCCGCTCGGTCGATGCCGCAGCTTCACAGTTGATTGTCCGTGAGGCCGGAGGAGCCGTCGACGTCGGCGGCCTCGAGCTCGAACGAGCCCCGCTCGGCCTCGACGCGCGCTACACGGTGGCCGCAGTCAGGCGGGCCGAGCACCTCGATCGCATCCTCTCGGCCCAGGCCACCGGCCCGGCGGTCCCGGATTGAACGGCCTGATCGATTGGGGCATCGCCGGCCGCATTGCGGACCTCGCCGCCACCGGTGATAGCCCGGACCCCGGGGACGGCGAAGCGCTGGAGGCGGCCGTCGATGAGGCAACAGGTGCGGTTGAGCACTACACGGGCCTGGAATCCACCGAGGGGGTCCCGGACCCAGAATGGGTGAGTCGGCGCCAGTGGGCGCAGATCAACCTCGATTCCCTTCGTCAAGCGATCGCCCCGCTCGAGGAGCGACTGCTGTCGGGGCCGAGCCTGCCGGGGCCCATCTCCGGCGGCCTCAACGCGGTGCTCGGCTCGCTGGCCGGGGCGCAGGTCGGAGCGCTGGTCGGCTACGCCTCACGACGGGTCCTCGGCCAGTACGAGTTTCCGGTGCTCGGGCCGGAGCGCCGGCCGCGGCTGCTGTTCGTGGCCCCCAACCTCGAGGAGGCGCGACGTGAACTGGGAGGGGAGCCTGAGACCGTTCTTCGCTGGATCGCCCTGCACGAGGTCACGCACGCGGTCCACTTCGGCGCGGCCCCATGGCTGCGCGATCACCTGCGGTGGCTGGCGAACGAGCTGTTGAGCGGCAGCCGGTTGGCGCTCGGCCCCTCCGAGGTTGCCGAACTGGCGAAGCGGGCGGCAGGCACCGACCCCCGCAGGTGGTTGGGGGAGCTGTGGAGCAGTGACCCGATCACGCTGCTGGCCCCGCCCGAGTCACGGGCTTTGATCAACCGGACCCAGGCAACGATGGCCTCCGTCGAGGGCTACGCCGAACACGTGATGGACGCGGCGGCTCCGCAGCTCGGCGAGGAGATCGGCGACCTCCGCTTTGCGCTCGAGCGGCGGCGCGAGGACCGTGCTCCCCTCGCCCGGCTTCTTGGCTGGCTACTCGGAATGGAGCTGAAGATGCGCCAGTACCGAGACGGAAAACGCTTCTGCGACAGCGTCGTCGAGCTCGCCGGCATCGAGGCGCTGAACGGCGCCTGGGCGGATGCCGAGAGCCTGCCAACGCTGGCCGAGCTGGCCGACCCGGGTAGCTGGCTCGAGCGCACGGCGGCCGGCGCCCAGGTCCCCGTCTAGCCTTGGCCGCTGGCATCCACATCCAAAAAGCGGGCAACCCGAGCCTGTGTGACGACCGTCACATTTGGCTCTGTAACCTGGATTGCTTCCCCGTGTAAGAACAGTTGTTCGGTGCTACACTGAACATCCTTACAACTAAGTAAGTTAGAAACCATCGAGACTCCATGAGGGGGTTGAGGATCAGAAATGGCTACCACCACCAAGAGCAAGACTCAGACCACTGCAAAGAAGCCCGCGGCCGCCAAGCCGGCCCCGAAGACCAACGCTGAGCTCGTCCGTGAGCGCGCGATCCAGACGGCCGAGACCGCTGTCGACGTTCCCGTCGGCGCTGCGCTCACCGTTTACGAGCGCGCCACAGAGGTCGTCGAGCCGTTCGGCACACCGAGCAAGCGCGAGGCCGAGATGAAGCGTGTTCGCACGCAGCTCCGTCGCGAGCTCAACAAGGTTGAGCGTCGTGGCGGCACCGCCCGTCGCCGTGCCCTGCAGCGCGCCAAGCGCACGCGGGCGCGCCTCGAGCGTGAGGTCAGGCAGCAGCAGCGTGGCCTCGAGACCACGGTTCGTCGCAACCGCAGGAAGGTCGAGACCGAGCTGAAGAAGTTCGAGAAGGACCTGACCAAGACCCGCGGCGACGCCGAGAAGCGCGTCCGCGAGCTGGTTGACCGCGCCCAGGGTGAGAGCACCGAGGTCGCGGCCTAGCACCGCTTAGCCCGAGCCACCGGCTTCTTGGCCACGACCCACGGGTCCGGGCCACGGAGCACCTCAGGAGAGGCGGTCGGCTCGGAGAGATCTACTCGCCACATAATCGCGAGTAGACACGGTCCAGGGCTTCGGCCCGGGACCACCTCTCCTCCCCGATTCGGCGGGCCCCTGTGGCCCGTCGAATCATTTAATCGACCCCAGGGGCGCGCGAGCCGTTCCCTGCGGCCGTGGCACAGCGGCCCCCGCCGCCGGTCTGTGACAATGGGGCCATGACTTCTCCTACCGAGGATCAGGTGACCGAGGCGCTGCGCGCCGTCATCGATCCAGAACTCCGTCAGTCGATCGTCGACCTGGGGATGGTCCGCTCGATTGAGTTCAAGGACGCGGGAAGGGTCGAGGTGATCGTCTCGCTGACGACTCCCGGCTGCCCGATCCGCGCTCACTTCGAGGAAGCCGTCGCCAAGCAGGTGCGGGCCCTCGACGGCGTCGAGAGCGTGGGCGTCAGCTTCGATGTCCTCTCCGACTCCGAGAAGTCCAACCTGCAGCAGAAGCTCGGGCGGCCCGGCGGGCTTCCCGAGGGCGCCTTGGCTCAGGTCAAGAACGTGATCTGCGTTGCCTCCGGCAAGGGCGGCGTCGGTAAGTCGACGATGACCTCGAACCTCGCTTCTGCCCTGCAGGCCGAGGGCAAGAGGGTGGGAGCCCTCGACGCCGACGTTTACGGCTACTCGATTCCCCGCATGCTCGGGGTCAACCGCAAGCCCGACGTCAACGCCGAGCGCAAGATCCTGCCGCTGGTCGCCCCCAGCGGCGTCAAGGTGATGTCGATCGGCTTCTTCGTCGAGGACAACGCCGCGGTCGTCTGGCGCGGGCCGATGCTGCACAAGGCGATCCAACAGTTCCTCGAGGACGTCGACTGGGGCGAACTCGACTACCTGCTGCTCGATCTGCCCCCCGGCACCGGCGATGTCTCGATGACCCTGGCGCAGCTGCTGCCGCAGGCGCGTTTCCTGATTGTTACAACCCCGCAGCCCGCAGCTCAGTCGGTCGCGCGGCGCGCCGCCGATATGGCCGGCAAGGTCGATCTCGAGCTGCTCGGTGTGATCGAGAACATGTCCGGTTTCACGACCCCCGACGGCCAGCGCTTCACGATCTTTGGCGAGGGCGGGGGTCAGCGGCTTGCCGACGACCTCGACATCCCGCTGCTCGGCAAGATCCCGCTTCAGGAGGAGCTTCGCGAGCACGCCGACAGGGGCGCGCCGCTGGTCCTCGAGGACCCGCAGGCGCCTGCCTCAGTCGCCGTTCGTGAGGCCGCCCGTGGAATCATCGCCGCGACGCCGATCGCGCTGCCGGTGATGCAGGCACCGGCGGCGCCGATGCCGGAGCCGGTCGCTGTGGGGGCCACCGGCTCGACCGCCACGGAACTACCGGTGGTGCAGGCCGGGGGCTGAGTCGGGCCTCAGACGGTCAGCACTGCCGAGCCCTCGAGCTTGCCGGCGCGGAGGTCGTCGAGCGCCTGGTTCGCCTCGACCAGTGGGTAGGTCGTAATCACGGCCTCGACCCCGGCCTCAGCCGCGAGCGGGAGCAGCTCCTCTCCGTCGGCGCGGGTCAGGTTGGCGACCGAGCGCAGCTGGCGCTCCTCCCAGAGGATCTCGTAGGGGAAGGCTGGGATCTCCGACATGTGGATGCCGGCACAGACGACGCTGCCACCGGGGCCCACGGCGCGCAGGGCGGCGGGAACGAGCTCGCCGACCGGGGCGAAGATGATCGCCGCGTCGAGCACCTCTGGAGCTGGAGCCGACGAACCCCCGGCCCACTCGACACCGACCCGGCGGGCAAACCCCTGGCTCGCCGTGTCGCGATCGCGGGTGAAGGCGAACACCCGGCGCCCCTGGTAGAGGGCGATCTGAGCCACCAGGTGGGCGGAAGAGCCGAAGCCGTACAGCCCGAGCCGCTCGGCATCACCGCACATGCGAAGCGCCCGGTAGCCGATCAGGCCGGCGCAGAGCAGCGGCGCTGCCTGGGCATCCGATTGGCCGGGAGCCAGCGGGAAGCAGTAACGCGGGTCGGCGAGTGTCTGCTCAGCGTAACCGCCATCCCGCGTGTAGCCGGTGAAGACCGCTCGCTCGCAGAGGTTCTCGCGACCGGCCCGGCACTGCCGACACTCACCACAAGTCCAGCCCAGCCAGGGGACACCGACACGATCCCCCGGAGCGAACCCCGCCACGCCTGGCCCGCTGTCGATCACCCGCCCAACGATCTGGTGACCGGGAACGAGCGGCAGCTTCGGCGAGCTGAGCTCGCCGTCGATCACGTGCAGGTCGGTGCGACAAACCCCGCACGCGGCGACCTCGATCAGCACCTCGCCCGCTCCCGGCACGGGCTCCGGCAGCTGTCGCTCGATGAGCCCTCCGCCGATCCTTTCCAGAACCATCGCTCGCATCGGCTCAGGGTCGCACAGATCCACAGACCGACGCCTGAAACGAAACGGGCGACCCCTGTGGCCGCCCGCTCAAACGTTCTGCGGAACCGAAGCTACTTGCCGGCGAAGTACTCGACGTTGATCGGACCGTATTTGGACCATTCCTCGGGAAGCTGGTCCTCGGCGAAGCATGCGTCTACCGGGCAGGCCTCCACGCAGGCGTCGCAGTCGATGCACTCGTCGGGATCGATGTAGAGCTGCTTCTCGGTCTCGTAGTCAGGCTCGTCCGGCGTCGGATGGATGCAGTCGACGGGGCAGACCTCGACGCAGGAGTTGTCCTTTTCTCCGATGCAGGGTTCCGCGATGACGTAAGTCAAGGTGGTGTTTTCCTTCGTGTCGGTTTCGATCTCGAACAGCGGCCAGAGGCCGCGTGGAGGCGCCATTGTAGAGACCGGCCGCCCCGATGCCCGTCGCAAGGGGCGGCTCGGTGACGGGTAGGGTTAGTGACCGTGATCCTGCTCACAGGCGCAACCGGGGTGGTGGGCTCGGCGCTGCTCGACGAGCTGCTGGCCGAGGGCCGTGAGGTCCGCTGCATGGTTCGCGATCCGAAGCACCTGGGCACCAATCGGGTCCGAGTGCAGCTCTCCCTCAGCGACCTCTCCGACCCACGCGGGCTGCGCCATGCGGTGCGGGGAGCGGACACGGTGATTCACCTGGCTGCGGCGATCCGCGACCAGCCCCCGCGACGGCTCGAGGAGATCAACGCGCTCGGCACCTACCGCCTGCTGAAGGCCGCTGAGCAGGCAGGCGTGCGGCGGTTCATCTTCTTCAGCGCGATTGGCGCCACGCTGCACCAGCGGACGCGCTTCTTTCGCTCGAAGGCGTTGGCCGAGGACATGGTCGAGACCGCCGACATCGAGACTTCGATCCTTGCCCCCTCGATCGTCTACGACCGCGATGACCCCTGGGTGACGCTGATGCGGCGCCTCGCCCTGCTGCCATTGGTGCCGATCTCCGGCAGCGGCCGCGCAGCCTTCGAGCCGATCTGGGCACGTGACGCGGCGCGCGCCGCGATCGCCGCGATCGAGGCCGAGCCGGGGCGCCACGAGCTGGCCGGCCCCGAGCGATTCACCTACAACCAGATCGCGAGGCTGATCGGGGCCTCGGCCGGGCGCTCGCGACCGCTGGTCCACCTGCCGCTCGGACTCGTCCGCAGGGGCTTGATCGCGCTGCGACGGATCGCAGGCGAGCGGGCCTTCGCCACATGGGAGGAGGCGGAGTTGATGGAGGTGCCGATGCTGGCCCGCCACGGTGCGAACGACGTCCGTGAACTCGGCGTCGAGCCGGCCACCATGCTGGACGTGCTCGGAAGCTGAGGTCAGCGGTCGGTTACGGCTCGCTGCGGTGCTTACTCGAACGGTCTGGCGGCAGACAGAGGGCCCGGGATCTCTCCCGGGCCCTCGGCCGAAACAGGTCGCTCGTAGGAGCGTCCTTACATCATCCCGCCCATGTCCGGCATGCCACCACCGGGCATGCCGCCGCCGCCCTCCTCGGGCGGCTCAGCGACGATGCACTCCGTCGTGAGGATGTTCTTGGCGATCGATGCCGCGTTCTGCAGAGCAGAGCGCGTCACCATCGTCGGGTCGATGACACCGTCGGCGATCAGATCGCCGAACTCGCCGGTGGCCGAGTTGAGACCCTCACCGGGCTTCATGTCGCGGACCTTGTTGGCGACGACCGAGCCCTCGAATCCCGAGTTCTCGGCGATCTGGCGAAGCGGCTCCTCGAGCGCCTTGCGGATGATCTCAACACCCGTGGCCTCCTCAGCGTCCAGGCCCTCGGCCGAAACCGCTGCCTGAGCGTTGAGCAGAGCAACGCCGCCACCGGGAACGATGCCCTCTTCGAGGGCGGCCCTGGTGGCCTGCAGCGCGTCCTCGACGCGATGCTTCTTCTCCTTCATCTCGGTCTCGGTGGCTGCGCCGACCTTGACCACGGCGACACCGCCCGCGAGCTTCGCCAGGCGCTCTTGGAGCTTCTCCCGGTCGAAATCGCTGTCGGTGTTGTCGATCTCGGAACGGATCTGGTTGATCCGGCCCTCGATCTGCTCCTTCTCACCGGCACCGTCGATGATCGTCGTCTCGTCCTTGCCGACGACGACGCGACGGGCCTTACCGAGCTGGCTGAGCTGGGTGTTCTCCAGCTTCAGACCCATCTCTTCGGTGATCACTTCACCACTGGTGAGGATCGCGATGTCCTCGAGCATCCGCTTGCGGCGATCGCCGAAACCGGGGGCCTTGACCGCCACACCGGTGAAGGTGCCGCGGAGCTTGTTGACCACCAGAGTCGCGAGGGCCTCGCCCTCGACGTCCTCGGCGACGATGACCAGCGGCTTACCGCCTTGCATCACTGCCTCGAGCACCGGCAGCATGTCGCGCACGTTGCCGATCTTCTGGTTGGCGATCAGGATGTAGGGGTCTTCGAGGACCGCCTCCATCCGCTCCTGGTCGGTGACCATGTAAGGCGAGATGTAGCCCTTGTCGAACTGCATGCCCTCGGTGAACTCGAGCTCCATGCCGAACGTCTGGCCCTCTTCGACGTTGACTACGCCGTCCTTGCCGACCTTCTCGATCGCATCGGCGATCACGTCGCCGATCTCATCGTCAGCGGCAGAGATCGAAGCGACCTTGGAGATCTGCTCCTTGCCACCGACCTCCTTCGACTGCGAGTCGCGCAGGTTCGCGACGACCTGATCGACGGCCACCTCGATGCCCTTGCGCAGTGCCAGCGGGTTGGCGCCGGCAGCGACGTTCCTGAGGCCTGCGTGAACGATCGTCTGGGCGAGCAACGTCGCGGTCGTCGTGCCGTCACCGGCAACGTCGTTGGTCGCCGTGGCGACCTCGCGGACAAGCTGGCTGCCCTGGTTCTCGAACACGTCCTCGATCTCGATCTCACGCGCGATCGTCACACCGTCGTTGGTGATCGTCGGCGCGCCGAACTTCTTGTCCAGCACGACGTACCGACCCTTGGGGCCGAGCGTCACCTTGACAGCGTCGGCAAGGACGTTGACACCGCGCTCGAGCGCGCGGCGTGCGTCCTCGTTGAACTTGAGCTCCTTGTGAGCCATCTGTTTGTCAATCCTTCCGTCGAGCTGGGTTTAGACGACCTTCGCGAGTACGTCCGACTCGCGCAGGATCAGGACCTCGTCGGCGCCGACCTTGATCTCGGTCCCGCCGTACTTGGAGAAGATGA
>JAQBGG010000059.1:0-2983 GCA_032122625.1 Acidobacteriota bacterium
CTACGGCGTCGCTGCCGGTGGTTGGCTTGACCAGCAGCGTCTTGTGTACGGCGGCACCGCCGGCCGTCCCGTACATCTGCTGTGCAGCACTGAGCGACGTAGAGGTGAGGACGGTCTCGACGGTTTGCGTGAAGGTCGACAGCCCGCCGGCGGTCTGCGCCGTCTTGCCGAGCGATACCCAGCGCGAGCCGTCAAACTGCACAAGCACTGTCTCGCCTGCCGACGCCGCAACCGAGATGTCACCCAGCAGGTCGCCGACCGCGAAGGCGAAGCCGACGTTGGCTCCGAGGCGATGCACGGCGAGGAGGTGCCCCACTCGCTGCCCGGCGGTCAAGAACTCCACATTGAGATCGGCTGTCAGCGTCTCGGTGAAGATGTAGCCGCCCGCCGCGTCCGTCGCCGGGTCGAGCACAAGCGGCGTCCCCGGTACCGCCTCTTCCGTATCGCCGCGGGTGATGAGCGCACCCTCACCACGCACCGTTGTCCGCGAGGCCCATACGCCGCTGACGACCCCAAGCTCATCACCCTCGGCGCCGACCGCCGGCAACAGGCCGGCGTGGGTGTGGTCCGACCGCGCGACGGTGTCCGCCGAGCCGCTGCCGCCGAACGATGCCGAGAGCGTCAGGTTGCTGGAGAGACTGCCACCGCCGCTGAGACCTGTGCCGGCCGAGACCGTGCGGGTGACCGGCACCCGCTCGGCCGCGACCTCGACGACAGCGTCCTGGACGTTCATCGCCGCGATGTCGCCGGTCGGCGTGAAGGTGACGCTGCCAGCAGCGCTCGGTGTGCCGCTCAGGGCGTCTATGGCCTCCTTGAGACGCAGCGGCGAGAAGCGGCGGATCGCCGTCTCGGTGCCGGCCTCGGCTTCGGCCTGCGACGCCGCCGGCACCTGCGCGTTGTAGGCCGCTTCGATCTCGCCATCGGTCTGGTCGGCGGTGGCGCCGTCCTCGACATTGGCGATGATCCGGATGGCGGCGCCATCCTGGGCCGAGGGCTGGCCGGTGCCGGCGCCGGAAGCCCGCCCGAGCAGCGTTGCCTGCAGTATGTCAGGCAAGCCGCTGCTGGCGCTCAGCGCACCGACGATCTCCCAGATCCTCGAGCTGCGATAGACGAGCTTCGCCCCCTGCCCGGTGGTGCTCATCAGGTGCGTGCTGGCGCCGCCCGTGCCGAGACCAGTCAACGTCAACGTGAACACCGATCCGTCGGCGCGGTGGACATATACCTGCTGGTCTATGAAGCAGTCCGCTGCCAGCCGGTTGAAGGCGATCTGCGAGTCCTGCGTGAGCGAGGTCACTCGCACATGCTGGTAGTCTGTAGTCGAGTTGAAGGTGTAGATCCCCCCGCCGCTGAAGCTCGCGGACGGGAGGTCCGTGACTCCGGGTTGCGTCGCCGGGCGAGGCACGTTCTCGAACTTCCGCCGCTGCCACTTGCCGGTGGCGTCCCAGCCGATGTCGACCCACATCGTCTGCTGCTGCATGCTGGTGCTGCTGTCCGCAGCCGGACCGAGCCCGCTGATGGTGAGCTTCCACGGACCAACCGCATTCTGCGATCGCTTGATCGTGCTGGTCCGCCCGGTGAACGTGCCTGGCGGCATGGCGAGGGTCAGGTTCTTGGTGATCGGCCCGGTCAGCTCCACGAACCGCGGCCACGTCGTCGACCACGCCAGATTGCCGCTGCCGTCGAAGCTCGCCTCGGTCAGCGTCAGGATGCCGGGCGGCCCTTGCAGCTCGAGAGCGTCGAGCTTGGTCTTGTCGGCCGCCGACTCGAAGCCCGAGGCCGAGGTCGTCGCGTCCGCGTGCGTGTGTGGATCGTCGCTCTTGCCGTCGAGCTCGGTGCCCAGCGCCGCGTTGTCGTAGGGCGAGCCCGTGATCGCGGCGAACGAGCTGCCTGGCTCGCCGCCGCCGCCCGGCGTCGTGACGAGATTGACGAGTCGGAACTGGACTCCGTCGTAGACGGCCGTCACGATGGCGCCGATTGGTAGGTCGCCGGCCGCCAACTGCGCGCTGCTCGCGTTGTTGACGAGTGTCTTGATCCCGAGACCGTGAAGATCGAGCGTCACCGGGCCGAGATTGGTCGCCGGAACCTCGAACTCGACGTGGCAGCCTTCCCCGTATGCGCTTGGCGGGTTGCTCAGGAAACCAATGGAATAGGGCGTGCCCGTGCCGGTGGCGGTGGCCCAGAAACTTTGCCGCTGGTCGGAGCTGGTCGGGGACTCCAGCTTGTCGAAGCCGGCCTCGATCGCCGAGAGGTGGGCGTTGACGGTCTCGGCCCGCGCGAGCTCGTGCTCTGGGATGAGAGGCTCTGCGGTGTAGAAAGCGTTGGTCATCAGGATCGCCCTTTCATCTCGCCAAGCCGCGCAGCGTGTAATTAAGCGTCAGGCCATGCAGGAGATGAGGCGCGGCTGTCGCGCTTTCAGAGAACACGACGAGGGAAAGATTTTTCCCGAACCTGTCCAGCCAGACCTGGCCCGTGCCTTGGAACGCCGAGGACCAAACGAACTCCGACCATGCTGCCTCCGACCACGCCGCACCGCCGCCCGATGCGGTAAAGCGCTGCTCGTTCCCGCTGGGCAGCAACGGGTCGGCGTAGGAGACCTCGGACGAGACCTTGAGCTCGAGGTTCGGCGAGCCAGGGTCCAGCTCGAACGTCGCTTTCTGGAATCTCTTGTTCTGGGCGGGTTGGCCGATGTGGTTGAACGGAAGCCGCAGGAACGCCTTGATGGCCGCGCCGTCGAGGCTCGTGCCACGGTCGAGGCGGTAGACGAATCCGTTCTCCGCGCCGATCAACAGCACCTCGCGGCCGTCCGCGTCCTCGCCCGAGCATGAGCAGAACGTGCGGATGTCGCCATAGTCGAAGGTCGTCACCTCGGCCGTCTCGCGCCCGAGGTAGATCGACACCCCGGTCCCGTCGTCGAGGAACAGACGGTACTGCTCCTTCTCGACGGCCCGCAGCGCCGCCACCGCCTTGATGTCGCGCTCGGACA
>JAQBGG010000060.1:0-3479 GCA_032122625.1 Acidobacteriota bacterium
TCCTCCCGAGTCGGTTGGAGCCGAGCCTACGCCGGGTTGGACTGCGGCACAACCTGAGCGGGTGCGACGCCCGGCTACCGCACGACCTTGAACTTGTCCTTGGCCGGCGAGGGGTCGGTGTTACCGGCGGGGTCGATCGCCCGGACCTTGAACTTGTGCTTGCCCTTCTTCAGCCGCTTGAGTTTCTTCGGCGACTTGCAGGGCTTGAACGGCTTCTTGTCGAGCTTGCACTCGAAGCTCGAGCCGGGCTCCGAGGAGGTGAACTTGAACTTGACAGTGTGCTTCTTGGTCTTCTTCGGCGCGCCCTTGGTGATCGTGGTCTCGGGCGCGGTGCGGTCCCCTTGCTTGGAGGCCTCGGTCGGGCACTGATCCTGGGATTCGTCCGGCGCCGGTAGACGCGCCGACCGAGGCGCCGACCTTTCACGAGTTCGCGAGCGAGTGGCTCACCAACCGTGCCCCCGAGCTGGCGCCGAAGACGTGGTCGGGCTATCGGTGGCAGCTCAGCGGGCACTTGCTCCCACACTTCGCTTCGGTGCAGCTTGGCGCGATCACCGCCGAGGACGTGGATCGCTACAAGGCCGCGAAGCTACGCGAGGGCGTTCTCGGCCCCAATCAGATCAACAAGTCGCTGGGGCTGCTCGCGCAGATCCTCGACGCCGCCGCCGACTACGGCTATCTGGACCCCGCACGCAATCCGGCCCGCGGCCCGAGGCGGCGAGTCAAGCGCACAAACCCGAGTCGGCCGGCGATCGAACCCGAGCAGCTCCCCTCGCTGCTTGCCGCCGCCGACCGCTTGAGGCCGATCCTTGCGACGATGGCTGGCGGCGGCCTGAGGGTCGGCGAGGCATGCGCGCTTGATTGGCCTGACCTGAACCTTGCGACCGGCACGATCAGCGTCGGCCGGGCGAAGACCGAGGCCGGGGTCCGCCAAGTGGACGCCCCCGCCGCGCTGCGCGAGGAGCTATCTGAGCACAAAGCTCGCACCCGCAGGCTCGACGGCCCGGTCTTTCCGAACCGCAACGGCGGGCGACAGACGCCGAGTAACGCCGAACGGCGGTTGAAGACCGCGATCCGCCGTGCCAACCGCAGGCTGTCCGCGCTTGGGCTCGGCCCGATCGGTCAAGCGGTTTCGCCGCACTCGCTGCGGCGGCTGTACGCGAGCCTGCGGTTCGCTCTCGGCGACGATCCGGTCTACGTCGCCCAGCAGCTCGGCCACACCGAGCCCGCCTTCTCAATGAAGGTCTACGCTAGGGCCGTGCGGCGCCGCGAGCGGCTTACGGGGTCGACTCTCCGCGAGTTCGATCGGGCGCTTCAATGGGCAGCAATGGGCAGCCAGACGGCCAAAGACGCCGATCAGGAGTCAAACGCGACTGCCGCACAATCGCCGGGTATGGCTTGGACAAGCCGCAAACCGGCAACCAGCCCCGATAGCTCAGCTGGATAGAGCGACTCCCTCCTAAGGAGTAGGCCCCAGGTTCGAATCCTGGTCGGGGCATGGGGTGGGGAGTGCCGACCACCGAAGACCGGCTCGCGCTCGAGGGGTCACGTTCCTCGGAACTATTCCGGGTTTTGTGACCCCTCGAAGGTCCGAAGGGCGATGACCGGGTTCGTGATTCACCCGGCCGCGAGATGCGCCGCGGCCGGTCTTCGTATCTCAGCCCTGGGGTCTGTCCGGGTAGATGTCGTCGATCGTGGCCAGGGCGGTGTAGGCGCCACCCCCGGCGGCGTCGATCGCCGCAGCGCCGCCGGCGAGCCGGTCGAGGATCGAGACGGTGCCGACGATCTCGAGGCCCTCCTCCCGGCAGCGCTCGATCGCCTGCACGGTCGAGCCGCCGGTGGTGACCACGTCCTCGACGATCAATACGGGCGTGCGCGCCTCGAGCAGGGGACCTTCGACCCAGCGCTGCAGCCCATGCTGCTTCTTCTCCTTGCGGACGAAGAAGGCGAGCAGGCCTTCGCCGCCGGTTCCGCTCAGCGCCGCGCTGGCGATCGGATCGGCGCCCATCGTCATCCCGCCGACGGCTCTGGCCCCAAGCTCGCCCGCGATGCCGGCGACCAGCTCGGCGACTGCGCCGAACCCCGGCTGGCGCAGGATCGCCCGCTTGGCATCGACGTAGTAGGAGGCGGTCTTGCCGCTCGACAGCGTCACCTCGCCGAGAACCAGCGCGTGCTCGCGCAACTCATCGATCAGGGTTTGCCTGGGGTCGCTCAAGGTCGGCGGATCGTACGCGGTTGCCGACCGGGTCCCGAGCGCCGGGCTCAGCGGTCGACGTGAATCAGATCCCCGAGGTCGATCCAGTTGTAGATATGAACGGAGTTGGGGATCGGGTTGCGGGCGCAGCCGTGGCTGGCGGGGTACGTGGGGACCGACTCGTAGCCGTGCGTCGCATAGCCACGGTTCCAGTAGACCGAGTAGTACATGCCGAGGCTGTTGTAACCCGGGTCCTTGCGGTAGAAGCGCCAGGTCCCGGTCGGCGTCGGCGTCGCTGGTGAGCCCGTGGAGGTGTGGTAGATCTCGTCCGTCCTGCCGCCCTTGGCGAGGACCAGGATCTGCCGGGAGATGTCGAGCTCGACGTGCTTACCGGAGCCCGGGTGCTTGACCTTGTAGCCGCCCTTGCCCTTGGCCAGCTTCTTGAAGATGCTGCCGGACGCCTTGCTGTTCCACGACATCTGGTTGACCTTGCGATAGGCGAGTACGGCGCGGGCCGTGGCCGAGTCGAAGCTCTTGCCGCCGTCGTTGACGTATCCCTGCTTGGCGAGCAGCCGATTGAACAACTGCACCGTGCTGCTCCGGTTGCCCTGCCGCAGGTCCGGGTAGCGGACCTTGAAGCCCTTGCTCCGATCCTGGCTGAAGGTCAACTTGCTGGAGCGCTTGTGGATCGCCTGCACCGAGTAGCGGCCGGGGGCGGTCTGCTTCTGTGAGATCGAGAAGCGGCTGAAGTTCGAGCCCTTCTTCAGCTTCGGAGTGACGACCTTGCGCTTGATCGTCTTCGTCCCGCGGCGGACGATCAGCGTCACCCGCTCCCCCTTGACGTAGGGGGCCAGCGTGCCGGCCGCGGTGAAGCGGTTGCCGACCGTGAGGCGGCCGTGGTTGAGCCCCTTGAGGCGGAGGTTCACACGCGCCTCGCGGACCGGCGGCGCCGGGGCGGTCGTGCCTGAGGCGCCGGCTGCAGGAGCCGCGGCGGTCGCGCCGCCCGTGACCGGATCAGCGGTCGCGTCCTGGGCCGATGCAACGCCAGCACCCAGCGCGAGAGCCGTGAGTGTGCACGGAACGAGGGCGAGCAAACGGGAACGGCTTTGCATAGCGGAAGTGTAATCCCTGGATCGGGCAATTGCCGCGATCCGCGAAGCTCAAACCTTGAGCACGTCGATCAGGACGAGGAAGGCGATCGTGTTGTTCATGGCGTGCAGAGCAATCGCCGTCCAGAGGACCCCCGTGCGCTCATAGGCCCAGGCGAGAATCACGCCGAACAGCGACA
>JAQBGG010000061.1:0-8630 GCA_032122625.1 Acidobacteriota bacterium
CCGGGCCGCTCGAGCCGCCAAGGCAGTTCGGGAGTCACGACCGGAGGCGGTCGCCCATGGCTGACGGGGCGCCGACGGTGCTCGAGATCGCTGCCCTCACCTATCGCTATCCCGAGGCCGCCCGCCCGGCGCTCGTGGACATTGACCTCGAGGTGGCGGCGGGGGAGTTCATCGTGCTCGCCGGCCGCTCGGGGTCGGGCAAGTCGACGCTGTTGCGGGCAGCGTGCGGGCTCGTTCCACACTTCCACGGCGGCGAGTTCGCCGGTGACTTGCGCGTCGACGGCCGCTCGATCCGCGATCAGGGCCCGGCTGAGCTGGCGCTCAGCGTCGGCTTCGTTGCCCAGGAGCCGGAGTCGCAGGTCGTCTCGACCACCGTCGCGGCCGAGCTCGAGTTACCGCTCGAGCTACGCGGGCAATCGCCACTCGAGCGCGCCCGGGCGGTCGAGGAGGTCGCCCTCGCATTGGCGATCGAGCCGCTGCTCGGACGCGCCGCCGACACTCTCTCCGGCGGGGAGCTGCAGCGGGTCGCGATCGGAGCAGCCCTGGTCACACGGCCGCCGCTGCTGCTGCTCGACGAGCCCACCTCGCAGCTGGATCCGATCGCCGGGGATGAGCTGATCGGCCTGCTCCGCCGGCTCAACGAGGAGTGGGCGGTGACGGTGATTCTCGGCGAGCATCGGCTCGAGCGCTGCCTGAGCGCCGCCGACCGGGTGCTGTCGCTCGACGGCGGTCGGCTCGCCTACGACGGCTCGCCTGAGGGCTTCGGCAAGTTCGCCGGCGAGCGGGCACCGGAGCTGAGGACGCCGGCGATGCGGATGTTCGAGCTCGCCGGCCGCGCCGAGCGGCCGGTAACCGTCAAGCGGGGCCGGGAGTTGCTCGCCCGACACCTGCCGGCGCCGGCGCCGGCAGGCGTGGGAACCGGCCGGCGGGCGGCTGACGACGACGGGCGTCCGCCCGCGCTCGCGGTCAGCGGCATCAGCGTCGAGCTGGAACTGCCGGGAAGCGGGGCGAGACGGGTCCTTGACGGCATCGACCTCGAGATCAGGGCGGGGGAGACGGTGGCGCTTGCCGGTCCCAACGGCGCCGGCAAGAGCACCCTCTTGCGGGCCGTCGCCGGAGTGGCCGACACCTGCGAGGGGCGAGCTGAGACCCCGCGCGGTTGCGCTCTGCTGACCCAGCGACCCGATGACTACTTCGTCCGAGAGCGGGTCGGCGAGGAGCTTCCCGGTGAGCAGGGGCGGCTGGCTCTGCGAGCGGTTGGCCTCGACGTCGATCCCGATCGGGACCCGCGGGATCTCTCCGGCGGCGAGCGCCAGCGACTGGCGCTGGCACTGGCGCTGGCGGGGCGCGGAGCCGGTGGGACGCCGCCGGGCCTGATCTGTCTCGACGAGCCGACCCGCGGCCTGGATCGCTCCCGCAAGACCGACCTCGCCGAATGGCTGCGCGCGCTCGCGGGCTCGGGCAGCGCCGTTCTCGTCGCCACCCACGACGTGGAGTTCGCGGCGGCGCTTGCCGACCGCGTCGTGCTGCTCGCGCGGGGGCGGGTGCTCGCCGACGGCGGTGCCCGGGAGGTGCTCGGCGGCGGTTGGTACTTCGCGACCGAGATCGCCCGCATCTCCGGCGGCGCCGCGATCACCCCCGAGCAGGGAGCCGAGTTGCTCAACGCGGGCAAGCCGATCCTCGAAGGGAGAGAGGCATGAGCTGGCAACTCAGCGTGCTCGGAATCCTGGCGCTCGTGCTGGTCGCGGGCGGACTCTGGTTCGAGCGCTCGCGGCCGTCGGCACGCCTGCTCGCCGCGGTCGCCGCCCTTGCCGCGCTCGGAGTCGCCGGCCGGGTCGTGCTGGCACCGCTGCCGAACGTGGCAGCGACCACCGATGTCGCGCTCCTCGCGGGCTACGCGCTGGGAGGCCCAGCCGGCTTCGCCGTGGGCGCGCTCTCGGCTCTGATCTCCAACTTCTGGCTCGGTCAGGGACCGTGGACGCCCTGGCAGATGGCCGGCTGGGGCCTGGTCGGTCTCGGCGGCGCCGCCCTGGCCGCGCTTACCGCCCGTCGCCTCGGGCGTGTCGGGCTGGCTTTGGCGGCCGCAGTCGCCGGGCTCCTCTACGGCGCTCTCCTCGACCTCTCGGCGATGGTCAACTTCGGCGGCGAGCAGTCGCTCGATCGCTACCTGGCGCTCTCCGCTCGTGGGATCCCGTTCAACATCGCCCACGCCGCCGGCAACGCCGCGATCATGCTGGCCGCAGGCCCGGCGCTTGTGCGCATGCTGGAGCGCTATCGCGCCCGCTTCGAGGTCACCTGGCGGGCGGCGCCGAGCGGCGGCGCCGTGGCGGCGGCGGCTCTGGTTGCGATCGCGTTGGGCGCCGCGATCGCCGCCGGTCCGGGCGCGCGCAACGCCAGCGCCGGCCGAGCCGAGGTAGTGACCTCGGGCGCCGGCAGGGCTGTCAACGGGGCTCGCGCCTGGCTCGCCGATTCCCAGAACCCGAACGGAGGCTTCGGGACGAGCCCAGGATCGATTTCGAGCCCAGCGATGACCGGCTGGGCGATGCTCGGCCTCGAGGCGGCCGGCCGCAACCCCCGCGACCTCCACCTCAAGGGCCGCTCGCCGGTCGACTACCTGCGCCGACACGCTGACGAGCTCAGCTCCACCGGGGATCTCGAGCGGACGATCCTCGCGCTGCGCGGTGCCGGCGTCTCATCGGGGCGCCTCGGCGACCGCGACCTCGTCGCTGAGTTGCGCTCGCGGGAGAGCAACGGTGGCTCCTACGAGAAGCAGGTGAACCTGACCGCCTTCGCAGTTCTGGCGCGCTCTGCCGCCGGCGAGTCCGACGCCTCCCTCTCCGACCCGGTTCGCTGGCTGCGCAGAGCACAGAACATCGACGGCGGCTGGGGCTCCGTTCGGCGGGCGACGAGCGAGCCCGACAGCACCGGCGCCGTGCTGCAGGCGATGGCGGCTGCCGGCGCCGAGCGTCGACTGGCGCGCGGCGCCCGCTGGCTGCGCGGCTCCCAGCATGCCGACGGCGGCTGGTCACTGACACGCTCGGGCGATTCGAACTCGCAGTCGACATCGTGGGCGATCCAGGGCCTGGCGGCCGCCGGCCTCAACCCGAAGCGCGTTCACAAGGCAGCGCGCACCGGTCTCGAGTACCTCCAGGCTCGCCAGGCGGCCGACGGTCACTTCTCCTACTCGAAGTCGAGTGATCAGACGCCGGTCTGGGTCACCGCTCAGGCGCTGACGGCCCTGCAGCAGGCGCCGTTCCCGATCCCGTCGGTGGCGCGGCGGGAGAGTTCGGGCGGGGGTGGCGGCAGCGGCGGCGGGGCTGCGAGTGGCGGCGGCGAAGGCGCGCTTGGCGGCGGCGCGACCTCCGGCACGGGAGGCTCCGGGGGGTCTGGCGGGGGCTCGGGCTTCGGCGCGGGCGGCAAGGGAGGAGCTTCGGCAGCGGGCGGCAACGACGGAGCCCAAGGCAGCCGTTGGCTCGCTCGCGACGGCGGGGTAGGCCGCGCGCCCGATGCGCTCGTGCCGAAGACGGCCACGGCCTCGCCGATCCTCGAGCTCGGGGCTGAGACCGCGGCTGCTGCCGACGGTTCATCCTCGACGGGGCTTCTCTGGTTTGCGGTCGCCAACCTGCTCGCCGTGGCCGCTGTTGGCGGCTGGATCTGGTGGCGCCGCCGCCCGGTCGGCTGAGCCCGTTGCGCCATCCCCGGGGGTGGCGTGAGATCCTGGCTACCGATGGACCTGGAAACCGCGATCCGCACGCGGCGGACCCACAAGGCATACCGGCCCGAGCCGGTCCCGCGGGCAACCCTGGAGGAGCTGTTCGAGCTCGCCCGCTGGGCGCCCAACCACCATCTGACGAGCCCGTGGCGTTTCCGCGTCGTCGGTCCCCGGGCGCTCGAGCGACTGCAGGCGGCCGCCGGCCCCGAGGCCGCCCCGAAGCTCGAGCGCGCACCGACGCTGGTCGTCTGCACCGCACTCGATTCGCCCGACGAGCTGACCGCGGCCGAGGATCTCCACGCCGCCGCCTGTGCCGCCTACATCCTCCTGCTCGCCGCCCATGGCCGCGGCCTCGCCGCTTACTGGCGCACGCCGGCAGTTCTGCGCAGCCCGGAGGGGAGAGAGGCGCTCGCGATCGATGAGGACGAGCGGTTCGTCGGCCTGCTCTACCTCGGCTATCCGATCCAGGAGCAGCGGCCGCCGGAGCGCCCCGATCCCAGCTCCTATGTCGAGTGGCTCGATTGACCTCGGGGCCCCGCGCCCGGCGCGCTCCTGCCGTTACGGTGGGAGTGACGTGATCGGCAGCTACATCGACAGGACCGGGGCGCAGCGATGATCGACCGCGAGGCAGCGCTCGTCGAGCTCACCTCCGAGCGCTTTGACCTCGTCGTAATCGGCGGCGGCGTGACCGGTGCCGGCGTCGCCCTCGACGCCGCTTCGCGGGGCTACTCGACGGCGATCGTCGAGCGCAACGATTGGGCCTTCGGGACTTCCAGCCGCAGTTCGAAGATGGTCCACGGCGGCCTCCGCTACCTGCAGAACTTCGATCTCGGCCTGGTTCGCGAGGCGTTGCTGGAGCGTCAACTGATGGTCCAACTGGCGCCGCACCTCGTCTATCCGACGCCGTACCTGGTGCCGACCCTGGGCGACGATCGGCGCGACGTGAAGATCGGGATCGGACTCAACATGTATGACGTGATGGCCTCCACCCGGGTCGGTCAGGGGCGCAGGCAGCGGGTCAAGGGCGACGACCCCGAGGCCGGTTGGTCGCCCGATCGGCATCGCACGATCTCGGCCGAGGAGACGCTTGAGTACGTGCCGGCGTTGCGGGCTCGGGATCCGAAGGCCGCCTACATGTTCTACGACTGCCAGACCGACGACGTCCGCCTTGTGCTGACGATCCTCGGCGAGGCCGAGCGCTTCGGCGCGGTGATGGCCAACCGGCTCGAAGTGACCTCGCTGCTGGACGACGGCGGCAAGGCTGCAGGCGTCAGATGCACCGACCGCGAGGCCGGCACCGAACTCGAGATCAGGGCCGACAACGTGATCAACGCGACCGGCGTCTGGGCCGACCGGGTGCGGCCGGGCGAGATCATCGATGAGACCGAGGTACCGCGGATCGCGCCGAGCCGCGGGACACACCTCACCCTGCCGCTCGAGCGCCTGCCGCTCAACGATGCCGCCTGCATCGTCCCCGCCGGAGAAGACCGGACGATCTTCGTCCTCCCCTGGTACGGGCGGGCGCTGATCGGCACGACCGACAACGACTTCGACGGCGATATCGACCATGTTCGACCCGGGGACGACGACATCGACTACCTCCTATCGGCCGTGAACGAGTACTTCGGCGAGAGCCTCGACCGCGGCGATCTGACCGGTGCTTACGCCGGTGTCAGGCCCCTGATCTCGACCGGCGACCCAAAGAAGTCGGTCGACATCTCACGTAAGGCTGAGCTCTATGAGACCTCGTCGGGGATGCTGACGATCACCGGTGGCAAGCTCACGACGTGGCGGCGGATGGCTAAGCAGGTCCTCGATCGCGTCGCCGAGCGCGAGGGCCGCGAAGTGCCCTGCCGGACGGCCGATATTCCGCTCGGGATGGAGGCCTCCGAGGGGGATCTCGAGGCGCCGGAGGGGCTGGAGCCGGGCCTGGTCGGCCCCGACGTCAAGAAGCAGCTCGGCTTTCGCTACGGACATGCGGCTCGCAACGTGCTCGCCGTTGCCGCCGAGCGGCCGGAGCTGGCGCGGCCGATCGTCCCGGGCCACCCGGATCTACTCGCCGAGGCCGTCGTTGCAGCCCGCCTCGAGCAGGCGCGCAGCGTCGCCGACGTGCTCCTGCGCCGGACCCGCTTGGCGCTTGTCGCCGCCCCGGCGCTGCGTACCGCTGAAGCCGTGCGCCCGGTCGCCGAGGCCATGGGTAGGGAGCTGGACTGGGACCGCGGCCGGGTCGCCGATGAGGCCGACGCGTGGGTTGGCGATCTCGCCGATGAGGGCTGCGACCCGGCCGGTGCTCCGGCCTGAGACCTCGGGGCCGATCCCGACAGGGGATTGCACCCCTATAGTGCTCGCCGATGGCCAACGGATCCCTCGAGAACAAGCACATCGCCGACCTGCATGAACTAGCCGCCGAGCGCGGTATCGAGGGCTTCAGGATGCTGAGCAGAGACGAGCTGATCGACAAGCTCGGTGGTTCCGGGCAAGAGTCCGGCTCCGACCGCCCCTCCGGCGCGCCTGCCGGCGGCGGACGCGGTGGCTCTGATCGTGGCCGTTCCCGCCGCGGTCAATCTGAGCGGGGAGGGCGTCGCCGCGGCTCCGGTAGGTCCCCGCGTGAGGACTCAGACCGGGACGAGGAGGACGAGCCCGAGGCGGATCAGCCGGGCGAGCCGATCACCGGCGTGCTGGAGATCACCTCCCGCGGCCATGGGTTCATCCGCCCCGAGGACCCCGACGCCGAGGGAGACATCTACGTCTCGCCTTCCCAGATCCGGCGCTGCGAGCTCCAGGCCGGAGACGTTGTCAGCGGCCCCGCCCGCAGCCCGCGCCGCGGTGAGCGCCACCCGGCACTCGTGCACATCGATTCCGTCAACGGCGCCGAGCCTGGCGCCGAGCGCTCCAAGTTCGAGGACTTCGAGGCCGTGCCCCCGCATCGGCGATTGCGGCTCAGCGGCGAGGGCGCCGAGGATCAGGCCGTCGTCCTGCTCCGCTCGATCGATCTGCTGACCCCGCTCGCCAGAGGGCAACGCGTGCTGGTCAACGCGACCCGTGGCTCCGGCCGCACGACTCTGCTGCGGACCCTCGCCGCCGAACTTGGCCGAGCCGACGACCTCGAGGTCGTCGTGCTGCTGATCGACGAGCGGCCCGAGGAGGAACGCGCTTGGCGCGATGCCCTGCCCGAGGAGGCTGAGCTGACGATCGCCGGTGCCGAGATGCGATCCAGTGAGCAGTTGCGAGCGGTCGAGCTGGCCGTCGCCCAGGCCCGGCGCAAGGCTGAGTCCGGGGCCGACGTCGCCCTCCTGATCGACTCGCTCTCCCGGCTCGCTGTCGCGGCCGACGATCCGGGCGCCACGAAGCCGATCTTCGGGGCCGGCCGCGAGACCGCTGAGGAAGAGGCGGGTTCGCTGACAGTTATCGCCACAGCCCTGACCGGGGAGGACGACGGCGGCGTCGCCAAGGCTCTGGCGACGACCGAGAACGTGACGATCACGCTCAGCGCCGAGCTTGCCGAGGCGGGTATCTACCCGGCTCTCGACGTCAGCGGCTGCCGCGTCGCCGGGGAGGATTCCCTGCGCGAGGATGCCGAGCTGGCCGGCGCCCGGGCCCTGCGGGCCGAGCTGATGGCAATCCCGGCCGAGGAGGCCGCCGAGCGGCTCGTCCAGAGGCTCAAGGCCGAGTCGAGCAACGAGAAGCTGCTCGCCTCACTCGGCTCCTAGCGGCGGTAGGCGAGTTCGGCCCAGGAGGGCTCGCGCGAGAGCTCGATCGGCTCGGAGTCGCGGTCCGGCTGGATGTAGCCGAAGGCGTTCGTCTCCTCGTCGAAGACAACGTCGAGTTCGCCCTCCTTGACCCGTTGGTCGAGCCATGCTCCGCGGAAGACGAGGCGCCGGATCCAGTGGACCAGGCTGCGGTTGGCGCCGTCGACCAACTCGCCCCAGTTCTCGTTGACGTGCTCACCAAGTGGTGATGCCGCCTCGCGGATCTCACCGTTGACGGCAAGCTCGACGAGGTCGTGCAGTTCCTGGTGGCCGAGGCCTGGGTTGGTGAAGCCGAGCTTCACGGCAGCCTGCTCAACCCGCTGGGCGAAGTCCTTCTCATTGAACGAAAACCGGAGTTCCCCGTACTCGAGGACGTAATCGGAGCCGGACTCGTAGTTGCCTCTGCGTGTCGCCTTTTCCACTCGTTTCTTCCTCCCACGCGAGCATCCCCCGCCGCGGGCCGCGAATGTTTCCGGACCACCCGCCTCGACGCCTGAGCTGAGCGACCTCTGAACGCAGGCTTGCACCCATCGGACCGGGGAGGAATGCGTGGGCCGGTGTCGACGGGTAAGGCCGACGGGGCTGATCTGCCCTCCGCCGCGGGGCGCGATCGGCAATCGCGGGGTAGTGCGGCCATGGGATCCATGCAGGGGATCGAGCCGCCGCTCGCCCGGCGACTGCGCGGCCTGCCGGTGCGAACCGTCCTCGGGCACGAGGTCGTCGTTGCCGAGAGCTACCTCAGCAGGTTGCTTGGGCTCGCCCTACTGACCCGCGAGAGCGCCCCGCGTGGCCTGCTGCTGCCGGATTGCCGCGGCGTCCACACGCTCGGTATGCGGTTTGCGATCGACGTCATCTTCCTCGATGCCGACGGTCGCAGGCTGCGGGGTGAGCTAGCGGTGCCGGCCGGCAGGTTCGTCGCCGACCGACTCGCTCGGGCCGTGCTCGAGCTGCCGACGGTGGCCGTCAGGCCTCGGCCAAGCTGAAGCTGACCTCGGGGGCGGCTTGGGCGAGACCGGGGTTCGGGGGGTATGCAGGAAGCAAGCGAGCGAGGAGCCGAACCGATGCCGGCCGAGATCGAGAGCCTGGGAACCGTCGTCGTCTGCGAGGACGATGAGATCACGCTGGAGCTGCTGATCGAGAACCTCGAGGCCGACCGCTACCACGCGCTC
>JAQBGG010000062.1:0-29142 GCA_032122625.1 Acidobacteriota bacterium
TCGCGGGCGAGGCGGATGCCGTTCGTGTTCAGCATCACCAGGGGAATCCCCCGATCCTTGGCGGCCTCGAGCATCGGCAGGATCTCGGTGTGGATCGAGGGCTCACCGCCGGAGAACTGGATCGACTCGGGCTCACCCTCGGCGGCGACGAAGGTGTCGAGCATCGATTCGACCTCGGCCAGGCTCAGGGAGTAGCCGGTGGGGTCGTGCCCTGTGCCGGAGTCCGCGAAGCAGATCGGACAGTCGAGGTTGCAGCCGGTGTTGACCTCGATGATCCCCAGGCAGGTGTGCTGGATGTGCTCGGGGCAGATCCCGCAATCGTGCGGGCAACCATGGTCGACCTCGGTCTGGCGCTGGAGCGGCTCCTCGCCCGGCTTGTTGTACTTCTGGATCGCCGAATAGCGCTCCGCGTCGCCGTAGACGACGGCATCGAAGCGACCGTGCTCGGGGCATTCACGCGTGATCAGGACGCGACCGTCGCGCTCGACCACCTCCGCCGCAAGGCTCACCTTGCACTCCGGGCAGATCGACGTGGTCGGCCCGAAGCCGGGGGCACTCGGGGGTGCAGCTCCGTTGCCGTTGCCGTTCGTGGGTATGGAGAAGCTCCCCGCCATCGAAACTCAGACACTACCCGGGTGCCTAACGATTCAATCAACGGCCCGCCTCGGCGCCCGGCGGCAGTCAGACCGGCGCGTTCCAAGCTCTGATCACTGGGTAGTCGTGCTCGAGGCCGAGCCGGCTCAGGGTGCCGGTCGCCAGAGCGATGCGCTGGCCGGCGATCGGCTCCTGCTCGATCCAGCGGGCGGCGAAGACGCGCAGCACGTGGCCGTGGGCGAAGACGATCGCGTCGCCATCGAGGCCGCGCAGCTCCTCGATCAGCGGGTCGACCCGGGCGCCGACGTCAGCCGGCATCTCGCCCCCGGGACAGCCGTCGGTCCAGAGCAGCCAGCCGGGTTGCATCTCGGTCTGGATCTCAACCGTCGTCTTGCCCTCGTAGGCCCCGTAGTCCCACTCCATCAGCTCATCGCGGAGCTCGGCCCGATCGATCAAACCGGCGCCCTCACAGGTCTGGCGGGCCCGCAGTAGCGGGCTCGCGAAGACCCGGGAGAAGTTCTGCTCTGCCAGGGTCGGGGCCAGGGCCCGCGCCTGCTCCTTGCCGTGATTGGTCAAGGGGATGTCGGTGCGCCCGGTGTGCCGCTTGGCGAGGCTCCACTCCGTCTCCCCATGCCGCGCCAGCCAGACCTCGAATCCGCTCATCGCCGTGAGCGTATGGGGTTCCCGCCGTGGGTGAGCCGTTAGCGCCCCGATCGGGTAGGGAACCGTTCACGCGAGTGGCCGCTGGGGAAGCTCAGTCGAGCTCGGCCAACCCCTGCTCAGGACTCGACGCCTGCGCGTGCAGGCGGCTCGGGATCCGGCCGGCAAGCCGGGCCGCGTGGCCGGCCTCGACGGCCGAGCGCATCGCGCGCGCCATCAGCGCCGGGTCTTCTGCCCGCGAGACCGCGCTCGCCAGCAGGACCCCCGAGCAGCCCAGCTCCATCGCCAGAACGGCGTCTGAGGCGGTGCCAATCCCGGCGTCGAGGATCACCGGCACCCCTGCGTTCTCGATGATGATCCGCAGGTTGTAGGGATTGCGGATCCCGGCGCCCGAGCCGATCGGAGAGCCGAGCGGCATCACCGCGGCACAGCCGACCTCCTCGAGGCGGCGGGCCAGCACCGGATCGTCGGTCGTATAGGGGAGCACGGTGAAGCCGTCGGCGACGAGGCGCTCGGCCGCGGCGACGAGCTCGACGGCGTCGGGCAGCAGGGTGCGGTCGTCGCCGATCACCTCGAGCTTGATCCAGTCTGTCTCGAACGCCTCGCGGGCCAGCTCGGCCGTGCGGATCGCATCGCGGGCGGTGTAGCAACCGGCGGTGTTTGGCAAGACGAACAGACCGAGCCCGTCAATCACGTCGATCACCCCCTCGGAAGCGAGCGGATCGACCCGCCGCAGAGCGACGGTGACGATCTCGGTCCCCGACTCGGTCAGGGCCCGCTCCAGGTCCACCATCGAGCGGAAGCCCCCGGTGCCAACGATCAAGCGGGATCCCCAGGTGCGGCCGCCGAGCTCGAAAGCGGATCCGACGGGCGCCGCGCTCATCTGGCACCGCCCTGGATCGCGGCAACGATCTCAACCCGCTGACCGTCGGCAAGAGGGGTGCTGTCGAGGTCTGCCCGCGGCACGACCTCGCCGTCGACGGCTACCGCGACGCCGCGCGCCTCCGGCTTGATCCCGATTGCGGCCGCGGCGGCACGCACACTGGCCCCCTGCTCCAGGTCCTTCGGCTGACCGTTGACCAGGACCCTCATTGGACCTGCCGCACCCTGCCGGGACGGTCGAAGCGTTCCGGGCCCAGGGGGATCAGCTCAGCCGGCAGCTCCCTCGAGGCAAAGAGTGCGTCGAAGCCGGCGGCCAGGAGGGGGGCGAGGAGGATGCCGTTGCGGTACAGGCCGGCGGCGACGATCGGGCCGGCTGTGCCCTCGAGGGTGCCGAAGATCGGCGCGTTGTCCGGCGAGCCCGGGCGCAGGCCGGCGGCCGTCTCGACCAGCTCCAACTCAGCGAGCTCCGGCAGCGCTCGGTGGGCCTCGCGGAGCAACTCGTGGACCGCACCGGCGGTCACCCGCATGTCGAACCCCCCTTCCTCGCTGGTTGCGCCGAGCACCACCTCACCTCCCGCCCTGGGGACGATGTAGAAGCGCTCACCAACGATGATCCGCTCGCAGGGAAGATGCCCGGGCTCGGCTCGGAGCCGGAGGATCTCCCCCTTGACAGGGCGCACGGGCAGCCGCTGTTGGGGGAGGAGCAGGCCATCGCTCCCGGCCCAGGCGCCGGCACAGATAGCGACCCGGCCGGCGGCGAGGGTGCGACCATCCGCCAGGCGGGCAACCCCGGCCCCGGAATCGATCTCGCTGACCTCCGCGGAGACGATCCGCGCTCCAGCGCTCTCGGCTGCGGCCGAGATCGCCGGCAAGAGGGCACGGGGGTCGACCTCCGCCTCGAGAGGAGCGCTGAAGCCGGCGGTGACCGCCGTCCCGAGACCGGGCTCGAGCCGACGGCACTCGCTGCCGAGCAGGGTCTCCGCCTGCAGCGAGCTGCGTGCGTGCAGATCGGCCCGGCGGCCCAGCTCGGCCGCCTCGTCGCGATCCAGCGCGACGTGGAGCGCGCCGCAGCGCCTGTAGGGGACGGGAAGCCGGCCGGCCCGCTCGAGCTCACGCGCGAACTCGGGCCAGGCCGCTGCCGCGGCGATCGCCGCGGCGGTCGTCGCTCCCTCGCCCCAGCTCGCCTCGCCGACCGGGGCAATCATTCCGGCTGCAACGCCGGCGGCTGCGGGCCGATCGGGCGAATCGCAAACGAGGACCTCGACTCCCGCCGTGGCGGCACGCCATGCGCAGATCAACCCGGCGAGCCCGCCTCCGATTACGAGCAGCTCAGCACGGGCCGGTGGTTCCTCCGCTCTCGCTTCCTGCTGCTGCTTGTTCATCGACTACCTCCACGGGCGGCGGCGGCAGGAGCATCCCTTCGCCGGCATCACCCGGATCAGGTTCGGACGGTCGGCGGCCACAACCGCCCTCTCAGCCCCCTGATGAGCGGGGCTCCCGTTGACCCACCCATCCTAGTCGTGCGAGAGGCCACCCGGTCCCCAACGCTTAGGCTTTGGCCCCCATGGACCACGCATCCCGCGACCCACGGCTGGCCGCCGCCCGCCTCTACTTCGTCTGCGACGCCGGGCTGGAACCGGTCGAGCTCGACGGGCTGCTCGGCCAGGCGCTGGGCGGCGGCGCCGAGATCATCCAACTGCGAGACAAGCACGCCCCGGCGGGGGCGCTGCGAGCGGCTGCCGCTCTCTTCGCTGCGGCGGCGGCCGAGCACGGGGCGCTGTTCATCGTCAACGACGACCCGGAGCTGGCGGCGGCCAGCGACGCCGACGGCGTCCACGTCGGCCAGGAAGACGCTGCAGTCGAGGCCGCGCGGGAGATCGTCGGCGAAGCAGCGATCGTCGGCCTCTCGACGCACCGGCCCGAGCAGCTCGATGCGGCGCTGGCAGCCGACGGCGCCGCCCGCCCCGACTACGTCAGCGTCGGGCCGGTCTGGGAAACGCCGACGAAGCCGGGCCGTGCCGCCGCTGGGCTCGACTACGTCCGCTATGCGGCGAAGAACGCGAACGCCGCGGACATGCCCTGGTTTGCGATCGGGGGCATCGACCTCGAGAACGTCGGCGAGGTCGTCGGCGCCGGAGCCGAACGGCTGGTCGTCGTCCGCGCGATCCGCGAGGCCGCGGAGCCGGGGGACGCGGCTCGTGCCCTACGCCGGTCCCTGGAGGCAGAGGCCAGGGTGGCCGGCCGGTGAGCAGCAGGGATCGCAAACGCTCGGAGCGGCGCAAGCGCAAGCAGCGCACCTCCGAGCGCGGGTCTCAGGAGCCGGCCGAGGAGATCGCGGCAGGGCCTGGCGAGCGGTCGAGCGGTAACGGCGCCGGTCCTCAGGGCGAGGACATCGCCGCGATTGCCGCGGCCAAGGGCGTCAGCAAGTCCGACGTTCGAAACCAGCTTGCCCGCGAGGCGCTCGATCCGCTCGAGGAAGGGGAGCGCCCGCGCGTGGTCACGGCCGGCGCCGTGATCTCGGCGCTGATCGCCCTTCTCACGGTCGGCGCCTGGGTCGTCGGCGCCGAGGTGAACGGTGAGCGACCGAACGTGATTCAGGTCTTCGCACCCTCGATCCTCTTCGGGGTGATGGCCTGGGGCATGTGGAACTCGCGCTACTGGGCGGTGCTCGGCTTCCAGGCCGTGATGGCGATCCTGATGGTCGGAGCGTTCCTCGCCCTTGTTTCGGCGACCAGCGTCCTCGGCGCGGTGACCCCGGTTGTGGTCGGCCTCGGAGCCGGGACCCTGTTCTGGTTCACGGTCAAGGCGCTGGCCCGGATCCAGATGCCCGACCGCCACCTGCCCCGCTGAGCTCGAAGACGACTGGCCGGGCACAGAGCGCCCAGCCCGACCGTTAGATATAGAGTCGCCCCATGGCTGACGCATATGACGTGATCGTGATCGGATCAGGGCCGGGCGGATATGTAGCCGCGATCCGCGCCTCCCAACTCGGGCTGAAGACGGCGGTGATCGAGAAGGACCAGACCGGAGGCCGCTGCCTCAACTACGCCTGCATGCCGGCGAAGACGATCTTGCACGCGGCCGATGTCTACGACGAGGCGGCCAACGGCGCGGCCGAGCTCGGGATCAAGGTCGAGGGTGTCAGCGTCGACTGGACGGCCGTGCAGGGCAGGCGGGAGGAGATCCGCCTCGGCCTCACCGGCGGCGTCGCCGGACTCCTCAAGAAGAACAAGATCGAGCTGCTGGAAGGCACGGGATCACTCGTCGGCCCCGGCAAGGTCGCGGTTGACGGCACCGAGTACGAGACCAAGAACGTGCTCTTGGCGACCGGATCGGTGGCGCTGCCGATTCCCGGTGTGAGCTTCGGCGAGCGAGTGCTCGACACCTGGGGGGCCTGGTCTCTGCCCGAGCTTCCCAAGAGCCTGGCCGTGGTCGGCGCCGGCGCCTCCGGCGCCGAGATCGCCTCCGCCTACGGTCGCTTCGGCACCGACGTGCTCTTGATCGAGATGCTTGATCAGATCCTCCCCGCCGAGGACAAGGACATGGCCCGGGTCGTCGAGCGGGCCTTCAAGAAGCAGAACATCACCGTCTCGACCGGGGCTCCGGTCGAGAACGTCAAGCCGGGCAAGGGTTCGGTCAAGCTCACCTACGGCGAGGAGTCGGCCGAGGTCGACTACCTGGTGATCGCCGGCGGCCGCGGAGCGGACGTCGAGGCTCTCAATCTCGACGGGGTCGGCGTCAAGCTCGGCGACGGAGGCAGGATCGAGGTCGACCCAGCTCAACGGACCTCCGTCGATGGCATCTACGCAATCGGCGATCTGACCCCCGGCCCGGCTCTCGCCCACAAAGCCTCCGACGAGGGGATCGTCGCGGTCGAGGCGATCGCCGGCAAAACGACCCACCCGATCGATATCGAGCGAATCGTCGGCGCCACCTTCTGCCATCCGCAGGTCGGCAGCATCGGCATGACCGAGGCGCAGGCCAAGGAGGCCGGCCACAAGGTCAAGGTCGGCAAGTTCAAGCTCGGCGGCGTCGGCGCCGCGCAGGTCTACGAGGACCGCGACGGGATGGTCAAGATCGTCGCCGATGCCGAATACGGCGAGATCCTTGGCGCCCACATCGTCGGCAACACCGCCTGCAACATGATCATCGAGCTGGTCGCCACCCAGGCGCTCGAGGGCGGCTACCAGGAGCTGGCGCGGATCATCCATCCACACCCGACGATCTCCGAGGCCGTGATGGAGGCCGCCCGCGCGGTCGACGGCTGGGCGACTCACGCCTGAGGCCCTGCTTGGAGAGCGGCCGGGCCTGAGAGCATGGTCTGAGCATGGCCCGGCTCGAGATCACTCAGCGCGACCCGATGAAGGTTGGGGACGAGTCCGAGCGAGAGCGCAGCTCGGCTTTCTACTTCGACCTTGGCTCGCCCTACGCCTATCTGGCAGCCGAGCGGATCAGCCGGTTGTTTACCGAGGCCGAGCTCGAACAGCCCGAGTGGCGCCCGATCCTGCTCGGAGCGTTGTTCAAGAGCGAGGGCCGGGACTCCTGGATGAACGGCCCCGATCGCGAGGAGGGTATGCGGGAGGTCGAGCGCCGGGGGGCAGCCTATGGTCTGCAGCAGCTGCGCTGGCCCGAGCCCTGCCCCGCGAACACGCTCTATGCGATGCGGGTCGCGACCTACGCGAAGCGGATCGGCCGCAGTGTCTCGTTCGCGCTGGCAGCCTTCCGGCAGGCCTTCGCCGGCGGTCGGGATCTGAGCGTGCCCGACAACGTCGCGATCGCCGCCGCCGCCTGCGAGCTTCATCCCAACGCGATCGCGAAGGCGGCCGCCAGCGAGTCGGTCAAGCTCCGCCTCCGCGAGGAAACCGAGAGGGCCGCGGCGCTGGGGGTTGTCGGCGTGCCGAGCGTGGTGGTCGGCGAGCGGGTCTTCTGGGGGGATGACCGGCTCGAGGAGGCGGTCGCAGCCGCCCTCGCGAGCCGCTAGGCGGATCTCACGCCCGGGGCCGGCGGGGCCGCCCGTCGCTTGGGTATCTTGCGAGAGTGGCGGATGATGGGCGAACAGCGGCAGCGGATGGGACGCCGGCAGCAACTGCCAAGGGCGAGTCCAAGCGGATCGCCTTGAGCAGGCGCGGTCAGTCGGCCGCCCGCCGCGCCGCCGAGTCGAAAGCAACGATCCCCCATCTGTATACGTCTCGGACCGTCCAGCTCCAGGACGGGGCGCCCGCCGACCTGACGCCGACCGTGATCGCGGCTCTCGGCCGCGCCCTGCGCGAACAACCGGCGCTGAACTCCGCCTACCGCGACGGCGAGCTGGAGATCCATTCTCGGATCAACATCGGCCTGACCGTCGAGACGGACGAGGGACCGCTGCTGCCGACGCTGTTCGACGCCGACAAGAAGGGTATGGAAGAGCTACGGACCGAGATCGACGCGTTGCGCGGACGTATCGCCTCGGGAGAGATCACCTCGCCGGAACTCGCCGGCGGCACCGTCGCCCTCACCGCGGTGCCCCAAGGGGCGGACTCGGTGATGCCTTCGGTGATTCCCGGCCAGGCGGCCCACCTCGGGGTCGGTAGTAGCCGGGACGAGCCCGTGCTCATAGACGGCGTCCCCGCCGCCGGGCGGACCGTTGACCTGACGGTCTCCTGCGATCAACGGGCCGCCGGCCCGGAGGCGAGCGCGGCCCTGCTCGAAAGGCTCGCCGCGCTCCTCGCGACGCCGACCCCACCAACGGTCTGACTCGGCCCGATGCAACATCGCGCGCTCGAAACGCCGCTTCAGGATCTGCCACCGGTCGACGAGCACGCGCTCGAGATCGAGGCCCCGGCGGAGGCCGCCTGGGCGGCGTTGTTTCCGACGCTGGGGCGGGCGCTCGACACTCGCTCGTCGCGGCGCCTCGCGCGAGTCCTGGACTGCCGCGACCAGATCGCCGAGGGCGACCTGCACCACCCCGGCGGCACTCTGCCAGGGTTAGTCGTCGCCCGCTCGGTGGCGCCGGTGATGCTGGCCCTGATGGGCGAGCACCGCTTCTCCAAGTACGCCCTCGTCTTCCGCATCGACCTGCTGCCCGGGCAGCGCTGCAGGGTCAGGGCGGAGACCCGGGCGATGTTCCCGGGGCGCACGGGGAGCCTCTTTAGGCTCGCCGTGATCCGCACCCGGACGCACGTGATCGTCGTGCGCCGGATGCTGAGGAGGCTGAAGAAACGAGCCGAGAAACGGGCCAAGGGCCACTGACCCCTGGTGCCGGGTCGCCGGCAGGCGGCTGGAAGTTGGTTACCGCCGGCGCCGAGCGGTATAGTGACAACAGTTACATAGGAGGAGAGGCGGAACCCTCACCTCCGTAGTCCGTAGGCGCCGCCGAGGAGATCCCGGAGCGGTGATTACCCGAGCCGGACGAGTGGAGATCCCACCCGTTGGCACGTCCCGAAAGGCGGACCGAGATGAGCGTAAGCGAGCTGCGCGCGCGGCCGAATGTCGATCTCAGCGTCGACGATCGCGACGGCGATTTGCTGACCACTGGAGACAGGCTCAGTCTGCTCCGCTTCATGCTGTTGATGCGGCTCTCCGAGGAGCGGACGCTGAACCTCTACAAGCAGGGCAAGATCCCCGGCTCCTTCTACGACGGATGCGGCCAAGAGGCGATCTCGGTCGGAGCGGCATTCGCGCTGGCGCCCGAGGACCGCGCCTGCATCCTGCACCGCGACCTCGGAGCCCACTTCGTGCGCGGCATGACGCCGGACCGGTACATGGCTAACTACATGGGCCGCAGCGGCGGCGTCACCGGAGGCAAGGACGGAAACATGCATTTCGGTGACCCGGACCTCGGCTGCGTCGGCATGGTCTCGATGCTGCCCGACATGGCGCTTGTCGCGGGCGGCATCGCCCTCGCCTTCAAGCTGCGACGTGAGCCGCGGGTGGCGATGACCTTCTTCGGCGAGGGCTCGACGGCGAATGGACAATGGCATGAGGCGATGAACCTGGCCGGCATCCAGCAGCTACCGGTCGTCTTCATGCTTGAGAACAACCAGTTCGCGTACTCGACCCCGAACGAGCTCGAGTTCGCCGTCGATCCGGTTGAGCGTGCCCGCACCTATGGCTTCGACGGCTGCGCCGTTGACGGTAACGACGTCGAGGCCGTCCTCGCCGCCGCACACCAGGCCGTCGAGCGGGCGCGCCACGGGGGCGGGCCGACGCTGATCGAGTGCAGGACGATGCGGATGCACGGCCACGGCGCTCACGACGACATGAGCTATGTGCCGGAGGGAATGCTGGCCGAGTGGCGGGCACGCGATCCGATCGATCGCTACGTCGAGTGGCTCGTTGCCGAGCACGGCCTCAGCACCGAGACCGTCGATCGCCTCCGCGCCGAGACGCTCTCCGAGGTCGAGGCGTGCGCGCAGAAGGCTCTTGATTCACCGATGCCGGATCCGGCGGTGGCCACCGAAGGCGTCTTCGCTGAGCGGTGGAAGCCCCTCGGCGACGGAGAGGCTCCCTGGTCGCGATGGTCCCGACGCGACGACGAGGGGGTGGCGGCATGAGTCCCGTCGCAACCGGGAATGGCAACGGGACCGCGGCGGGGCCGGCTGCGACGCGGCTCGAGCCTTCGACGCCGAGGGGTGATGTGCGGACGGCGACGGCAGCCGAGCCGAGCCCCGCTGACGTGGAGATGACCTACCTGGATGCGATCTCTGATGCCCTGCGGACCGAGATGCGTCGCGACGAGACGGTCTTCTGCCTGGGCGAGGATATCGGCGCCTTCGGTGGAGCCTTCAAGGTCACCGACGGCTTCATCGAGGAGTTCGGCAGCGCCCGCGTTCTCGATACGCCGCTGGCCGAGAACGCGATCATCGGAACCGCGGTCGGAGCTGCGATCGAGGGGATGCGGCCGGTCTGCGAGATGCAGTTCGCCGACTTCATCGCCTGCGGCTTTGACCAGCTCGTCAACGTCGCGGCGAAGATGCACTACCGGCAGGGAGTCGCCGTCCCGCTGGTCGTCCGACTACCGAGCGGCGGTGGCTTCTCCGGCGGGCCCTTCCACTCGCAGAACCCGGAAGCCTGGTTCATGCAGGCTCCCGGACTGAAGGTCGTTGCCCCCGCCACGGCGGCTGACGCCAAGGGCCTGCTGGCGGCGGCTATCCGCGACCCGAACCCAGTTTGCTTCCTCGAGCACAAGGGCCTCTACCGGAGCGTCAAGGGCCCGGTCCCCAGCGGCGAGCACGTGCTGCCGCTAGGCCAGGCGCGAGTCGTGCGGGAGGGATCGGCGCTGACCGTGGTCGCCTACGGGTCGGCGGTCCTCTTGGCCGAGCAGGCAGCCGAAGAGCTCGGGGCCGGGATCGAGGTACTCGACCTGCGCAGCCTGGTTCCCCTCGATCGCGACGCGATCCTCAGCTCTGCCCGCAAGACGGGCAAGGTGCTAATCGCCCACGAGGCGACCGCAAGCGCCGGGGTCGGGGCGGAGGTCGCGGCACTGATCACGGAGCGCGCATTCGAGCATCTCGACGCGCCGGTGCGGAGGTTGACCGCCGCCGACGTCCCGATCCCGTTCAGCCCACCCCTGGAGCAGGTCGTCCTGCCCCAGCTGGAAGACATGAAGGAGGCCTGCGATGAGCTCCTCCGCTACTGAACAGACCGTCGACGTGGTGATGCCACAGATGGGGGTTTCCGTCACCGAGGGCACGATCGCCGCCTGGCTCAAGCAGCCGGGCGAGGCGATCGCGGCGGACGAACCGGTCTGCGAGGTCAGCACCGACAAGATCGACGTCGAGATCCCAGCCCCCTGCGCGGGGACGTTGAGCGAGATCCTCGTTGAGGAGGGCTCGACCGTGATCGTCGGCACCGTGCTCGCGCGGATCGCCACCGGTCCCGTCCCAGCGGCTGAAGCGGCCGAGCCGCTCGCCACCGACGGCCCGGCACCGACAACCGTGGAGGGCGAGGAAGAGCTCGACCGCTCCGGCTTCTACTCGCCCGTGGTACGCCGCCTCGCCGCCGAGCAGGGCATCGACCTGGCGGCAGTCGCGGGGCACGGCGTCGGCGGCAGGGTCCGCAAGGCCGACGTGCTCGAGTACCTGCAGCGACGCGAGGCGGAGACGCCGCCCAACGGCCCGCCCAACGGCAACGGACGGTCGCTGCACACGGAGTCCCCCTACCGGCCGGACCCCGTACCTGGGTCCGGACAGCCCGCTGAGACACCTGCCCCTTCGACGACCGGCAACGATCTGTTCGGGCCCACCCGGCGCGAGTCGATCAGCCCCATGCGGCGAGCGATCGGCGAGCACATGCTCGCCAGTCGCGGCACCTCGGCGCACTGCACGACCGTCCTCGAGGCTGACTTCACCTCGGTCGAGGCCGAGATCGCTGCCCGCACGGAGCAGCTCGCTCGGCGCGGCGTACCTCTCACCTACCTTGCCTTTGCGGCCCATGCCGTGGTCGAGACGCTGGCCGAGCACCCGATCCTCAACGCATCGATCGAGGCAGATGAGGTCGTCTACCACGAGGACGTCAACCTCGGCATCGCCGTGGCGATCGAGGAGGGTCTACTGGTCCCGGTGATCCGCAAGGCGCAGCGGCTCTCGGTCGAAGGACTCGCGGCGGCGATCGCGGACCTGGCCGCGAGGGCCCGCTCCGGTGCGCTCGCTCCCGATGACCTGGTCGGCGGCACATTCACGATCACCAATCCCGGTCGCCACGGCGCGATGATCGCGACGCCGATCATCAACCAGCCCGAGGTCGGGATCCTTGATCTCGAAGCTGTCGTCCGTCGCCCGGTCGTCAGCACCGACGCCGAGGGGAACGAGGCGATCGCGATCCGCTCGATGTCCTATCTCTGCATGTCCTGGGATCACCGTGCACTGGACGGGGTTGAGGCGGCGCGTTTCCTCGGCGGCGTCCGCGATCGGATCGAGGGCGGTGCCCGGCGATGAGCGACCTGGAGGAGATAGCGGTCGAGCGCGGTGAGCGCTCCGGGGCATTGATGACGGTGGCAGTGCACTCGACGGTGCTTGGACCGGCCCTTGGCGGCGCCCGACTCTGGCGTTACGACCGCCCGGAAGCTGCCATCGAGGATGCGCGGCGGCTGGCCGAGGCGATGACCTACAAGGCCTCCGCTGCCGGGCTTGACCTCGGCGGCGGCAAGGGAGTGATCGCCGCGCCCGGCGAGATGCGCCCGGAGGGCGATCTGCGGCGGGCGATCCTGCTCGACTTCGGCGATCTCGTCGAGTCGCTCGAGGGCCGCTACGTGACCGCCGAGGATGTCGGCACCGGCGCTGCCGACATGGCGGTGATCGCCGAACGCACCGAGCACGTCGTCGGGCTCGGGCCCGAGCGGGGCGGCTCGGGGGATCCGAGCCCGGTCACCGCTATTGGGGTGCGGGCCGCGATGCGGGCATGCGCGGAGCACCGCTGGGGCGGGGCCGAGCTGGCGGGACGCCACATTGTCCTGGTCGGCTTTGGCCACGTCGGCTCCCACCTGGCCCGGCTACTGCGGGCCGACGGCGCCCGTCTGACGATCACCGACGTCGACGACTCCTGTCGGGGACCGGTCGAAGCGATCGGGGCCGAATGGGTCGAGCCGGCCGATGCGCTCTCGATCCCCTGCGACGTACTCGCTCCCTGTGCCCTCGGTGGGCTGATCGACGAGCGCTCGGTCGAGCGGCTTGGGGCGGAAGTCCTCTGCGGCTCCGCCAACAACGTGCTCGCCGAAGAGCAGGTCGCCGAGCGCCTGGCCGAGCGCGGGATCCTCTACGCACCTGACTTCATCGCCAACGCGGGTGGCCTGATCAGCGTCTACGGGGATCTCAAGGGGACCCCGCACGAGGAGGCGCTGCGGCTGGCGGCGGGGATCGAGGGGACGATCGCGGCGGTACTCGCAGACGCCGAGTGCCGGGGGTTGATCCCGCTCGTCGCTGCCCGGGATCTCGCTCAGGCCCGGCTGCGCGCGGCTCAGCGGCCGCGAGTCGGCGGAGCCGAGGCGCGGCCCGCTGGAATCCACCTGCGACACTCCTGAGGATGAGCGCGGAGCTGTGGGTAACCCGCCTGGGAACGGTTCCCTACGCCGAGGCGCTGGCCTTCCAGAATGAACTCCGCGAGGCGCGCCAACGTGGCTCGATTCCCGATCTGCTGCTGCTGCTCGAGCATTGGCCCGTCTACACGAAGGGCCGTCGCAGCAGCAAGGACGAGCTGCCGATGGGCGAGCAGTGGTACGAGATGCAGGGCATCGAGGTCGCCGAGACCGATCGCGGCGGGCTTGTCACGTACCACGGGCCGGGTCAGCTGGTCGCTTACCCGATCGTCGATCTCGGCCCCTACGGCGATGACATCCACGCCTACGTCCGGCAACTGGAGACGGTGATGATCGCGGCGCTCGCTGATCATCGGGTCCCGGCGCAGGTCTTCGACGGGTTGACCGGGGTCTGGACCGCCGGACAGCCGCCGATCCCGTCCGGGGAGCCCGGGCCGCAGGGCACCCCGGTAGGCCCGGCGAGTAAAGCCGGCGAGCCCGACTCCCAGGCCCGCAAGATCGGCTCGATCGGCGTCCATGTCAGCCGCGGAGTCACCACCCACGGTTTCGCGATCAACGTCAACAACGACCTACAGCCATTCGAGTGGATCGTCCCCTGTGGGATCGAGTACGTGCGGATGACCTCTCTGGCACGCGAGCACCTGGCCGAGCAGGACCTCGAAGCCTTCGCCGAGACGGTTGCCGCGCGCTTTGCCTCGGTGATGGGTCGCGACCGGGAGGCGGTCGACCCCCGGGGACTCGCCGAGCGTGCCGGCGCTGCGCTGCCGGCCGGGTAGCGGACCCTGAGCGTGAACCTTCCCTGGTCCCCAGCGGTATCGACCTTCCACTCACCCGGCAGGGGCGACGGGAGGGCTCAACGGCCAGCGTAGAACTCGGCCTCCCGGCGGCCGAGCTCGGTGACGGGCTGATCGCCGTAGACCCACTCGCGGGCGATCCGATACCAGTTGGCCTCGGCGCCGAGTTGACCGAGGACGGCAAGCGTGAGCAGCTCGAGGCGGCGGCCGAAGATGTGCTCGGGCACGATGTCCTGATGGCGCATCGCCTTGAAGTGCTTGGAGCGCGGGTCGCTGGTCTCCATCGCGACGGTGGAGACGATCTTCTGGTTGAGCCGCACGGTCTGATCCTGGGTGTACCACCAGATTCCCTCGACGACGTAGTCCATCAGCACCTGGGGGGCGAGCTTCTCCGGCTCGGGAATGAAGCCGAACTCCGAGAGCAGCCGATGCAGGCGCTCGGGGTCCTCCTCGATCACGGCCCGCTGACAGGCGAGCTCGCGCTCGGTGACCTCCGGCTCGACGGACTTGAAGAGGCCGAAGTCGAGGAAGGCGACGCGGTCGTCGGGGAGCCGGATCATGTTGCCTGGATGGGGATCGCCACTGAAGCGGCGGTGGCGGAACATCGAGCCGTAGTAGAAGCGGAAGACGATCTCACCGATCCGGTCGCGGATCTCGTCGGGCTCGGTGCGGATCTGCTCGAAGCCCTCGCCTGAAACCAGCTCGGTGACGATCACTCGCTCGCGGGAGAGTGCGGTTACGACCTCGGGGATGACGATGAACGGGTGACCGCGGTAGATCCGCGCCATCGTCCTCTGGTTGGACGCCTCCAGCTCATAGTCGAGTTCCTCGACGATCCGGTCGCGGATCTCATCGCCGAGCGCCTTGACATCCAGCTGTGGGGTCATGCGTCCGATCAGGCGCATGATCAGGCCGAGGTTCTGCAGGTCGGCGCGGACGGCGTCGTTGATGCCCGGGTACTGGACCTTGACGGCGACGTCGCGGCCACCCTCCTTCAGGGTTGCACGGTAGACCTGCCCGATCGAGGCGGCCGCGATCGGCTCGGGATCGAGGTCGCTGAAGATCGCACCGAGGTCCTCGCCAAGGTCGTCGCTGATCACCTCGCTCATCTGCTCGAAGCTCACGGTCGGCGCTGAGTCGCGCAGCTTTGCGAGCTCGATCTGGAACTCCTCCCGGTGCTGCTCGGGAACGAGCCCAACGTCCATGAAGCTGAGCACCTGGCCGACCTTCATCGCCGCGCCCTTCATGCTGCCCAGCACGGTGACGATCTGCTTTGCGGCCTCGACCTGGCGGCGCTCGCTGGCGCGGTCGGCCTTCTCTCCGGAGCGGCCAACGTTGGCGGCCCGGGTGCCGGTCCGCTTGACCGCCTGCGAGGCCGCGGCGGCGCCCACTTTGGCCAGCCGCTGTACTCGTCCCGTGGGTATCTTCTTGTCAGCCAAGATCTGGCCCGTGCGGCCCGGCTAGCGGCGCTCGGACCTGGAGCTCTGTTCCGGCGCCGCCAACTCCCGCACCAGCGCCTCGGCCAGGTCGGCCGCACAGGCGACCGTCGGGTAGGAGACCTTCTCCGGCGTGTCGCTCATCTGGTGGTAGTTGGAGAGGCCCTTGTAGCGGTTGATGGAGACCAGGCAGGCCGTCGGGATCCCCATCCGGCTCGGGACCACCGAGTCGGTGCTGGTCCGGGCCCGCATCCCGCGCCGCATCGGGATCCGCTCGCGCTCGGCGACGGCGACGATCAGGTCGCGCCAGGTCCGGTCGAAGAAGTCCTCCATCACGATCGCGCCCTCGCCCTCGAGCAGGACGAGGCCCGGCGATCCGACGGTGTCGAGGTTCAACATCCAGGTCTGCTCGCGATCGAGCGGTGCCAGATGGCGCTGGCAAAAGGCGTAGACGCCGCCCTGCAGGACCTCCTCGGCCCCGCAGGATGCAAGCACGACGCGCAGGCCCTGCACCGGCTTGCGCTGTAGCGCCTCGGCCAGGGCGACGAGCACCGCGACGGCACTGAGGTTGTCGTTTGCGCCGGGAACCACCGGACTGCGCTCGATGTCCGCCATCACCGCGGCACCGAGAGCGCTGGCAAGCGTCCCGAAGACGGCGAGCTTGCGGCGGCGGGTGGCGGTGCCGACGGCAACCGAGGCGGGCCCGGCGAGGAGCGGCCACCAGAGCGGTAAGGAGGTGTCGATCCGCTCGACGACGCCGGGCAGGTGCTCGCCGAGGAGCTTCTGGACGGTGTCGTCGAAGATCTGGCCGGTGCGGGCGGCGTCGTGGTGGGCCATCACGACCAACGTCCGCTCGGCAGCGGGATCGCCGGCCTCGGCGACGACGTTCCAGGTCGGCTTGCGCTCCATCGTCGCCTTGCGCCAGGGCCGCAGCCCGTTGGAGATGTCATCGGCGATCAACGCCGTCGCCGCAGCGGCGACGCCGGAGGCGAGCCTGCGACCGTGGCCACTGACCCCAACCGCTCCAGCGGCCGCGGCGATCGCCGCGAGGCGACCGATCATCCCCGCATAGCCGTCGTCGAAGCGTTCCTCGTCGACGCCGGCCGGCGCCCCGGCCTGGTTGAGCCGGGCGGCGATCCACTCGGCGGCCTCGCGCTCTCCGTCGGAGCCTGCGAGGCGTTCGAGCGGGGCCAGCGCCTCGATCACCCCCCGGAGGAGGTTCTGGTCGGTCTGCGAGCGGGTCTCGGCGAGGCGGGCGTTGGTGACAGTCATCCGTGCAAGCTAAGGCACGGCCGGATGCTCCGCCGGGACGGAGGTGCGGCTCAGGCCGGTCGGCTGAGCTCCTCGAGCAGGAAGATCGGCGAGGCGTAGCCCTGACCCGTCTCGCGCTGGAGGCCGATCTCGCAGGCCCGGTTGGCGCACAGGTAGGCGTCACTGGGCCCTCCCCCCGCGACCTCAGTCGCCTCCTCGGCGAGCGCCGCCTCGGTCAACTCCGGGTGCAGGAAGCCGCGGTCGCCGGCAAAGCCACAGCAGCCGGCGGCGCTCGGCACGACGACCTCCTGGGCGAGCTCGCGGGCCACCTCGACCAGGGTCGAATCGAGCCCGAGCCTGCGGGATGCACAGGTCGGATGCACGGTTACCGAACCAATCCGCCCGCGCAGATCGAGCTCGCCGAGCAGGCGCTCGGCCCATACGATCGAGTCGATGATCTCGAGCTCGCCGTGATGGGCACCGTTGACGTCGTTGAGCGCCGCCGTGGCATCGAGAAGGCCCTGGGTGCAGGAGGTGGCGTCGATCACGACTGGGAGTCGCCCCCCGTCGCTCCATTCCCAGAACTTCTCGACCGTCTCATTCAACATCGATTCGTGTGCACCCCGGTACCCCTTCGAGCTGAACGGCGTACCGCAGCAGGTGCCGGCCACGCCGTCGGGAATCCAGACCGGCTTCCCGGCCCGGCGCGAGACCGCGACCATCGCCTCCGGCAGGCTGCCCATCCAGTCCCGGCCCGACGAGCCCGAGGCGCCAAAGATGCGATTGATGCAGGCGGGCATGTAGACGGCTGCGGCTGCGGCGCGGTCGGTCAGGGGTAGAACCTGATGGGCGGCCGGGGGCATCGGCTCGACCCAGCCGGGCAGGCGGTCGGCTCCCAGCAGCCGACGGGTCACGTCGCTGGCCTGAGCGAGGGCCCGATCGCCGACTGCGCCGGCAATCGCGGCGCCGGCTCGGAGGCCGGCCCGCCCTCCCCGCTCGGCCAGCTCCCAGCGGCGCGCGAGTCGCTCTGCGGCCTGCTCGGCGGCAGGTGAGTGGCCGCGCCCGCGCAACTCCTTGACGAGGTCGCCGGTGTCGATGCCGAGCGGGCAGACGAGCCCGCAGCTGCCGTCGACGGCGCAGGTCTCGAGGCCGCCGTAGGAGAACTCCGCCTCGAGCGCCGCCAACACAGCCGAGCCCTCCGGTTGACGCGCCATTTCGCGGCGCAGGACGATCCGCTGCCGCGGGGTGAAGGTCAGGTCGCGGCTCGGGCATACCGGCTCGCAGAACCCGCACTCGACACAGGCGGTGACCGACTCCTCGACCTCAGGCGTCCTCTTCAGGTTGAGGAGATGGCAGCCCGGGTCCCGATTGAGGATCACGCCGGGGCCAAGCAGCGTGTCCGGGTCGGCGAGCTGCTTGATCTCCCACATCAGTTCGACCGCGCGAGTGCCCCACTCGAGCTCCACAAACGGCGCCATGTTGACGCCCGTCCCGTGCTCGGCCTTGAGCGACCCGTCGTACTTGTCGACGATCAACTCGACGAGCTGGGCGATGAACGACTCGTAGCGCTCGAGGTCCTCCGGCTTGGCGAAATCCGGGGTCAGCATGAAGTGCAGGTTCCCGGCCGAGGTGTGGCCGGCGACCCCGGCCAGAAACCCGTGCTCGCCAAGCAACGCCTGTAGGTCGGTCGCGCATTCGGCGATCCTCGGGGGGGGGACGCAGACGTCCTCGACGATCAGCGCTGTTCCCGGCGGCCGCAGCCGCCCGATCAAGCCGTGTAACCCCTCGCGCACCCGCCAGTAGATCTCCGCTATCTCCGGATCGCGGGTCCAATCGGCGGCGGCCAGCGGCTGATGGCCCTCGAGAATCCGATCCGCGGAGGCCTCGGCACCTGCCAGGTCGCCTGCCTCCGCGCCTCCGAACTCGACCAGCAGAGCGGCGGAATCGGGGTCGAGCTCCTTCCAGTACTCGGGCGCGCCCGGGATCGAATGGGCGGCAACCATCAGGGCGGGGGCAACCATCAGCTCGACCGCCGTGGCGCCGGCCCGAACGAGCTCGCCAACCGGCGCGGTGGCGGCCGCGATGCTCGGGAAATGGACCCAGGCGAGGGTTGTCACCGGCGGCACCGGCACCGTCTCCATCGTCGCCTCCGAGACGAAGGCGAGGGTCCCCTCCGAGCCGACCAACAGCAGCTGGAAGATCTCCACCGGCTCGTCGGCATCGAGGAAAGCGCAGAGCCGGTAACCGGTCGTGTTCTTGATCTCGAACTTGCGGCGGATCCTCTCCCGCAGATCGCCGTCGGAGCGGATCTCATCGCGGATCCGCTCGAGCCCCGCGGCCAGCTCCGGCTCAGCGGCGGCGAAGCGCTCAGCGGCCCTGGGGTCGGCGGTGTCGATCGTCGTCCCGGAGGGCAGCACGAAGCGCAGCGAGCGCAGGGTCGAGTAGGCGTCTTTGGTGGTCCCGCAGCGCATTCCGCCCGAGTTGTTGGCGATCACGCCGCCGACGGTCGCGATCTCCGTGCTGGCAGGGTCGGGCCCGAGCTTGCGCCCGCTCGCGGCGAGGGCGCGGTTCGCGTGGCCGAGGATCGTCCCCGGCCGGACCCGGAGCGCGGTGCCGTCCTCGAGCACCTCGATCCCGCGCCAGCCACTGCGGACATCGACCAGAACCCCATCGGTCTGCGACTGCCCGTTGAGGCTCGTCCCGCCGGCGCGGAAGACGAGCGGAACGCCCTGGCGGCGAGCGTAGGACATGAGCGCCGCCATCTGCGACTCGTCCTCCGGTCGGGCGATCGCCTGCGGGAAGCTCCGGTAGGGGCTTGCGTCAGACGCGTAGCGGATGATGTCGCTTGCGCTGGTCAGCACCCGCTCGGCGCCGAGCACACCGACCAGGCCGCTTCGCAACGGCTCCGGGGTACCGCCGGCGACCCAGTCTGGGGCGCGGTCAGCGGCGGCGGTCGCTCCACCGAGGCCGGGAGCGGATCGGGTCAGGGACGGCATCGGGGGCTCAGCCGAGCCACATGCCGGGGGCGACACCAACCTCGACCAACGCCGGCCCCTCGGCGGCCAGCGCCTGCTCGAGGCCGTCGCGCAGCTGCTCGGCACCCTCGACCTTGCGGGAAGGCACCCCGTACCCAGCGGCGACGGCGGCGACGTCGAGGGCCGGCAGATCGAGCCCGGGGGCTCCCTCGACCCCCTCGGCCAGCGAGAACCACTTGAGGATCGCGTACTCGGAGTTGCGCAGAACGCAGAACTTGACCGGCACGTCGTAGGCGGCGGCCGACCAGAACGCCGTGATCGCGTACTGCGCAGAGCCCTCGCCGACGACGCAGAGGACCTGCCGGTCGGGCTCGGCGAGCTGGACGCCGACCGCGGCGGCGAGTCCGAAGCCGAGCCCGCCACCGGCCCCGAAGTAGTAGCTGCCTGGACGCGAGAGTCGGAGCTGGTTGCGCAGGGCCAGGGTCGACGAGGGGGCCTCGAGGACGACGATCCCGTCCTCGGGAAAGACGCCGGCCAGGGTCGCCATCGCCTCGGTGCCGCTGATCGGGTCGGACTCGGGGGGCTCCATCGGACCCTCGCGCTGCTCCGGCGCGGCCCGCTCGGTGTCGTCGAGCGCCACCACCAGCGCCTCCAGGGTCAAGGCGACGTCGGCGACGATCGCATCGCCCATCGGCGCCCGCGCCGCCTCGTCGGGATCGGAGGTGATCGCGACGAGGACGGCTCCCTCGGGCAGCAGGTCGCCGGGGATGTAGGGGTAGTAGCTGAAGACGGAGGCGCCCGCGACGAGGATCAGGTCGTGCCCCGCCAGGGTCTCGGCCGCCGGGCCGATCGCCGGTGGCAGGATGCCCTTGAAGTTCGGGTGGTTCTCCGGGAAGCCGAGGCGCCCACCGCCGGGTGCAGGGATCGCCCAGACCGGCAGCCGCTGCTTCTCGGCCAGGGCGACGGCATGGTCCCAGCCTCCCGATGCATCGACGTCAGGGCCCGCCACCATGACGGGGTTCGCTGCGGCCGAGAGCTGTCCGGCCAGCGACGTGATCCGCTCGGCCGCGGGGCCGGCGCGGTTCGAGACCGTGCGAGCGATCGCATGCGCAGTCGGGTCGGCTGGGGCCTCGACGGTCCAGTCGTCCATCGGGACCGAGACGAAGGTCGGGCCCTTCGGCGCCATCGCGGCCGTGTGGATCGCCCGGCCGATCGCCGCCGGCACGTCCTCGGCCCGTGGCGGCTCATAGCTCCATTTGACCAGCGGGTGCGGCATCCGGGTCGCCTCACGATTGGTCAGGTTGGCCTGCATCGTGACCGCCGGGCGCACCTGCTGGCCGGCGCTGATCAGGAGCGGCGTGTGGTTCGCCTGCGCATTGAAGATCGCGCCCATCGCGTTGCCGACGCCGGGAGCGGTGTGGAGGTTGGCGTGCCCGACTGTGCCCGACGCCTGCGCAAAGCCGTCGGCCATCCCGACCACCACCGCCTCCTGGAGGCCGAGCACGTAGCGAAAGTCGTCGGGGAAGTCGGCCAGCATCGGCAACTCGGTCGAGCCGGGGTTGCCGAAGATCGTCCTCATCCCATGCGCCCGCCAGAGATCGTAGGTCGCCTCTCGAACCGTGCTCATCCAATCTCCTCTCCGCCACCGCGGCAGCGGGCTCAGCTGCCTCAGGCGAGGCTATCCGACCGTCGCGGCCGACGCGCGAAGACCGCCCCCCGGCTCAGGGGGCGGCAGGCTCCGGCTCCGCCGGCGCGCCGTCGCCGCCGGACCGTGGCGGCAGGCCGAGGGCGATGCCGGCGCACATCCAGGCGAAGGCAACGAGAAAGACGAAGCCGAGCACGAAATCGCCGGTCGAGTCCTTGACGACTCCCATCAGGAGCGGCGGGAAGAAGCCGCCGAGACCACCGGCGGCGCCGACGACCCCGGTCACCGCTCCCTTCGACTTCGGGAAATACAGCGGGACCATCTTGAAGACCGCACCGTTGCCCAGGCCGAGGAAGGCAGCCATGCTGAGAGCGAAGATCGTCACCGGAACGATCTCCGGACCCGCCGCCTGCCAGGAGAGGCCGATTGCATCGAAGCCGATGCCGATGAAGGCAACTATCAGGACCACCTGACCCCCGAAGCGATCGGAGAGCCAGCCGCCGATCGGCCGCGCTGCCGTGGCCATCACCGTGAAGCCCGCAGCGCGCAGCCCCGCATCCTGGAGCGAGTAGTCGAACCAGTCGGTGAGCAGCTTCGGCAAGAAGATCGCCATGGCCACGAAGCCGCCGAAGGTGACGAAGTAGAAGAGGCTGAGCCGGTAGAGGTCCCAGCCGGACTTGAGGACCTCAAGGTAGTGGGGCGGATCGTGATGTACCACCGGGGAATCGCGTGCCGCCGAAAACCAGATCAGGGTGAAGGCCGCGATCACCGCGCCGAAGATCAGCCCGGCCACCTCCTGGCTGGCGAAGCCGACGATCGCCGGCATCGAGAAGGCCGCGACCGCGGTTCCGATGTTGCCGACGCCATAGACGCCGACCGCGAAACCCTGCCTCTCCGTGGAGAACCAGTCGGCGACGAAGGGGACGCCGACCGCGAAGGAGGCACCGGTCGCGCCGAGCAGGAAACCTGCGCCGAGCAGTGCCGCGTAGCTGGTTGCGAAACCGACCAGCACCGCCGCGCCGGCCGAGTAGATCAGGGTCATCCCGAAGACGATGCGCCCGCCGAAGCGGTCGGTGGCCCAACCGAGCGGCAATCGCAGCAGCGAGCCGAGGATCACCGGCACGGCGATCATGATCGAGGTCTCGGTATTGGAGAGCCCGAGATCGTCCTGCAGGTCCGGGGCCAGCGGCGCGAGCATCCCCCAAGCGGAGAAGCAGGCGGCAAAGGCGAGCGTCCCCAGGACCAGGTTTCGGGTGCTGCCGGGCAGCTGTTCAGTCTCGTTCATCGGATCACCTCGAGGTCGTGGTCATAGGGGGACCGGCGGCCGCCGGACGGCGCCCGGTGCGGCTGCGATAAAGGACGGGGCTGCGGCGGAAGTAGCCGAGCGGAACGCTCCAGGCGTGAACCAGGCGGCTGAACGGCCAGGCCGCGAACAGCAACCAGGCGAGCGTCACATGCAACTGGAAGATGAACGGCACGCCGCCCATCAGCGCGGCATCCGGGTCGAGCACCGCGAGCCCGCGGAACCAGGGGGCGACCGTCCCCCGGTAGGCGACCTCGTCGCCGAGGACCCCGGTCAGAGTTGCCGCCATGCCGGTGAAGATCGTCAGGGCGAGCAGCGCGTAGACCGCGACGTCCATCCGGGTTGTCGTCGAGCGAACCCGTGGGAAGCGGGCGCGGCGCCAGATCAGGACCAGCATTCCGAGGATCACGGCGAGGCCGGCGATGACCCCGCCGACGCTCGCAACCACGTGGTAGGCATCGTCGTTGAGGCCGAGCTCCCGCGTCCACTCAGCCGGGATCAGAATCCCGAGCACGTGTCCGCCGATCGCCGCCAGCGCGCCGAGATGGAAGAGGTTGCTGCCGATCATCAGCCAGCGGCTCTCGAACAGCTGGCTGGAGCGGGCCGTCCAGGTGAACTGATCGCGCCGATAGCGCCAGACGTGGCCAACGACGAAAATCGAGAGCGCCACGTAGGGAACGATCACCCACCAGATCAGATCGCCGTTCACCGCAGTCCTCCCCCCGCCACCGGCTCCGGTGGCGGCATCGCCTCAGCCGCCGGGTAAGGCTCGAGCCCGACCTGCTCGGTCGGCGGCCCCTCTGCCGCCATCCGCTCGACCCGCGCCCGCTGGCGGCGCGTGATCGAGGGCAACGTCACGCAGATCGCGGCGACGATCGGCGCCCAGAGGCTCTCCCTCTCGCCGAGCTCGGCACGCAGCACTTCAAGCGACTCGCGGTGTTCGAGCAGCACCTCGAGGCCGGCCTCCGGGGCGAGGGCACAGAACTCCAGCATCAGCGGCAGGAAGTCCGGCAGTTCGGGGCCGTCGAGGTCGAAGCCGGCCGCGTCGTAGCGTTGCTTAAGGGCGATCAGGGCCGAGCCGCGTTCGCGGCGGTCACCGTAGGAGTGGAAGGTCAGATAGAGGCTGGTGCGACGGCGGAAGTCGAACGTCTCGACGTAGCTGCGCCGCAGATCCGACGGCTCGACCGCCGCCCAGCGCTCGCATGCCTCGCGGAGCAGCTTCGCCGGACGCCGCCGGCCGAGCCGCCCGCATTCGGCCAGCAGTTCTCCTCTCGCGGCCAGCAGCTCATCGCCCGGGTACTGGAGCAGCAGGGAGCTCAGCTTGAAGAACTCGGGGGCGATCACTTCTTGCCTCCACGTCGCTCGAGCATCGCGAACAGGTCGACCTCGCCGCGCTCCCCCTCCCCGGCCGCGGCGGTAGCCGCTGAGGCCGCCGCCGGGCGCGTCTCCTGATCGGAGGCCCCCGCGGCGCACGGGCCCGGGCCCCCCGCAAAGTCGAGCCCGCAGCTCCCCTGATCGCTGATCGGGGTGGTGCCGATCTCCTGATGCCCCTTCGGGATCACGTAGCGATCGTCGTAATCGGCGATCGCCAGCAGCCGGTACATGTCCTCGACGTCCGCGGCTGACATTCCCGCTCGGCCGACCGCGTCGGCGGCGGGCGTGCCGTTCCCGAGCAGCGTCGTCTCCCGCATCGCCTCGCGCATCGCGGCCAGCCGCCGAAGAGCCTCACGAACCGGGCCCGGGTCACCGGCGGTGAACATCGAGGCCATGTAATCGACCGGGATCCGCAGCTCGTCGATCGCCCCAAAGATGTCGTCGGGATCGCTGTCGGGGTCCGTCCGGGAGACCGCGTAGCCGGTCACCGGCGAGAGCGGCGGCACGTACCAGACCATCGGCATCGTTCGATACTCGGGGTGCAAGGGCAGCGCCACCCGGAAGCGGTTGGCGAGCGCGTAAACCGGTGAGCGCCGCGCCTTCTCGATCCAATCGTCGGGGATCCCGTCGCGCGCCGCCTGGGCGCGGATATCTGGATCCTCGGGATCGCAGAAGAGCCCGAGCTGGGCCTCGTAGAGGTCCTTCTCGTCGGGGACCGATGCCGCCTCCTCGACCCGGTCAGCGTCGTAGAGGACGACGCCGAGATAGCGGATCCGCCCAACGCAGGTCTCCGAGCAGACCGTCGGCTGACCGGCCTCGATCCTCGGGTAGCAGAGCGTGCACTTCTCGGACTTACCGGTGTGCCAGTTGAAGTAGACCTTCTTGTAGGGACAGCCGGTGACGCACATCCGCCAGCCGCGGCACTGCTCCTGATCGACGAGCACGATCCCGTCCTCCTCGCGCTTGTACATCGCGCCGGAGGGGCAGGAGGCGACGCAGGAGGGGTTGATGCAGTGCTCGCAGATCCGCGGCAGGTACATCATGAACGCCTCCTCGTACTGCAGCCGCACCTGCTCCTCCAGATTCTCACGGTTGGGGTCCCGCGCGGCATGCTCGAAGCCGCCGGCGAGGTCGTCATCCCAGTTCGGGCCCCATTCGAGCTCGAGCGATTTGCCGCTCACCTGCGAGTGCGGCGTCGCCACCGGCTGCTTGGAGCCGGCCGGCGAGTTGATCAGGGTCTCGTAGTCGTAGCTCCAGGGCTCGTAGTAGTCGTCGAGCTGCGGCATGTCGGGGTTGGCGAAGATCCGGCTCAGCTTCTTCAGCTTGCCGCCCGCCTTGAGCTTCAGCCGGCCGTCCTTGTCGAGGTCCCAGCCCCCCTTCCACTGCGTCTGGTCCTCCCAGCGACGTGGATAGCCCTCCCCGGGCTTCGTCTCGACGTCGTTGAACCACATGTACTCGGCCCCGGGCCGGTTGGTCCAGACGTTCTTGCAGGTGACCGAGCAGGTGTGGCAGCCGATGCACTTGTCGAGATTCATCACCATCCCGACCTGAGCCTTGATCCGCATCAGAACTCGACCTCACTGACACGCCGGCGGAGAATCGCCAGCTCGTCGCGTTGCGCTCCGATCGGCCCGTAGTAGTTGAAGCCCCAGGAGAGCTGTGCATAGCCGCCGATCATGTGGGTCGGCTTCATCGAGATCCTCGTGACCGAGTTGTCGGTGCCGCCTCGGACCCCCGAGGTCTCCGACACGGGCACGTAGATGTGGCGATCCTGGGAGTGGTAGAAGAACACGGCGCCGGTTGGGATCCGATGAGAGACCACGGCCCGGGCGGCGACCACGCCGTTGCGGTTGTGCAACTCGACCCAGTCGTTGTCGTCGACGCCGATCGCCTCGGCGTCACCGGGACTGACCCAGATCACCGGTCCGCCGCGGAACAGCGTGAGCATATGCAGGTTGTCCTGGAACTCGGAGTGGATCGACCACTTCGAGTGCGGGGTCAGGTAGTTGACGATGATCTCGGGAACCCCGTCGGCGGCGGAGTCGGCGGCGATCCGCTCGTGCGCGGCCGGGGTGAAGTTGAGCGGCGGCCGGTAGGTGGGCAGGCCCTCGCCGTACTCGAGCATCCACTCGTGGTCGATGTAGAACTGCTGGCGGCCCGTCAGGGTGCGGAACGGGATCGAGCGCTCGATGTTTGCCGTAAACGGTGAGTAGCGACGCTCGCGGGACTCGAGGCCCGACCACTCCGCCGAGGCGATCACCTTGCGCGGCTGGATCCCGATCTCATCGAAGGTGAGCCGCTCATCCTCGCGCTCAACGGAGATGTCGGCGAGCTCGGTGCCGGTCCGCTTCTCGAGTGTGCGGAAGCTCTCGACGGCGATCCTTCCGTTGGTCGTTCCCGAGAGGGCGAGGATTGCTTCGGCAACGTGCACATCGCGCCGCAGCTTCGGTCGGCCCTCGGCAACGCCTGAGCGAACGGTGCCGTTGCGCTTGCGCAGCTCGTCGACCTCCTGGGCCGGCTTCCAGGCAACGCCCTTGGCTCCGACCCCGGCCTCCTCGACCAGCGGCCCGAGCGCGGTCATCTTCTCGAACACGGCCGGGTAATCGCGCTCGACCGAGACCAGCTTCGGCATCGTCTTGCCGGGGATCGGCTCGCACTCGCCGGCTCGCCAGTCGCGCACGACTCCTCCCGGCTGGGAGATCTCGTCCGGGGTGTCGTGCATCAACGGCGAGGCGACGATGTCGGTCCGGGTGCCGAGATGCTTGCCGGCCAGCTCACTGAAGCGCTCCGCGATCCGTAGGAAGCAGTCCCAATCGGTCTTCGTCTCCCAGGGGGGAGGCACGGCCTCATTGAAAGGGTGGACGAAGGGGTGCAGATCGGTCGAGGAGATGTCGTGCTTCTCGTACCAGGTGGCTGCGGGCAGAACGACGTCCGAGTAGAGCGCCGAGCCGTTCATCCGGAAGTCGATCGTGGTGAACAGGTCGAGCTTGCCCTCGGGCGCCTTCTCATGCCAGCGCAGATCGCGCGGTCGCTCACCCTCGGGGCTCTCCTCAGCCGTCGCTGCCGCGTCGGGAACGCCGAGCAGATGGCGGAGGAAGTACTCGTGCCCCTTGCTCGAGGAGCCGAGGATGTTCGCCCGCCAGAGGTTGAGCACGCGGGGATGGTTGGCCTCGTCGTCGGGGTCCTCACAGGCGAAGCCGAGCCGCTCCTCTCGCAGCTCCGAGACCACGTGGTCGGCGACCTCCCGTCCGGCCGCCGCCGCCTCCTCGGTGACGTCGAGGGGGTTGCGGTCGAACGTCGGGTAGGAGGGCAGCCAGCCCATCCGGGCCGCCTGCGCGTTGCAGTCGGCGACGTGCATGCCGTCGAGCCGGCCGGTGCCGAGCGGGGATGCCAAATCAGAGGGCTCGTGGTGCTCGTAACGCCACTGATCGGTGGCCAGGTACCAGAACGGGGTCGAGGCCTGCTGGCGGGGCGGGCGGTTCCAATCGAGCGCGAAGGCGACCGTGGCCCAGCCTGTCATCGGCCGCACCTTCTCCTGGCCGACGTAATGCGCCCAGCCACCGCCGTTGACCCCCTGGCAGCCGCAGAGCACCACCAGGCTGAGCATCGCCCGATAGATCTGGTCGGAGTGGAACCAGTGGTTGGTGCCCGCTCCCATGACGATCATCGAGCGGCCTTCGGTGCGCTCGGCGTTACGGGCGAACTCGCGGGCGATCCGGGTCACAAGGGCGGCGTCGACACCGGTGATCCGCTCCTGCCAGGCCGGCGTGTAGGGCGCATCGGGGTCCTCGTAGTCGGTCGGCCAGGTCCCCGGCAGGCCCTCGCGCCCGACCCCGTAGGAGGCCAGCATCAGGTCGAACACTGTGGTCACCAGACGGCCGTCGATCCGCTTCGCGGGGACGCCGCGGCGCATCGTCGTCCCCCCCGGCACGGCCGGATCGTCAAAGCGCGGTAGCTCGACCTCGACCAGCTCGTCGTGGCGGCCGAGCAGGCTCAGCGCCGGCTGGATCTCCCCCAACTCGAGGTTCCAGCGCCCGGCGCCCTCCTCCCCCCAGCGATCGCCGATCGAGCCCTTTGGCACGGCCACCTCATCGGTCCGCTCATCGATCACGGCCGTCTTCCATTCCGCGTTCTCACCGCCCCCGGCAAGCTCGGATGCCCGCAGGAAGGGCCCGGCGGCGTGGGCGCCGCCGTCGCGCTCGGTGAGCGTGACCAGGAACGGCAGGTCGGTGAACTTGCGCGCATAAGAATCGAAGTGCGGAGTCGTCCGCTCGGCGTAGAACTCACGCAGAATCACATGGCCCATCGCCATCGCCAAGGCGCCATCGGTGCCGGGCCGGGCGGCGAGCCAGTGATCGGCGAACTTGGTCGAGCCGGCGTAGTCGGGCGAGACGACAACGACCTTCTGCCCCTTGTAGCGGGCCTCGGTCATGAAGTGGGCGTCGGGGGTCCGCGTCTGCGGGATGTTCGATCCCCAGATGATCATGTAGCCGGAGTTCCACCAGTCGGCCGACTCCGGCACATCGGTCTGATCGCCCCAGATCTGAGGCGAGGCCGGCGGCAGGTCGGCGTACCAGTCGTAGAAGCTGAGGCAGACGCCGCCGATCAGGGAGAGGAACCTGGTCCCGGCCGTATAGCTGACCATCGACATCGCCGGGATCGGCGTGAACCCCGCGATCCGGTCGGGTCCGTACTCCTTGATCGTGTGCACGTGGGCGGCGGCGATCAGGTCCTCGACGTCAGCCCAGGAGGCGCGCTCAAAGCCGCCCTTGCCGCGCTGCGACTTGTAGCGCCGGGCCTTCTCGGGATCTGAGGTGATCTCGGCGAAGGCGTCGACGGGGTCCCCGAGCCGATCGCGGGCTTCGCGGAACATCTCCAGGAGAACGCCCCGGACGTAGGGGTACTTGGGCCGGACGGGCGAGTAGACGTACCAGGAGAACGAGGCCCCGCGCGGGCAGCCCCTCGGCTCGTAGTCGGGCGTCTCGGGGCCGTTGGAGGGATAGTCGGTCTGCTGCGTCTCCCAGGCGACGATCCCGTCCTTGACGTGGATCTTCCACGAGCAGGACCCGGTGCAGTTGACGCCGTGGGTGGAGCGCACCACCTTGGTCGCCTGGGCCCGCTGCCGGTAGGAGGACTCCCACTCGCGCCCGAAGGGCTCGAGCTCACTGCGACCCTCGGCCGAGCGGTCGTGGGAGCCGAAGAACTGGCGGGCCC
>JAQBGG010000063.1:0-15352 GCA_032122625.1 Acidobacteriota bacterium
GGCTGATCAAATAAATTGCGGCAAGCACGGTCATTCTCTGACGGCTGTGTTTCTAGCTGCATATCTAGCTGCGATAAATAATAAAATGTTAAAGTAAAATCTGCGTTATTTTCCGCCATCAGATCAAGCAGTGTATTAATAAGTGTTCTATCATTCTTCTCGCTATTTTCACTCACAGTTAAACCACACTTGTCGCACATACCAGACAACCATGCAGCCTCATACTGATTCCGGTAATCTTTCAAAAGTGTCTGCGCCACCTCTACCGCCTGGTCCACCAGTGGCTGAGGACCACCGTGAACTCCCGAGCGCCCTCGTTCTCGAGAGTTCTACGGATGAACGACGCATGCTCGACCGAGACCTGTGTGTCGTAGATCAGCGCCTGCTCGCCATCGACGATTGCGTAGCTGCAGATGCCCAGCGACAGTGCCCCATCGTCAACCCAGTTCGACCCCTCGGCAAACCGGTACCCCTCGACCCGCCCGTCATAGAACGCAACCACATGCTCCGCCGGCCTGTAGACACGCAAGTGATGCACCCCGCCCATCCTATCCCCGCCCCGACCTTGCCCCCGACGCGCGACTGTCGACTTCCCCCTGACTATCAGGGGTTTCTTGACACTCGCTGCGCGCCGCTGCCCGGTAGCCCCGCAGCCGCCGGATCGTAGGTGCCCCCGGTCGGATTCGAACCGACGACACACGGGGTAAAAACCCGCTGCTCTAGGCCAACTGAGCTACAGGGGCCGGCGAAGCTTACGGCCCACCGGCTGAGCGCGGCCGAAGATCGCTGCACTCAGGCCGGACGATCCACGCCTAATCGAGCACCACGACTCCGCCGATCTCGACCTGGCCGCTGTCGAGCGGACGGGCGTGGATGACCGAGCCCTTGCCCTGGTGGATCTCGATCGGCCGATCGAGCTGGGCGCAGAGCCGCAGAGCGGCCGAGCCCGTCGCCTCGTCCTCGGGGATGCCGGCCTCGGGGACGAAGCAGCGGGCGCGGATCAACCCCGCGGCCTCGTCGATCCAGGCCCACTCGTAGCGCCAGCCCCGATCGCCGGGCTCGCGGGCATCGACCTCTGCCGCGGAGGCGTGTTCGATCAGTTCGAAGGGAGGGCACCACTGGGGAAGGCCGGAGGCGCGCGTCGTCCCATCCTCTTGATGCGTGAGGTTGACCTTGCCGGCGGGGGTCAGGAGCGCCGCGGCCGCGTAGCCCTCGCGAGCGAGCAGCCAACCGGTGCCGACGACCGGGTGGCCGGCGAAGGGCAGCTCGATCTCCGGGGTGAAGATCCGCACACGACCAATGTTGGGATCTTCGACGAAGACGGTCTCCGAGTAGCCGAGGATCTGCGCGATTTTCTGGCGGTCGTCCTCGGCGACGGCCGGGCCGTTGATCACCACGCCAAGCTTGTTGCCGCCGCTCCCACCCTCGCCACAAAAGACGCGCAGCACGCTGACCTCGACGTCGGTGTTCACACCCGCCTCGCCATCGCCCGATGCCTGCGCTCAGTGCCGGAAGTGCCGGCGGCCTGTGAACGCCATCGCAACGCCGGCCGCGTCGCAGGCGTCGATCACCTCGGCGTCCCGCTTTGAGCCGCCCGGCTGGATCACGGCTGTGGCACCGGCGTCGATCGCCCTCTGGGGACCGTCGGCGAACGGGAAGAAGGCGTCGGATGCGACCGCGCAGCCCTCGAGCATCGCGCCGGCCTGGTCGCCGAAGGCGTCGTTCGCCTTGTCGACGGCGATCCGTGAGGAGTCCACGCGGCTCATCTGCCCTGCCCCGATTCCCAAGGTCGCCCCGTTCTTGGCAAGCACGATCGCGTTTGAGCGGACGTGGCGGCAGACCTTCCAGGCGAACAACATGTCGTCCCACTGAGAGTCGCTCGGCACCGCCTTCGTCACGACCTCCATCGAGTCGCGGTCGTCACGACCGTGGTCGCCCTCCTGGACGAGGGCGCCGCCCCGCACCCGCTTGAAGTCGAGGCCGGGAACGTAGGAGCGCTGCTCGGTGTCCTCGAGGATCCGGATCGCCTCCTTGCGGGTGAGGATGTCCATCGCGCCCTCGTAGTAGCCGGGTGCGAGCAGAACCTCGATGAAGTTCTCGGCGAGCCGCTCGGCCAGGACCCGGTCGATCGGATCGTTGAAGACGATCACCCCACCGAAGGCAGAGACCGGGTCGCAGGCAAGCGCCTTCTCATAGGCCTCCAGCGCCGTTCCGCCGAGGGCCACGCCACACGGGTTGTTGTGCTTGACGATCACGCAGGCGGGTGTCCCCTCGAACTCGTGCAGGATCTTGCGGGAAGAGTCGAGGTCGAGGACGTTGTTGAAGGACAGTTCCCGGCCGTGTTCCTTGGAGACCTTGCTGAGCACGTGGGAGCGGGAGCCGACCTCGGTGTAGAGCGCGGCTCGCTGGTGGGGGTTCTCGCCGTAGGAGAGGTCGACGAACCTCTCCATCGAAACCGTCAGATGGGCCGGGAAGGTCTCATACCGGGAGGCAAACCAGCTGCTGATCGCCGCGTCATAGCGCGCCGTATAGGCAAATGCCTCATTCGCCAGCCAGTGGCGGGTGTCAGCGGAGATCTCACCTCCGGAGGCCTCGAGCTCGGCGAGCACGGCGTCGTAGCTCTCGGGCTTGACGACCACAGCAACGTCGCGGTGGTTCTTTGCGGCGGCGCGGATCATCGTCGGGCCGCCGATGTCGATGTTCTCGAGCGCCTCGCCCTCGGTTACGTCGAGCTTGGCGACGGCCCGATCAAAGGGATAGAGGTTGGTGCAGACCATGTCGATCGGCTCGATCCCCTCCTTCTCGAGGGTCGCCATGTGGCCGGGGTCGTCCCGCTTTGCAAGCAGTGCCGCGTGTAGCCGCGGGTGCAGCGTCTTTACCCGGCCGCCGAGGATCTCCGGCTGACCCGTCAACTCCTCTACCGAGGTGACGTCGATCCCGGCTGCGTCGAGTTCGGCTGCGGTGCCCCCGGTCGAGATCAGTTGCACGCCCAGCGATTGAAGGCCGCGGGCGAACTCGACCACGTTGGTCTTGTCGGAGACTGAGATCAGGGCACGTTTGACCTTGAGCTCCGGCGGAGGTGCCTGCTGCTCAGGGATGTCTACGTCAATCGTCTCGCTCATCGCTCGATCCTCACCAACCGGGGATTCTGCCCATCGATCTGGACGGCGCCTCGGGCGATCAGCTCGATCGCCTGCGGGAGCAATCGGTGTTCCACCCGATGAACCTGGTCCTCGAACTCCTCTATCGGGCGAGTGTATTCGAGGGCGATCGCTTCCTGCAGGATGATCGGGCCGGTGTCGACGCCGGTGTCGACGAAGTGAACGGTGACGCCGCTGACGCGGACGCCGTGGCGGTAGGCCTGTCCGATTGCGTCGAGTCCCGGAAAGCTAGGCAGCAGTGCTGGGTGCACGTTGATCACCCTGCCCCCGAAGCGCTCGATGAAGGCCGCGCTGAGCAGTTGCATGTAGCCCGCCAGCACGACGAGATCAACGTCCCGCTCCCCGAGCCAGGCGGCGACCGCCAGATCTCGCGCTTCGCGGTCGGGGTACTGATCGCGCGGGAAGAGTCGAGACTCGACGCTCGCCTTCGACGCCCTCTCCAGCGCCCCGGCGCCGGGCTGATCGGAGCCGACCGCGACGACCTCAACGGCGCCGCGGCCGTGCAGCGAGTCGAGAATCGCCTGCAGGTTGGTGCCACCACCGGAGGCGAGAACGCCGAGACGCAGGGGTTGCTCACTCATTTGATGCCGATCCTAGTTACCGAGGCAGTTGCTTCAGCTGGGGCTTAGCGCCCGACCGGGATCGTCGCGATCTCCTCCAGCGCGAACTTGCTGTTGCCGCCGCCGTCGTCGCCGAGCGGGTAGCGACCTGTGAAGCAAGCGTCGCAGTGATCCTCTGCCGGCGTCCCGATCGCCTCGTATACGCCGTCCAGGGAGAGGTAGGCGAGCGAGTCGGCATCGAGGTGCTCAGCGATCTCGTCGATGGTCCGCTCGTGGGCGACCATCTCGTCTCGGGTCGACATGTCGACGCCGTAGTGGCAGGGGTTGCGGATCGGCGGCGCCGAGATCCGCAGATGAACCTCCTTGGCGCCCGCGTCCCGGAGCATGCCGACGATCTGGCGGGTGGTGTTCCCGCGCACGATCGAATCGTCGACGACGACCACACGCTGACCCTCGATGATCTCCGGCAGCGGGTTGAACTTCAGCCGCAGGCCGTGCTTGCGCAGCTCCTGGCCCGGCTGGATGAAGGTCCGCGCCACGTAGCGGTTCTTGATCAGGCCGTCGTCCTTGGCGATCCCGGAGGCACGCGAGAAGCCGGCCGCCGCGGGGTTGCCCGAATCGGGAACGGCGATCACGAGATCAGCGTCGACGGGCGCCTCCCGCCAGAGGATCTCACCCATCCGGCCGCGGACCTGCTGGACGACCCGGCCTTCCAGGCGGGAGTCGGGACGCGAGAAGTAGATCTGCTCGAAGACGCAGAAGGCGGCCCGCTTCGGTTTCACGGCCTGCCGTACCTCGAGGCCCTTGGCGCTGAGGGAGACCATTTCGCCGGGGTTGACCTCGCGCAGGAGCTTGGCGCCGATGATGTCGAAAGCACAGCTCTCAGAGGCGACCACGAAGCTATCGGCGAGCTTGCCCAGCGACAGGGGGCGAACCCCGTGTGGGTCGCGGAAGGCGACGACGGCGTGTTTTGTCATCACCACGGTCGAATAGGCGCCCTCGAGTCTCGGCATCGCCTCGACGACCGCATCCTCGATCGTCTTCTCCGACGAGGACGAGAGCAGCGCGGCGATGATCTCCGAGTCGGACGTGCCGCGGAACTTGAGGGCGCGCTCCTCCTGCAGACCCTCGAACAGCTCGACTGCGTTGGTCAGGTTGCCGTTGTGAGCAAGCGCGACCTCGCGGCCGTCATCGCGCCAGACTGGCTGGGTGTTCTCCCAGCCGGCGCCGCCGGTGGTCGAGTAGCGGACGTGGCCGATCCCGGCCTCGCCCTGCAGGGCGCTCAGCTTCTGCTCGTCGAAGACCTGGGAGACGAGACCGAGGTCGCGGAGCGTGGTGATGTGACCGCCCTCGCAGGTCGCGATGCCGGCCGACTCCTGGCCTCGGTGCTGGAGCGCGTAGAGGGCGAAATAGGCGAGCCGTGCGACGTCATGACCGGGCGCGTATACGCCAAACACACCGCACTCATCGCGCGGCCCGTCACGGGCTTCGAGAAGATTCTCGGTCAAGGAATGTGACCTCCGCTCACCATGCGGGATCGAAGGGCTCGGGCAGGCGACTACCTGTCCGCGAAGGCTAGCAGCGAGGGGGGCCGCCACCCGCGCTACATGCGTTCGCCAAGCGAGTGCCATGCGGCCCCGGCGTCGCTCGCCGTGGTCGCGACTCTGGCTTCGCCCGCGACGATCGTCAGAGCGGCGCCGCCCGCCCGCCCGACAACCGCTCCGCCGCCGGTTGTGATCAGGGCCTTCACCCGCGCGGCATCGCCGGCGACCACGAAGCCGCCGCTCCCCTCCCCGAACAGCCAGACCTCGGCCGCTCCGCCGCGCTCGTCAATCAAAGGGCCAAGGTCGACTTCGATTCCGATCTCACCGGCGATCGCGCATTCGGCCAAGGCGCAGGCCAGACCGCCGTCGCTGACGTCATGGGCGACGCTGAGTGCGCCCTCGCGGACCGCGTCACGAACTGCGGCTATCGTCGCGACGCAGGCGTCGATGTCGGCTGTGGGAAGCCCCGGACCAAGCTCACCCCGCTGTTTCGCCAGCTCAGATCCCGCGAGAGCGGGTGCAAACCCACCAACCACGCCGATCAGATCGCCGTCGGAGAGGGCCACGCCGGCGCTGATCGAGGGGTCAGGGATCTCTCCGACCATTCCGACGACCGGCGTCGGGTAGATCGGTCCCCGCCCGGTCTCGTTGTAGAGCGAGACGTTGCCACCGACGACGGGAACCCCGAGCGTTTCGCAAGCATCGGCGAGACCCCGGGTCGATCGATCGAGTTGCCAGGCGACGGTCGGCTTCTCGGGGTTGCCGAAGTTCAGGCAGTTGGTCAGGCCGAGCGGCTCCGCGCCGGCGCAGGCAAGGTTCGCCGCGCACTCGAGCACCCCCTCGATCGTCCCGGTGTAGGGATCGCAGGCGACGCGGCGTCCGTTGCCGTCGATCGCGACAGCGATCCCGGTCCCGGTCTCAGCGATCCGCAGGATCGCCGGGTCGGACTCCTCCGGCCGTCGCACGGTACGCGACTGCACGATCGAGTCGTACTGCTCGAACGCCCAGCGCTTCGAGGCGATCGTCGGGGAGGCGAGCAGCGAGAGCAGGATCTCGGTCGGATCATCGGTCTCGAGCGTTCGGGAGTTGCCGTAGATCCACTCCCCGGGATCGGCCGGCGCCAGGTCATAGAGCGGGCAGTCGTCAACGAGCAGACCGACGGGAATGTCGCCCACCAACTCGGGTCCATCGAAAATCCGTACCCGCCCGCCCTCCGTGACGGAGCCGATCACCGTGCCCCCGGTCTCCCACTTGGCGCAGATCTCGAGCACATGGTCGACCCTGCCGGGCTCGACGATCGCCAGCATCCGCTCCTGGGACTCGCTGACCATCACCTCGAAGGGCTCCAGGTCGGGGTTGCGCTTCGGCACCAGAGCGACGTCGAGATCGAGGCCGACGCCGCCCGCCGCGGCCATCTCAGCCGAGGAGGAGGTGAGCCCGGCGGCGCCGAGGTCCTGCAGCGAGACCAGCAGGCCCTCCCCGAGCAACTCGAGGCAGCACTCCATGACCTTCTTCTCCTCGAAGGGGTCGCCAATCTGCACCGTCGGGCGTTTCTCGTCGCCCTCCTCGAGCTCGGCCGAGGCGAGGACCGATGCTCCCCCGATCCCGTCCCGCCCCGTCGAGGCGCCCATCAGGACGACGGCGTTGCCGACTCCGGCCGCGGCGGCGCGGACCATCGAGTCGGTTTTGGCCAGGCCGACACACATTGCGTTGACGAGGCAGTTCTGCTCGTATGGAGCCTCGAAGTAGACCTCGCCGCCGATCGTCGGCACGCCGATCGAGTTGCCGTAGTGGCCGATGCCGCCGACGACGTGCTCGAACAGGTACCGGGAGCGCTCGGAATCGAGCTCCCCGAAGCGGAGCGAATCCAGCACGGCTATCGGCCGCGCCCCGAGCGCGAAGACGTCGCGGAGGATGCCGCCGACCCCGGTTGCCGCGCCCTGAAATGGCTCCACCGCCGAGGGGTGGTTGTGGGACTCGACCTTGAAGGCGATCGAGTAGCCGGAGCCGATATCGACGGCGCCGGCGTTCTCACCCGGTCCCATCACGACCCGCGGACCCTCGGTCGGCAGCCTCCCGAGGAGCTTCTTCGAGTGCTTGTAGGCGCAGTGCTCGGACCAGAGCAGGCTGAACATCGCCAGCTCGACCGTATTCGGCTCGCGGCCCATCCCGTCGCAGATCAGCTCGAACTCACGGTCGGTCAGGCCCAGCTCGCGGTGCTTGGGTGCGTCGGTCGCGGCGCTCATTACCGTCCATTCAACTATGCGGCCGCGCGGAACGAGCGGTCCGGCATCGGCTAACGCGGCGTCGGGGGCTCGGTCGCAGCCCGGTGGGCCAAAGGCTCCGTCGAACCGACCCGAGGGCCGCCGGTCCCCCGTCGGCGACTGAGTGCCTCCGCGACCCGGGGCTTGGCGCGCAGCGCCGGGCTCTCGACCAGATGCCAGCTGAGCCAGGCGAGCGGCAGCGTCACGGCGGCGGTCGCGAGCGCCAGGAGCCAGGGTGAGAACGGCCCGATCGCGAACAGCCAGAGCTGGGTGACGAGCGCCGCATAGAGGTAGGTCGCGTAGGAGAGGTCGCCGCGCGCCGCGAGGTTGGGAAGGCGGACGTCGCGGCTGAAGCCGAGCCAGAGGACGGCGTAGGCGAAGCCGACGATGATCACGAGATTGGCGAGCGGTGCGCTGAGCGGGCTCAGCGCCATCGTCGCGACGAGCGCCGCGAGTGCCGCGGGGCCGCGGAGCGGGATCGACTCACGGTTGACGTAGAGGGCAGCTCCGGCGACGAAGGTGAGCAACAACTCGGCGTCGTGGGACGATCCGATCAGCGGCAGCTTGCCGCCGGCCAGGACGTAGGCGGCGAAGGCGGCGACGACAGCGAGGTTGAAGAGGCCGCGCCGGCGAAGCAGGCCGATCAGCCCGACCGCCGCGACGACGACGTACATCCCGAACTCGAGCGGCAGCGTCCAGAGCGAGACGTTGACCTCCTTGCTCGGGTTCGCGCTGAAGACCCCGGCGAGCTCGTAGCGGAGGTCCAGCAGGCTCGCATTGTGCAGCAGATAGCCTGCCGTCGTCCGCTGGGTGAGAAACTCCCCGGCCGGCAGGGTGGTGATCACGGTGGCGACGAGAACGGTGAGGATCAGGGCCGCCCAGAGCGCCGGCATGATCCGCAGTAGGCGGGAAGCGGCGTATGAGCCGAGTTGACCGCGACGGGCGAAGCTCGCCGTAACCAGGTACCCGGAGACTACGAAGAAGAGCGCCACGGCCTGACCCGAGAGCCCCCGCTGTAGCGGCAGAATCTCCTGCAGGTTGGCGGTGACCGGGTCGCGGGCGCCCGGCTCGGCGAGCACGAAGGCATGAGCGAAGAGAACCGCCAGAGCGGCGAGCAGCCGCAGGGTGTCGATGTTGTTGCGGCGGTGATCGGCGATCGGCTCGGTGCTGCGATCCCCCGCCACCTCTGCCTCGCTCATCGCGCCGGCTCGTACCCCAGCTTGGCGAGCAGTTCGCCCGCGACGTCGCCGAAGGCGGCCGCATCCTCGTCGCTGAGGCTCTCGCGCCAGCCGCCCGCGGGGCCCAGCTCGGCCTCGATCTCCGCCCGCTCGGGCGGGTTCTGCATCGCCGCGTCGAAGGGGAGCTCGAGGAACTCGCAGACCTTGCGGAGCTCGCCCTCGGTGTCACCGAGCAACTCCTCATAACGCACCTCGAGGTAGTGCTCGATCAGATGCTCCTGCTGGCGGGCCGAACTGACCTTCTTCTCCCAGCGCTGGCCGATCACCAGCGCCTTGCCGGGGTCGAGCTCTCCCGGCTTGGCGGCGGCGGTGTCGCGGCCGTCGCGGATGACGTGGATGAAGTGGGCCTCGTTCAGGGCCCTCTGGATCCGGCGCATGCGCTTCAGGTAGGCGGGCGTCTCATCCCCCCAGCGTGTTGTGCCCGCGTGTTCATTGATCGTTCCGTAGAACTCACGCAGCACGGCGGCAGCCTTGAGGTCGTCGAGCCCCTCGATCCGCTCCCTCATCTCCGCTTCATCGAGCCCAAGCTCGGCCAACGGGCGGGCCGCGGCCATCACCTTGACGACGCGCTCTGCGGTAACCGGCTCAGAGCGGATGGTCTCCGCCAGCTTCGGCACGAATCCGCTCTCGGCGACCATCGTCATCTCCGGATGGGCGTTGAGCATCGCCCGCAGCAGGGTTGTTCCCGAGCGTGCGGGGCCGACCACGAACGCGGCCGGTTCGCGTCGCTCCGTCGGGGGACGGATCCCGGTCGCATGGCCGACGACGTTCAACGCCCGCCGGGCAGCCCGGGGGAGGCGCGGGCCGCTCCGGGGCCGGTGCACATCGGAGCCATCGGCGCCGTCGAGTGAGTTCGCCTCGTAGCCAAGCTCGACCAGCAGGTCCCCGGCGAGTGCCTCGTAGGCGGCCTGGTCGGCCGCGTCCATCTTCGTCCTGTAACCGCCTACGAGCGAGGGGTTGGGCGGCTCGAAGGTCTTCTCGTGGCTCTTCATCCGGCGCTCGGCAGACTGCGGATCGCGGCCCTTGCCACGGGGGAGCTCACGGGCCTTCTCCTGGAGCCGGTCCTCAGCGCGCTCGTGGTAGCCGAGCATCGCCGGGTCGAAGTCGAGCTCGATGAACTCGCAGATCCGGCGCAGCTGACCCTCGGTGTCGAGTACGAGATCCTCGAACTTGACCTCCATGTAGAAGCCGAGGTAGGGCTGCTGGGCGCGGCCACGGAGCACCCGTCCCCGCCAGCGCTCGGCTGCGGCCTCGATCGTCTCGGGGCCGAAGCTCTGCTTGAGGATCGAGAGCGCGACGTCGCGGCCGTCGCGGATCAGGTGGATGAAGCGGGCCTCGGGGAGGTATTCCTGGATCTCGCGCATCCGCTTCACGTAGCCGGGCGTCTTGTCTCCCCAGCGCGGCGGACCGCCCTGCTTCTCGCCATAGACATTGAAGAACTCGCGAACGGCGGCCGCCCCGGTGAGATCGGGCAGCGCCGCCCAGCGCTCCGCCAGCTCGTCGGCGTCGATATGGAAATCGCCCCAGCGGCGGTGCGAGGTGAGCATCTCGAGCATCCGCTCGGGGCTGGCGCCATGCTTCTCGCGGGCCTTGATCAGCTCGGGGATGAAGTGTGTCTCGGAGGGGATCGCGATCTGCGGATGAGCGTCGAGCATCAATCGCAGCAGGGTGGTTCCCGAGCGGGTCGCGCCCACCACGAAGGGGGCGGGATCCGGCGCATTCCTGCTGCGCCGGATCGCCCGCCTGCGGCTGCGGTAGCCGGTGATGCTGCGAAGCACCTCGCGGCGCGCCTTCATCGTCGGGCCCCCGTTGCGCGCTCGATCAGGGAGTCGTAGTCGGCCACCGTCCGCGACCAGCTCAGCTGCTCGCGGGTCGCCTCGGCGCCCCGGGCCAGCCGCGCCCGCTCGATGGGATCGGCGAGCCGCTCGATCGCGGCGGTGAGGCTCGGCACATCCGGTTTCATCGACGGGATCCCGGAATCGGCGCTGCCGTCGAGGGCATCGCCGACGAGGATCCCGTTGACCCCGTCGCGGACGACCTCGTTCATCGGCGGGCTGTCGTTGGTGATCTGCGGCATCCCGAAGGCCGCCGCCTCGTAGAGAAACAAGCCGAGGCCCTCCCAGCGGCTGGGGCCGAGGCAGACGTCGCAGGAGGCGAACAGCCGCAGGTGTTCGCTGGTCTCCATGTCATCGACGACAAGCTCGATCCGGGGGTCGGCCTGCACCGCCTTGTTCAGGTAGTTCATCCGCCGCTCGAGTTGGGCCTTGAAGATCAGGCGGAGGTTGTCGCCGCGGGCGGCAGTGAACGCCTCGACGACCTCCTTGTGCGGCTTGCGCGGTCCGAGCAGAGCTCCCGGGAAGTAGAAACGAACCAACCCGTCCCCCTGGCGCCCCGCTTCGAACCCCGACCCCCCCGGACGCGAAGCGGAGGAGGTGTCGGGCATGTATCCCAGCAGCTCCTTGTGGATCCCCCACTGGACGTAGGGGCTCTCGATGCCGAGCTTGGCGTAACGCGCCTGCTCGCAGCGGGTCATCGAATAGAGCACGTCGTAGGCGGCCTCGGCCGGCGCTGCATCCTCGGGGCTGAACATCTCCCAGACGAAGCGGCCGATGGTCTTGACGCCTGTCTCGCGCAGGCGGCGGATCTCGTCGTGCTGGTAGCAGTTGTCCCAGTGCACGACATCGAGCGAGTTCTCCTCTATCCAGCGCACGTATTCGCCGTAGGGAACCTCCCAGTCGGAGGCCTCGGTGACGCCGGCCTGATCCCAGACGCCGGTGCGATCGACGTGCGCCGCCATCGGCCCCTTGTCCCGGGTCGGCCGGGCGAGGATGAAGGTCTCATGGCCGCGCTCGTCGAGCGCGTCGCGGACATAGCGGGAGACGAACGCCTGACCCCTGTTGAACCACTTCGTGACGATGCCCACCCGGCTCATGTGGTCACCTCGTAGCCGAGCTCGCGCAGCAGCTCGCCGGCGACCCCGTCGTAGGTGGCGAGATCAGCCGCGTCCATCTCGCGGCGCCACTTGTCGAGCCTGCGCGGGTCGGGCGGCTCGGTCGTCGGGCGGTGGTTGTCGATCCGGTAGCCAGCCTCTTGCTCGGCGTGCTCGCCCTCCTGGCGGAGCGTGCCGGCCATCTCCTGCAGGCGCTCGGCGGCGCGCTCGTAGTAGGTCAGCATCGCCGGGTCGTAGCCGAGCTCGATGAACTCGCAGATCCGTCGCAGGACCGGCTCGGGGTCGCGGACCAGATCCTCGTAGCGCGCCTCGATGTAGCGATTGCCGCCGAGCTTTTCGGCCTGCTCGCGGGACTTGCGGATCCGCTTCACCCAGCGCTCCGCCTGCTCGGCGGGCGGCGGCTGCTCGTTGATCCCGCGCGCGGTCTGGCTCAGCGCCACGTCGCGGCCGTCGCGGACCAGGTGGATGAACTTCGCCTCTGGCAGGGCCCGGCCGATCCGGTTGATCGAAAGCATGTATCTGGGCGTCTTGTCGCCCCAGCGGGGCTTCCCGTGGGCCCCCGCGTAGGCGTCGAAGAAGCAGCGTACGGCGGCGCCGGCATCACCGGCGGGGGTGGCCTGCAGGCGCATCAGCATCTGCTCGCCGGAGATTCCGAAGTCCCCCCAGGTCCGGTTCGAGGTCAGCGCCTCGAGCATCGATTCAGCGCTCGCGCCGTCGGCTTTGGCCGCCTTGATCAGGTCGGGAACGAAGTGTGTCTCCGGCGGCACGGTCAGCTCGGGGTGCGCGTCGAGCATCATCCGCAAGAGCGTCGTACCCGAGCGGGTCAGGCCGACCACGAATGGGGCGGGGGGGCGGGAGGCCATCAGCGGCTCACCACCTCGTAGTCGAGCTCCGCCAGCAGATCGCCGGCGACGCTCTCGAAGATCTCGTTCTGCTTCGGGTCCATGTCTTCCTTCCAGCGCGCCAGACGGCTGGGATCGGGCGGCTTTGAGGTCAGCAGGTGCGCCTCCCTGCGGTGGTCGGCCGGCCGGGTCGGCTTGCCCTCCTCACCGGGTAGGTCGCGGACCATCTCGGCGAGCCGCTCCTCGGCCCGCTCGTAGTAGCGCAGGATGGTCGGATCCCAGGGTAACTCGAGGAACTCGCTCACCCGGATGAGCTCGGATTCGGTGTCGCGGACCAGGTTCTCGTACTGCACCTCGAGATAGTGGTCGAGATGCTCGCCGTCGGCGCGGGCGCGCTCGATCTTCTTTACCCAGCGCTCGGCGACCGTATCCATCGGCGGCGGCTCCTTCAGCAGGCGCTTGAAGCGCGAGAGCGAGGCGTCGCGGCCGTCGCGGATCATGTGGATGAAGCGGGCCTCGGGGATCGTGCGCTGGATCTGGCGCATCCGCTTGACGTAGTTCGGTGTCTTGTCGCCCCAGCGGGGCTTGCCCTCGCGCTCGGCGTAGAGCTCGAAGAAGGTCCGCACCGTGGACTCCGGGTCGATCCGGTCGAGTGCGCAATAGCGGCGTAGGAGCTCGCCCGAATCGAGGTTGAAGTCACCCCACTGACGGTGGCCGGTGACGACTCCATGAGCCTCCTCGCAGCTGACCCCGCCCTTCTTGGTGGTCTTGATCAACTGCGGAACGAAGTGCGTCTCGGGCGGGATAGCCAGCTCGGGGTGGGCGTCGAGCATCAGGCGCAGCAGGGTCGTCCCCGAGCGAGTAACACCGACGATGAACGGCACCGGCGGGCCCTGGCGCCGGCGGCCGTGGGATCTGCGGGATGGGAGCCTCATGCCTGCTCCCCCTCTCCGACCCCGGTCGCCGGCGCCAGGATCTCGTAGCCGAGATCCTCCAGCAGCGCTCCGGCGACCCGCTCGAACTCAGCCTCATCGGCGGCCGACATCTCCTCGCGCCAGCGGCCACAGCGGTCGGTGCTTGGCGGGTTGCTGGTCATCGCGTGGCCCGCGAGCCGCTCATCGCCGGTGCGCACCGGCCCGTTCTCACCGGTGCCGAGGTCGCGGTCCATCTCAGTCAGCCGGTCGGCGGCCCGCTGGTGGAAGTCGAGCATCTCGGCGTCATAGGGAAGCTCGAGGAACTCGCAGATCTGGCGCAGGGTGCCTTCGGGATTGCCGACCAAGTCCTCGTAGCGGATCTCCAGGTAGTTGTTGAGGTCGGCCGAGTGGACGCGGGCGGTCTCGATCCGCCGCCGCCAGCGCTCCGCCACCTCGGTGATCGAAGGCACCTCGCCGTCAATTGCCCGCTCGGCTTGCGAGAGGGCGACGTCGCGGCCGTCGCGGATCAGGTGGATGAAGCGCGCCTCGGGCAGCGCCCGCTCGATCCGCGGCATCGCCCGCATGTAGCGGGGAGTCTTGTCGCCCCAGCGGGGCTTGCCCTCCTTCTCGGCGTAGAGGTCGTAGAAGACACGGATCGCGTCGGCGGGGTTGAGCGGCTTGACCTCCTGCAGGCGGGCGAGCAGCACATCCTCGTCGAGGCCGAAGTCGCCCCAGCGGGGATGGTCGGTCGCGGCTCGCAGGAGTCGCTTCCTCGTCATGTTCTCGCGCCGGGCGAGGCGGATCATCTCCGGCACGAAGTGAGTCTCGGGCGGGATCGTCAGCCCCGGGTGGGAGTCGAGCATCAGCCGCAGCAGCGTCGTCCCCGAGCGGTTGACGCCGACGATGAACGGCGCCGGCAGCCGAGGCTCCGCCGTGACCCGCCGGCGCAATCGCGAGGCGGCCGCCAGCGGTCGCTTCCAGAAGGGGAGCCGACTCAACTCGGATCCGCCTTCTCGAACTCGCGCGGCGTCGTCTCGGGCCCGTCGCCGGTCGCGTAGCCGAGTTCCTCCAGGAGCCCACCCGCGATCGATTCGAACAGGCGCCGGTCCTCGCTGTCCATCTGCTCGCGCCAGCGACTGACCCGGCTGGGGTCCGGCGCCTGGGTCGTGCGGGCGTGTGTCGCCATCCGCCGCTCGACGCTGAGCGTCGTCCGCCTGCCGTCGGCGGGCAGCTCACGCTTCATCTCCTCGAGGCGCTCGGCCGAGTGCTGGTGATAGTCGAGCATCTCCGCCTCCCAGGGAAGGTCAAAGGTCTCGCAGACCCGGCGCAGGGTCGGCTCGGTCTCGAGGATCAACTGCTCGTAGCGGATCTCGACGTAGTGCTCGACGTGCTTGGACTGGCGCCGCGCCTGGCTGATGCGGCGCACCCAGCGCTCGGCGATCACGTCGATCGGATGCTCCTTGACCGCCCGGTCGCGGATCGAGAGGGCGACGTCGCGGCCGTCGCGGATCACATGCACGAAGCGGGCCTCGGGCAGCGCCCGGCTGATCTTGCGGATGCTCTTCACGTAGATCGGGGTCTTCTCGCCCCAGCGCGGCTTGCCGATCCGCTCGGCGTAGAGACCGTAGAAGGCGCGGAGTGCGTCCCCGGCGTTGAGCGGCTCGATCTCCCGAAAAGCCTGCAGAAGCTGCTCCTCGGTCAGCCCGAAGTCGCCCCATTCCCGCTGTTTGGTGATCGTCGCGAGCAGATCCTCGGGCGTTGCGCCGCCGGCCTCGGCGACGTCGATCAGCTCGGGCACGAAGTGGGTCTCCGGCGGCATCGTCAGCTCCGGATGGGCGTCGAGCATCATCCGCAACAGGGTTGTGCCGGAGCGATTGAC
>JAQBGG010000064.1:0-3593 GCA_032122625.1 Acidobacteriota bacterium
GGGCGATGTCTGATCGCCCATGCCCATGAGGTGACAATGAAAAGCGCTTCGCCATCACTCATTGGCTTCTCATGGGCATCGGCGGTGCGGAGACCGCCGCTCCTTGCAGCGTTCGCACGGCTGTTCTGGCGCATCCTGTCCTGGTTTGACTTTTTTGTCATGCACCCGGCATCGCCGGGCGGGGGCACTAACCGCTTGCCAGGATGGGTCCGGCTGCATAGCAAGATCATCGTTGCGGTGGACCCCGAGGAGCCCGATGGGCTCGGGCTCAGGCTCGCCTACCGCTACGCCCGGCTGCGTGTCGTGATGGCCCGCGACCGATCCCTCGAGGTTGACGCGGCGGGGGTTCGAGACGCGGCCGAGGCTGCGCGGGCCGCGCTCAAGCGTGCGCAGGCCGTACGCCTCGCGATCGGCAACATCGACACGAGTGCGAAGAAGGCCCGCGAGGGCATCGACGGCATGATCGCCGAGGTCGAATCGGAGCTGATCCGGATCGAGAGCCTCGTCGCCGGTAGCGACGGCGATTGATTCGGGACCGATTAGATCAGGGCAGCAGCAGGTCGTTCTGGGCGCTTGGGCGCTCCGGCCCGACGACGAAGTCGGCTGCGTTGATCGCGGGATTGTCGGCTCTCACCGTGTAGGGGCCCTCGACGAGGTCGAGCTGGAAGTTGAGTTCGCCCTCGGCGACGATCGGGTCGGTCGTGTCGTCGGTGACACCGCTGAAGGTCAGCGCGACAGGATCGCTGGTCTGGTTGCTGATTGTGAAGTTGGCCAAGCCGGCGCCGACCGGCGTACCGTTCGGCAAGGTCGTCGCGATCAGCACCTTCTTGGTGTTGACCGCTGCGCTCAGCTGAACGGGAGCGGGGGGCCGCGGGTCGTTGGAAAATTCCTCCGCTCCACAACCGGCGGCCACCAAGGCGACCGCGGCGGCGGCGGCGAGCAGAGCTGTACGCCGTCTCCTCCTCATATGGAAGGAATCTATCCGAACTGGCGGCGCGCGGGGGAGCTTGGCGAGATCCGCGCTTGACGCAGGGCCTCAGCCGAGCCAGACCGAGCGCCGCTCGGCGAGCATCTCGTCGAGCGAGATCTGGATCCGGGCGCGGATCTCCTCCGCGATCGTCTGTACGGCGGCGGCGTCGTCGATTGTGTCGGCCGGCATCGAGGGAATGTCGATCGGGTCGAGGAAGCGGATCCGGAACTTGGCCGGCATGTACATCAATGCCGCCAGCGGCCCGAAGTGTGGGAAGGCGTGGTTGAACGGCGCGTAGAGGAGGCCGGTCATCCTCTGCACCAGCCGCATGTGGGCGAAGATCGGCATCGCCTCCTCGCCGCCGACCAGTGCGATCGGGACAATCGGGACCCGTGCCCGCAGCGCTGTGCGGACGAAACCGCCGCGCCCGAATCGTCGTAGCCGGTAGCGCTGCCAGAGGACCTTGCGGGTGCCCTTCATCCCCTCCGGGAAGACCAGCGCCAATCCGCCCTCATCCGCGAGCAGGCGCTGGGCGTTGGCCGGGTGGGCCGGGACGACTCCGATCTTGTTCATGAAGGCGCTGACGGCCGGGAACCCCTTGAACCAATGCTCGCCCAGTATGTGGAGGGGCCGCGAGGCCCGGTGCTCGTTGCGGATCGCCTGCATGATCATCGGCGCGTCGGGGGGCAGGGCGCCGGAGTGATTGCCGACCAACAGGGCGCCCCCCTCCGAGGGGACGTTGGCTACGCCTTCGGCGTCGACCCGGAACCAGTAGCGATAGTAGAAGTTGAGCAGCGGATCGAGCGCCGAGACGAGGCGCTCGGAGCGGCCCCAGTCATCGAGGTCGCGATCCACCTCGGTCGCCGGCAGCAGCGCGCGGAGTTGCTCCGGGGTCGGGGCCTGACCGGTCGGTGCCAACTCGCTGCCGTTCGCCGCCGGGGGGCTGAGATCGTCGGCGGCCGGATCGAAGCCGGGCTCCGGTTGTGGCTCGGGGTCGGGGGCGTGCCGGACCCCCTCGCCCTGGCCGCCGAGCAGGAGCGAGTCGGAGCCGAGGGGCTTGCCGCCGAGCCCGAGCGAGCGGCTCTCCGTGCTCAAGCGCCGATCTCCTCGACCCGAGCTGCCGTCGTGCCATCGACCAGCACTTCGTCGCCGGGCTCGGCCTCACGGCGGAGGATGGCCAGGGCCAGCGGGCCGCGCGCCGGCGAGATCACCGCGGTGCCGACGACACCGATCTGCTTTTCGCCGAGCGTCACCGGTACCCCCGTCTGCAGCGGCGTGGGGGAGATGAGCCGACGCAGATGGCGGTTCGGCTTGCCCTTGTAGTGGAGGCGGGCGACCGTCTCCTGGCCGATGTAGCAGCCCTTTTTGAAGTTCACCGCCCGGTCGTTGATCCCCGCTTCGGCGGTCAGCGTGTCGTTGCCCATCTCGGCGCCGAATGCCGGCCGCCCGGCCTCAACGCGGACGATCGCAACGGCCTCCTCGCTGACCACTTCGGCACCGGCCGCACTGAGCTGATCGGCGGCCGCGGCGAGCGCCTCGGCGGTCCCGATCAGATCGGCGCCACCGTCGCTGCTGACGACCCGCAGGTCGTGTTCCGCGATCCGTTCGATCCCGTGGCTGTACTCGGCGCCGAGCGGCTTACCCCCTAGCAGCTCGGCTGAGCGGGGCCCGATCAGGGAGATCACGCTGAGCTCGTCGCGGCGTTCGATCTCGACCTCGCGGCCGATCCGGTAGGTCTCGAGATGGCGCTCGACCTCATCCGCGGTCGCCGCCGCAGTCTCGACCCAGATCGGATCGGCCTCGAGCCGCAGCACCCGCATATCGGCGCGCATCTTCCCCTTGCGGTCGAGCAGCGCCGCGTAGCAGCCCCGGCCCGGCTCCAGCCCCTCGATCTCGTTCGTCAGCTGGCCCTGGAGGAACTCCGCCCCATCGGGTCCGCGGACCTCGATCACGACCCGCCCGCTTCGCCTCACGTGGCCGGCTTCCTCGCGGAGTAGCCGGTACTGCGCGTCCAGCTCGACTGTCGGTGTGGGGGCCACGGGCCGATTGTAAGGCCGGCGCCCTCGGGATATTTTGATATGCCAAAATATCGAACGTGGGTAGTCCAAAAGAAAGCCCGAATCCCGACACCAAGCGTGTCAGCCGCCGCCGCCTGCTGGCCGGCGGGGCCTTGGCCGGGGTCTCGCTGCCGATCTTGCATGAGCTGGTCCCCCACGGCGGGATCCATGAGGCGATCTCCGGCTCCGGCCACGACGCTGCCGCTGCGACCACCGGCGCCGCCGCCGATCCCGGCCACGGCGAGACGGGGGCGCTGCTGCACGCTACCTTCGCGGCCGGCACCGAGGTTGACCACAAGGCCAACGGCTTCAACCCGACCGAGATGCTGCGCGACTTCGACTACGGACAGACGAGGCGCCTGCCGGGTGGCCGCACCCTGCGTGAGTACACGATCGTCGCCCGCGACAAGGAGATCGAGGTGGCGCCGGGCGTCTTCTACCCAGCCTGGACCTACAACGGCCGTGTGCCGGGGCCGACACTGCGCTGCACAGAGGGCGACAGGGTGCGAATCCGTTTCGGCAACGCATCCCAACACCCCCACACGATGCACTTTCACGGCATCCAC
>JAQBGG010000065.1:0-45183 GCA_032122625.1 Acidobacteriota bacterium
CGAAGTCGATGGCATCGCTGGTCGTCCTCGGCGATCCACCAGCTGAGATGGTCATGTCCCGGATGACTACGCGGAATGCCCCGGAGAAGTTGAAGGGCTCCGTATCCGCTGCCGCGTTGGAGGAGTTCTGGATGAACGTGACGTCCTCACCCTGGCCCTCGAAAGTGATGTTGTGGATTTGGTGTACATTGAAGAACTCGCTGCCGAAGTCGAAGGTGCCAGCCTCGAACGACACCGTGCCTCCGCCGGCGGTGTCGAGGTCGACGACTGCCGATTCGAGGGCGCTTTTCAGGCTGCCGGAATACGTCGTGCCACTCGGCACCGACTCGGCGGTGTAGGTCGAGCCTTCTCGGCTCACGACGAAGCGAGTCGTGGGTGCGGGGGCCGGCACGATAAGCTCGGGTGGCTTGGTCCCCTCTCTGCTCGTTAGGCGCATCGCCGTAGTGTCAGTAGACGTCAACGCAAAGCTCACCAGCCCGCCCTGAGTGACAAGCGACGAGACGTCTGCGTTGACCCATGAGCCGGCGCTCACTGGCCCCGAGTTCCACACGACGGTGTTGCTGGGATTCGGCTTGTTGTTGAAGGTCAGTGTCGACTCGCCCCAGGTGTCGTCGGTCACTTCCCTGACCTCGAACCCGCCCCTGCTGCCGGTCTCGACGTAGATTCTGAGCCTTGCTGATGAGAAGTCTGTTACACCCTGCACGTTGAAGCGGAGGTAAGCGGCTCTGTAGGGCGAGGCGTCCGTCCTCAGCTCGGCGCGGGCGCCGTAGTTATTGGTGGGCTTCGATCCATCGACGTACGCGTCGGCGACCGGGTTGAACGACGTCGCTGCGTACGCCGTCGATGCGGTCACCGCAAAGGCGAGGACGATCACGAGGGTGAGAACCAGTGGGACCAGTGGGGCTCGGCGGGTCATCGGGTACAACGTACCTCCTCATTGTCGGTCGGGCGTGATGGGCTTACTTGGATCAACGGCGGCGAGCGAGGATTCCGCGCGGCTTGGTCCTTTTTCCAACCTGCCGGCGTGTCGGACGCCTCAGTTTTTCGGCGCTGCCGACCGGGGATCGCCGGGTTCGACGTTCCCCGAGCAGCCGGGCACGAACGGGGCTAATGGCTGCAATGCGGTGCTGGCGAATCCGGGCGCCGGCCTGGCCAACCAGTCGGCCACGGCGAACGCCATCCTGGACCGCTCTGATCACCGACGCCTGCTTCGGGGGCTGAGAGAAGGGGAAGGCGCAGCGGGGTCGAGGACCCTGCTGCGCAGTTTCCCCGGGGCGCTGCATGGCAAGGGTGCGACCAAAGGGAATCTGGTGAGTAAGGCCCATGTGGAGGATCCCGCGCGGTAAGCGAGTTCTGCACGGCCAGCTAGGCCCTCAGCAGGGTCCTGGGCGGTGTTCGAATCCTGTCAGGCGCGTTGGTCGGATACGTCATTAGCGCCCGCACGCTGGCGCGGCTGTTTCCCGGCTATGGGAATCCGAGGATGTAGCCTGCGCCGAGGTGGAACCACGAGAGGGCATGGCGCATAGCGGACGGTCCCAGAACTTCCGAGGGGCTGCTCCCCTGGCCCTTCCCCTCCGGACCGTCGGATCCGTGCTGCTCGCCGCCGCCTTGGTCGTACCGATGCTGTTGATCCCCGCGGCGCCCGCCGCCAACGCGAACGTTTGCGGCCAAGCGACGATAACTGGCACCCCCGCGCGTGACGTGCTCCGCGGCACGACCGGACCAGACGTGATCGACGCGGCGGGCGGCAATGACGTGATCTGGGGTCTCGGTGGCCGCGATCTGATCTGCGGGGGCCGGGGCGCGGATCTCCTCTACGGCGGTAAGGCTGCCAATGATCTGCGGGGCGGGCCGGGTGTCGACGGCTGCGACGCCGGCCCCCGCCGGGGCTGCGAGTGGCGTGAGCGCCAGCCGCACCCACCGATCCTCGCGAGCTTCTACTACCCCTGGTTCCCCGAGGCGTGGGATCAGGGGGGCATCGATCCATACACGCGGTTCCAGCCGACGCTCGGTCGCTACGACCTCGATCGCGCGCGGGTGCGGCGGGCGCACCTCGGGGCGATGCGCTGGGCGGGCATACAGGCAGGCATCGCCTCATGGTGGGGTATCGGCACGCGCACCGATCGGCGCATTGCTCCCTTGCTACGGACTGCGCGGGGCAGCCGCTTCCGGTGGTCGCTCTACCATGAGGGCGAGGGCCAGGGCGACCCGAGCCCTGCGCAGATCGCCGACGACCTCACGCACATCGGCGCCCGGTACGGCACCGATCGCAGCTTCCTGCGCATCGGTGGCCGGTTCGTCGTCTTCGTCTACGCCGAGCCGGGCGACGGCTGCGAGATGGCGGATCGGTGGAGCGGGGCGCACGCTCTGGGCGCCTTCGTGGTGCTCAAGGTCTTCAGCGGCTACGAAACCTGCGCCTCACAGCCGGATGCGTGGCACCAGTACGCGCCGGCGGTGGCCTCCGATGCACAGCGACCGCACTCCTTCTCTGTCTCCCCCGGGTTCTGGAAGGCCGACGAGGGCGCGGCGCGCCTGGGGCGCAACCTCGACCGCTGGCGGCGAGACGTGCGGCGCATGATGCGGGCCGACGTCAGGTTCCGCCTGGTGACGACGTTCAATGAGTGGGGCGAGGGCACGGCCGTCGAGAGCGCCCGCGAGTGGCGCAGCCGGTCCGGCTACGGCAGCTACCTCGACGTGGTCCGTCGGGAGGTACGGCGGGCCAGGTAATCGCAGCCCGCTATTGGGCGATGTGACGGGGTCCCAGCTTCGCGACACCCCCCGGAAGGCTTCGTCCGCTTCAACGTGGTCAGGAATACCGAGAACCCGGACGAGGTGATCTCCTTCGGGCTCTTCGACGGGACCGCGGAGGAGCTTGGCAAGGTTGCGGCTGCCGATCAGCCCTCCTTACACACCTGGGCGCCCCGGAGACGTCAATGGCCTCCGGGGCCGCCGCCCCCGTCGAAAGGCCCCATGGTTTCCAACGTGATCGGCCTCTCCGCACCCAGTCTTCCCCGAGAGTGGGCCAGGGCGCGGCTACCTCTTGACTCAGACTTCAACTCTGCGAGGACGGGTGCTCTCGGGGCCTAAGCCCCTCAGAACCCCAACGCGAACTTGGCGTCCTCGGACATCATCTCCGGGGACCAGGGTGGGTCGAAGATCATCTTCGGGTAGACGTTGGTGACGCCCTCGATGTCGCCGACGAACTCCTTCATCTGCTCGGAGACCTGGGGGCCGATCGGGCAGGCCGGCGTGGTCAGGGTGAAGGTGACGTAGATGTCGCTTTCGGCCTCGATGTCGACGTCGTAGACAAGCCCGAGGCTGACGAAGTCGAGACCCAGCTCCGGATCGATGACCTCCTCCAGCGCCTCGTAGACCTCTTCCTCTGTGACTTTCAGTGCTTCGGACATGTCGACAACGGTAGCGAACTGGATAGCTGATCAGCGGGCGGGATCAGCTTCAGACCAGGCCCGCCGGGAGACCGAATCGAGAGCCGGAGACGGTCGTTCATCTAGATTTGGAACTGATGGCGCTGCTGCTCTTCCTTGTCTTCATCGTGCTCCCGCTCCTGGAGCTCTACGTGATCATCCAGGTCGGGGGAGCGATCGGCGTCGTCCCGGTGCTGCTTCTGCTGCTCGCCGATGGATTCATCGGCGCGGCTCTCGCCCGCTCGCAGGGACGACAGGTCTGGGTCCGTTTCAACGAGACGATGGCTGCCGGGCGGATCCCCGCTCGCGAGATCCTCGATGGAGCGATGATCATGTTTGGTGGAGCGCTGCTGCTCTCCCCCGGCTTCATTACCGACATCCTCGGCATCTTCCTGCTGATTCCCCCGGGACGGGCCGCGATGCGCGCGATCCTCAAGCGCTCCGCGGCGCGCACCGCGGCTGGGCGTCCAGTCTTCTTTGTCTACGACCGGATCCCTGGAACCGGCGGAGGGAGCCGCAGGCCGACCGGCTCTGCGGCCAAAGCCGGCACCCCGCCACCTCGCCGGACCGGGCCCATTGGGGGCGACCCGTTCGCCCGTCCGCGCTCGCCCGGCTATGACGTCGAGGGCTCAGCCCGCGAGATCGACGACTCCGAGTACGGCCTCCCCGAGGGCGGCGGCGGCGCCGATACGGCGGATACCCCCGGGAGCGATCAGCTGTGATCGATCGCTTGATCTCATTCGCCGACCCCGAGGGCGAGGCCTACGGCGCAATCGGGCTGGCCGGCGATCAGGCGGCCGGCGGTTACGTGCTTGGCCCCGGCGGCGCCTTGAAGATCGCCGACGGCAGAGCGAGTCGAGGCGAGGGGAGCCTCCGGGTCGAAGCCGGCGACGGCGAGCTGATCCTCGGCCTCGCGGCGCAGACGAGCCCGCTCGGCTTCGAAACCGGCGAGGGCCGGCGGGTAACGGTGCAGGCCGTGGGCGCCAGCGGCGAGTGCCGCGGCTCCGGTTTCGAGGCCACGGGCGTCGCCTGGACGATCGAGGGCGAGGATGACCAGGGCTCGTTGCGAACGCTGTGGGCGGCGCTGGGGGACGGGGGCCTGCTGGTCCTCTTTGCGCTGCGACCGCAGGGCGCCGGCGACCACGGCTCCGAGACCATCGCCGCTGCTCGGATCAGCCGCGACGGCGGCGTCGACTCCTACGCCGAACCACTGCTCTCGACCGAGTACGACGCCGCCGGCAGCCATACCCGCGCGACCCTCGAGCTCTGGGCGGCGGACCCGGAGGAGGGGGCGCTGGCGGAGAGGGGAGCGGGCCGGCGCACGGGCGGCGGCCGCGGCCGCGTCGATGGCCAGACGCTCGAGGCCGCACGTTTTCAGTGGCGCGTCGGCGGCTCCGCCGGGATCGGCGGCTACGAGATCCTCAGCTCCTGAGTCCCTCCCCGAGCCGCCCATCAGAGGGCGATCCGCCACAATGCCCGCCCGTGCCGATCCGCGCCGTCATCAGCGATTTCGGCGGCGTGCTCACCTCACCTTTGATCGAGGCGTTCGCCGCCTACCAGGACCATTCCGGGATCTCCCCTGAGCAGCTCGGCACGGCAATGGCGGCCGGCGCCGCCGATCTCGACGGCGCCCACCCACTGTTCGAGCTCGAGTGCGGGCGGATCAGCGAGGCACGGTTCCTCGACCTGCTGCGTGACAACCTCGAGCCGATTCTCGGCCAGCGCCCTGAGATGCACCGCTTCAGCGAGCTCTACTTCGAAGCGCTGGAGCCGAACGAGCCGATGATCGAGCTGATGGCGGGCCTGCGCGATCGCAGCTACCGGATGGCGCTGCTGACCAACAACGTACGCGAGTGGGAGCCGCTCTGGCGCCGCTTCCTCCCGGTCGATGAGATATTCGAGACGGTGGTCGATTCGGGCTTCGTCGGGATGCGCAAGCCCGACCCCGAGATCTATCAGCTCACCCTGGAGCGAATCGATGGGGTCGAGGCCTCCGAGTGCCTCTTCGTTGACGACGTCGAGGTCAACTGCGAGGCGGCCCGGGCCCTCGGCCTGGTGGCCGTTCACTTCACCGACAACCAGCGCGCGATACCGCAGATAGAGTCAGCGCTCAGTGAGGGCCCGCAATGAGTGATCTGACCGTCAGGCCGGTGGCCGGCCGCCGCGAGCTACGCGAGTTCATCCTGCTGCCGTTCCGCCTCTATGAGGGCGTCGAGCAATGGGTGCCGCCCCTGATCAGCGAGCGCAAGCGCCACCTCGACCGGCGCAATAACCCCTTCTTCGATCATGCCGAGGCGGAGTACTTCCTCGCCCGCCGGGGCGATCGGATCGTTGGCCGGATCAGCGCTCAGGTCGATCGCCGCTTCAACGAAATCCACGGCAACGACTGGGGGCAGTTCGGCTTCTTCGAGTGCGAGAACGATCCCGAGGTGGCCGTTGCGCTGCTCGACAGCGCCCGCGATTGGCTTCGCGAGCGTGGGCGCGACCACATGATCGGCCCGCTCGACTTCTCGACCAACCACGAATGCGGCCTGCTCGTCGAGGGCTACGAACTGCGTCCGCAGATTCTCGAGAACTGGCATCACCCCTACTACCGTGAGCTGCTCGAAGGACGCGGGCTCGTCAAGGCGATGGATCTCTACAAGTGGAGCCTGCACGTCAGCGGCCGTGGCGAGGTGATGCCGATCATCTTCGAGCTGGCCGAGAAGCTCGAGCCCGAGCACGGGATCACGATCCGCGGCATGCGTCGCCGCAAGATGGCGGCGGAGATCGCCGGCTTCATGGAGATCTACAACGCCGCCTGGGAAAAGAACTGGGGATTCGTTCCCCTCACCGCGAGCGAGATCGAGCACTACGCCGCTGAGCTGAAGCCGATCCTCGATGAGAACTGGGCGATGGTCGCCGAGACCAAGGAGGGCGAGACCGTGGGCGTGGCGCTGACGCTCCCCGACTACAACCAGGTGCTGAAGAAGCTTGGCGGGCGTCTCTTGCCGTTTGGCTGGATCAGGGCCCTGCGCGAGAAGCGGAAGATCGACACGGTCCGGGTCTTTGCCCTCGGGGTCAAGCCCGAGTACCAGCACACCGGCGTCGCGGCGGCACTATACGCCCGTCACTTCGAGATGGCCGCGAGCACGCCCCAGCACGGCGGCGAGATGGGTTGGATCCTCGAGGTCAACAAGCCGATGAACAAGGCGATGGAGGCGATGGGCGGGGAGATCGTCAAGATCTACCGGATCTACGGGCAGGATCTCTAGGCAGCGGCGAGCTATGCCGGGCGACCGATGACGCCGAGTGCGAACGCCGCAGCCCGCCTCAGTTGTCGGAGCCGATGCGGTCCCAGAGGTAGAGCTCCATCGCCTCGGCGGCGAGCTCCACCCGTCGCTCTTCGGAGAGCCATTCGAGCACCGTTTCGAGCGCCCGCTCCTCGGTGACCCCGCGGTCGACGGCCTCCTCGCCGCGGAAGCCGGCGGCCAGCTTCAGCGCCTCACGGCGGTGCTCGCCGAGTGAGCCGAAAGAGCCGATCAGGAAATCGCGGCTCGGCAGCGGATGGCCGACGCCCGTCGAGGCGTGCCAGGCCGCGAGCATCGAGAGATCGTGCTCGTCGAGCTCGGAGATCGCCTTCGAGTAGTGAGCCTCGAGCTCGTCATCGGGAATCTCGTCGACCCAGGCCCGGACGGCCTCTCCGAGCAGCTGCCTGCGTGCCTCACGGCCGACGGAATCGGCGACGACGCGGATGGCATCGGCGGGATCTATGAAGCAGAGCGACACTCGGTTGGCTCCTCGGCTCGGTGGACGGGTCGAGAGCCAAGATAGACGGGGGTCAAGACGTCAAAACGGCGCTTGATAATGCGCTCGGAGCGGGTTTACGGTGGTCGCGACCCCGCCCGGCCAGAAACTGCGCCCGCGCGGCGACCTATGCTCGCGCCCATGCACCCTGCCAGACAAACCGGAGCGCCGCGATGAGCCTCGAGCTGATCGTCGGCCCGCCGAACTCCGGACGGGCCGGAGCGATCCTCGAGCGCTTCGAGGCGGACCAGCCGCTCGATCCGCTGCTTGTCGTTCCCACCAGCGACGATGTCGACCGCTTCGAGCGCGAGCTCTGTGGCCGCCCGGGCAGCCTGTTGGGCGGCACCGTGACCAGCTTCCCCGGCCTGTTCCGCGAGCTGGCGCGGAGTTACGGAGTCGGCGAGGCGCCGGCTCTGAGCCGTATCCAGCGGATCTGGGTCGCGCGCGCCGCCGCAGAACGGGCACAGCTGCGACTGCTGGGACGCTCGGCCAAGCGCGAGGGCTTCGCGCCGGCGCTGGAGCAGTTGCTGACCGACCTGCAGGCGGCCGGCCTCGATGCGGCCGCTCTGATGGCGGCGGTCGAGGGGCTCGAGGAGGAGACGGGCGGCGCCGGCTATGAACGCGAGGTCGCGGGTCTGTTCGCCGGCTACGAGGAGATCCGCGACAGGCTCGGGCGCAGCGACGAGCACCGGATCGCGACCGAGGCGACGACCGCGCTCCGCGCCGATCCCAATCGGTGGAGGGAACGCCCGGTACTGCTCTACGGCTTCGACGATCTCGCGCGCGAACAGATCGAGCTGGTCTCGGCGCTCGCGACCGCAGCCAGGGTCACGGTTGCGGTCGCCTTCGAGGATCGCCCCGCGCTCGCCGCCCGGGCGGAGTTGATCGCAGTGCTGCGGGATGAGCTCGGCGGCGAGATCGTCGCCGAGCTGGAGCCCGACAGCGCCCACACGGCCGGCTCCACCCTTTTCCATCTCGAGCGCAACATCTTCGACCCCGAGCCGAGGACAGCCGAATGCGACAACTCGCTGACGCTGCTCGAATCGGCCGGAGAGCGTGGCGAGGCGGAGTTGATCGGGCGCCGCGTCGCCGAGCTGATCGCCTCCGGCTGCGACCCGGATGAGATCGCGATAGCCGTCCGCAGCCCCGACCGCCAAGCGCCGTTGATGGCCCGGGTTCTCGCCGGACTCGGGGTCCCCGTCGCCGCCGAGGCACAGGTCCCGCTCGCTTCGACAGCCACCGGCAGCACCCTGTTGCGCCTCTTGGCGATCGCCGATGGGTCCGGCACCGCAGGCGACGTCGTTGCGTATCTGCGTGGCCCGGCTCGAGCGCGGCCCGGGCGGGTCGACTGGCTCGAGCGCACTTTGATGCGAGGCCGCCTGTTGACGGCCGAGCAGGCGTTGGCGGCGTGGGCGGGCAACGACGATCGTCGAATCTGGGGGCTGGACGGGCTCATGCGGGCTCAATCGGACCCCGCTGAGATGGCGGAACTCGTGGCGCGGATCGCGGCCGACATTGCCGAGCGCCCGCATCTGCGTTCCGGACCGCAACCATCAGCCGGACCTGCGGTCGAGCTGCGGGCCGCGGCCGAGGTCGCAAAGGCGGTCGCCGAGGCAGCCGAGCTCGGTGGCCTGGCCCCGAGCGCGTCCGAGATCGCGGAGCTGCTTCGGCACGTGCGGGTGCCCCTTTGGCGCGGCCCCACGGAGGGCCGCGTGCGGATTCTCAGTCCCTACCGTCTACGTGCGACCCGGGTCGCCCAGCTGTTCGTCGCCGGGCTCGTCGATGCAGGCTTCCCCTCCCCCGGCGGCATCGATCCGCTGCTGTCCGACGGTCGGCGCCGTGATCTCGGCCTGCCCGGACGGCGGGACCCCGCGGCCGAGGAGCGATATCTCTTCTACTCCTGTGTCTCCCGCCCAGAGCGCGGCCTTTATCTGAGCTACGCGAGCGCCGACGATTCGGGCGCGGCCGTCGCGCGGAGCCCGTTTGTCGACGAGGTACGGGCGCTGCTCGAACCTCCGCCGGACCCCAATCCATCGCGGGACCCGTTGGAGCGGCGCCTGACCGAACGGATCGGGATCGGCGAGATCGCCGTCGAACCCGAGCGGGCGAGCTCGCCCCGGGCACTGGCCCGAGCGCTGGCGGCGCTGGCGCCGGCGACCGCGGACCGGCGCCTGGCCGCGCTCGAGCTCCCCGAGCCGATCCGCGAAGCAGCCGCGGCCGCCACGGCCGGTGCCCGCGAGCGAATCAGGGCAGCCGCGGAACCAGGGCCGCTGACCGAGCCGGCGGTGCTGGAGGCACTCGCCGAGCGTGAGCTCTACGGAGCCTCGACGCTGGAGGAGTACGACACCTGCCCCTATCGCTGGTTCGTCTCCCACGAGCTGCGGCCGAGACGGATCGAGCCCGACCCCGAGGCGTTGGAGAACGGCGGCATCGTCCACGAGGCGCTCGAGCACCTCTACCGCGATCCGCCGGCGGGATCGCGGCCCACCGTCGAAACCCTCGCGGCTTGGATCGATGCCGCCCGGCAACGCCTGCGGGGGGCCGCGGATGGGCGCGGCTGGGTTCTCGAGAGCCCGCGAGCGCGGATCTCGCTGACCCGGCTCGACGCCGTGCTGGAGCGCTTCCTCCGCCGCGACGCCGAGACGGGCGGTCCGATGCAGCCTGATCGGACCAAGCTCGAGGCAGCCTTCGGAACTGCGGAGGCGGACCCCTTCCCCGCTGCCGAGATCGGGAACTTCAAGCTGCACGGCCGGATCGATCGGATCGATGTCTCCAGCGACGGCAAGGCTCTGATCCGAGACTACAAACTCAGCGCCAAGGTCGTCGCGGGCGCGAAGCTCGTGGCCGAGGGCAAGCTGCAGCTGCCGCTCTACATGCAGGCGGTCAAGGCGATGGGCCTGGAGCCGATCGGCGGCCTCTACCACCCCCTGGCGGCGACCAAGGACGACAGGCCGCGCGGGCTGATCGCCAAGGAACACAAGGAGGCGCTGGTCCCGGGTCAGACGGCGGCCCACGTCAGCACCGACTTCCTCGACGCGGAGGGCTTCGAGGCGATCGTCGAGCAGGCGACCGATCGCGCGAGCGAGATCGTCACGGCGATCGGCGGCGGCGCGATCGACCGCAAGCCGCGCGACGATCGCTGCCCGACCTGGTGCGAGTTCGCTCCGATCTGCCGGATGGAACGCGGGGTCGTCGATTCCGACGACGAGGAGGAGGACGAGCGCTGATGGAGGCGTCGGGACAGCTCAGCTTCGACGGCGTCGCCGACAGCGATGACGCCGCCACCGATCCCGTGGCCGAACCGCCGGCCCCGCCTGACCGCCCCTTCCCACCGACGGCCGAGCAGACCGTGGCGATCGACTCGCGCGATCGTGACGTCTTTCTCGAGGCCGGCGCCGGCACCGGCAAGACCCGGGTCCTCGTCGACCGCTACTGCGACGCGATCGACCTCGACGGCATCGAGCCCGATCAGATCCTCGCCTTCACCTTCACCGAGAAGGCAGCCGCCGAGATGCGCCGCCGGGTCCGGGTTGAGTTGATGCGGCGATCGCGGCTCAGCGAGGACCCCGAGCAGCGGACGAGATTGCTGCGGGCGTCCCGTTCGGAGGAGGGAGCCCAGATCACGACGATCCACGGTTTCTGCCGTCGGCTGCTCGGCGCCCACCCCGTCGCCGCCGGCCTTGACCCGCGCTTCCGCGTGCTCGACGCCGAGGAGGCCGCCCGTCTCGCCCGTCTCGCCTTCGCCGCGGCCCTCGATGAACTCGCCGCCGACGATGACGACGTCGCTCGGCTCGCGGCCGGCTACCGCGACAAGCTAGGCAGGTTGATCCGCTCGGCGTACGATGATCTGCGAAACCACGGACAGCGCCACCCGGCCTTGCCGCCGCTGCAGATCACAGCCTTCGAGGGCAAGGGAGAGGAGCCGCCGGACGCCGCCGACGTCGAACTCGCCGACCGCTCATACCGAGCGCTACAGGCGCTTCTGAGCCGATTCAGCGAGGCTTACGAGACCCACAAAGCGGAGCGCTCCGGCGTCGACTTCGATGACCTGCAGCTACTCGCGCTGGGGTTGCTGGAGCGCAACACCTCGATCGCCGCGGCATACAGGGAGCGTTACCTGCACCTGCTCGTCGACGAGTTCCAGGACACGAGCCCGCTGCAAGCGGGGCTGGTGCGGGCCTTGCGTGGCCCGGCAACGCGCCTGTTCACCGTCGGTGACGAGTTCCAGTCGATCTATGCCTTCCGGGGCGCCGACCTGGCCAGCTTCCGGGCGGAGCGCGCTCGCGTGCGGAGTGACCTAGGCGCCGGGGCGGTGCTACCGCTGAGCGGCAGCTTCCGCTCCTCCCCGGAGATCGTCGCCGCCGTCAATGCCGTCGGCAACTGCCTGCTCGAGGACTTCCGCGAGCTGCGCGTCGGTCGTCGGCCCAGCGAATCTTCTCCCGGCCCCCCGGGGCCCGCCGTCGAGCTGCTCCTCACACCCCGGGATGGCTGGAAGGACGACGGCATCGAGATCGAGACGGCCTCGGCCGAGACGGCTCCGAACCGGATCGCCGAGGCGCGCTTTCTCGCCCTGCACCTGCGGCGGCTGGCCGACGGCGGGGTCGATCGCGGATCGATGGTGCTGCTGCTTCGAGCCTTCACTCACGTCGACGCCTACGCCGAGGCGCTCGAGCTCGCCGGACTCGACCCCTACGTCGTTGGCGGACGCGGCTACTGGTCCTCGCAGCAGGTCGGCGACGCCCTCAGGCTGCTTGCCTGCGTCGCCAACCCGCTTGACGACGAGGCGCTCTTTGGGGCGCTCGCCTCGCCGGCGACTGCCGCAAGCCCCGACGCCCTCTGGATCCTGCGCCAAGCGGCGACCAAACGACGGCATATCTGGACCGTGCTCGATCGATACCTCGCGGGCCGGCCCCCGGCCGAGCCGGCGAACCCCGATGATCCCGAGGAGGTGGAGCGCCGGCAGCTGGAGGCCGGCTGGGTGCAGCGGATACCCGAGGCGGACCGGGCTCGGCTGGAGCGGTTCACCCATCTGCTTGTCGGACTTCGGGAGGAGGCCGCCTTGCTCCCGCTCGACAGCCTCGTCGAGGCGACGCTGGAACGCTTCGACTATGACCTCGCGGCACTGGCTCTGCCGGGCGGAAGGCGGCGCACCGCGAATCTGATGAAGCTGATCCGCCTCGCCGGCGAGTACGAAGCCCACGAGGGACGCGACCTGCGCGGGTTCCTCGCCTACGCGGGGGAGCGGGCTGCCCGCTCCGATCGCGAGGCGGAGGCGAGTGTCGCAGCCGAGGACCACGACGGGGTGACGGTGATGACGGTGCACGCCGCCAAGGGCCTGGAGTTCGACTGCGTCGCCGTCGCCGATCTCGGTCGGCCGATGACCAACAGCGGCGCGCCGCCCGAACTGAGGCTCGCGTTTGGCGGCGACGCTGTCGAGACCGAGGCCGGCCGGCCCGCCGGCGAGGAGGGGCCACAGATCGGCCTACGACTCGCCCGAGCCGGGGGGGCCGCTCTGACCCTCGACGGCTACCGCGACCTCAACGACGACGCCGCCGCCGCCGATGCCGCCGAGGCGGGGCGACTCGCCTACGTCGCGGCCTCGCGAGCGAGGCGGCGTTTGATCCTCAGTGGCCTCTTCGACCCCGTCGACGTCGAGGACGGACGCCCCGAGCTGAAGCCGAGCCATTCCGTCCTCGCCCGCCTGCTGCCCAGCCTGGAGGTGAGCGGCTCCGACGGTGAGCTGGTCCGACTTGCCGCCGCTGAGCTCACGAGCGAGGGGGCGGCGGATGTCGGCACCGCCCCCGACGCCGCCCAAGCACGGGTCCTGATCAACGCCGCCGGCGCGGATGCTGCGGATGAACTCTCCTTCGACCTGCGTGAGAAGGCGATCGGAGCGGACCCACCGCCCGGCGGGCGACCGCCGATGCTGGCGCTCGGCGAGCGCGGTGGCAGCGCCGCCCGCAGCCTCTCCTATGCCGCCCTCGCCGAGTACGACCGCTGCGGCTACCGGTTCCTGACCGAGCGCGTGCTCGGCCTTGGCGGCGAGCGCGACGCATCAACCCCGATGCAGCCGCTCGAGGGATCGCTCGAGGAATGGGGCTCCGACGAGGAGCCAAGCCGGCCGGAGGCGGGAGCAGACCTCGAGTCGCTGACGGCATCGGCGGGCGCTCGGCGCCGCTCCAGGCTCGGCTTCGGCCGGGCCGTGCACGCTCTGCTCGAGCGCAGCGCCCGCCAGGACTGGCGGTCGCCCCCTCGCGAGGCGGTCGAGATCACGCTGGCCGCGGAGGGCGCCGATCCGGGCCTGGCGCCGAAAGCCGAGCAGCTGGTCGGCGGCTGGCTCGACTCGCCTCTACTCGGCGAGCTGCGAAGCGCCGGAGCCCGGTTTCGGCCCGAGTTGCCGTTTCGGATCGCGCTCGGCGCGAAGACCGTGATCCGCGGCACGATCGACCTGCTCGCCGAGGTCGAGGGGAGGCCGCCGCTGGTGATCGACTATAAGACCGATGCCGCGGCCCCCGCCGCCGGCGAGCCCCTGGCCGACGGCTACCGGTTGCAGCGAGCGCTTTACGCCCACGCCGTCTCCGAGGCGACCGGGAGCGACGTGATCGACAGCGCCTACGTGTTCCTCGCGGCCCCCGAGCGGCCGCTGACGCTCGAGTTGGGAGCCGAGCAGATCGGTGCCGGGCGAGCCCGGATCGAGGAGTTGATCGGGCGCATCCGCTCGCAGAACTTCGAGGTGACCGCGGCGCCCCACGCCTCGCTCTGCCACGACTGCCCAGCGCGGCGCCGGCTCTGCCCCCACCCACCGGAGCTGACCCTGGCCCCTGGGCCCCCGGTCCCGGGGACGACGGCCGACCCGGGCTGAGGTACCTTCCGCCGGGTACGCTCGGGTGGTGGAACCCCTGGCTCTGTTTGGTTACGGATCGCTCGTCGATTCCGCCAGCGCGGGCCGGACGCTCGGGCGCCCCGTGGCCCAGATCTGGCCGGCCCGCCTCGTCGGCTGGCGGCGCCGCTTCTCGCAGGCCCGCGACAACGCGACCTGCGAGAAGACCTTCGCCCGGGCCGACGACGGCACCGTTCCCGAGTGGATCCTGGGTCTCAACGTTGAGCCCGCCGCTGACCGAGCCACGGCGCCGAACGGGGTCCTGATCGCCGTCAGTGAGAGTGAGCTCGAGCGACTCGACCTGCGTGAGATCCGCTACGACCGCCGCGAGGTCAGCTCGGCAATCGAACCCGAGGCCGGCTGCCCGGCGTTCGAGCGGGTTGTCACCTACGTCGCCAAGAGCTCGCATCTGGCCACCGAGCCGCCGTCCGGCGCGGTGATCCTGGCCAGCTACGCCGCAGCCGTCGAGGCGGCCTTCGACCGGCTCGGCCCGAGACAACGTGCCGAGTACGAACGGACGACCCTCCCATATCCGGTCGAGTTGGTCGAGGGCCTGCTGGTCGGCGACCGAATCCCGGCGGGCAATCCCCGCGACTGGTAGGGGCGCCGATCCCGAGCCGTCAGGTGGGGCGTGCCTCGGCCGCTTCCCAACGCCGTGCCCAGGCGTGCAACTCGCGGATCGCCGGCTCCAGCCCACGGCCCGCCGCGGTCAACGAATAAGAGACGCGAGCCGGCGGACCATCATGCACGCAGCGCTGGACCAGACCCTCGGCCTCGAGTTCACGCAGGCGCTGGGAGAGCAGGCGGTCCGACATGCCCGGCACGGCGGCACCAAGCTCGCGGAAGTAGACGGAGCCGTCGAGCAGCGTGATCAGGATCGCGCCGGCCCAGCGCCGCCCGATCAACTCAACCGCTGCATGGAAGTGTGGACAGACGGTCGGGGGCGCCCCGTTGGTGGGCTGCTCGATCGCAGCGCCCTCCGTTCCGGCCTTGTCCACCGAGGTGGAAGCCATCGCTTCCAGAGTAGCGAAGCGGCTTCGTGGCCTCCGGCGCTTGGCGCCCGCCCGCAGCGATCCGGTCAGGCGCAGGGCCCGGTCCCGACCGGCTCGCCGGCCCGGGTCAGGACCTTCGTCGCGATCTCGTTCGGCACGCCCAGGCCCTCCGGCGGGTCGGTGCCGACCGTGGAGGCGAAGACGGTGGTCAACACCCGGCCCGTGGCGTCGATCACGGCGCCACCGGAGTTGCCGCTGAGCACCTCGCCACGGAACGAGGTCATCCGCCGATCGATCGGGCCACGACCGTAGGAGTCCTGACTGCTGACTTCGCCGGTGGTGCCGAGCCGTGCCGGTACGACCGACAGGTCGCCGCCGCCCGGATACCCGGCAATCGCTCCCGGAATGCCGCGCTGCGGGTCGGCCGCCAACTCGAGCGGGGTGGCGGTCAGACCGGGGACACGCAGCACGGCAATGTCGTCACGGGGCCGGTAGACGACGGCGAATCCATCGAAGGCCGCCCCGTCCCGGGTCTCGACGGTGCTCGAATCGTGGCCGGCGAGCACGTGGGCGTTGGTGACCACCAACTCTGGAGCGGCGACCCAGCCGGAGCCGGTCACGATCAAGCCGCAGGCCGTGCCGCTGACCCGAACCACACTCGCCCCGGCTTCCTCGACCGCGGGCTCAGCGAGGATCCCCTTCTTCGGGGCCGCGACATCGGCGCTGGGACCCTCGAGCGAGGGTGTCAGATCAACGCTGTTGAGAGCGTTGAGCAGCGGGCCGGATGGCGGGAACCGCTGATTCAGCGCGGAGAGGATCTGCGAGCGCTGGATGTCATCGCGGTAGGGCTTAAGCGCCGGTGTGTTGAGCGCGACAGCCCCGACGACCCAGGCGAGGGCGAGGCCCAGCAGTCCGACGACGACGGCGCCTCCCGCGGCGTCGAGGCGCGCGACCGCGGGGTGGCGCACGAGACGCGGCCGGATCGTGGTCCCGACGCTCTCCAGCGCCATCGCCAGGACCCCGCCGACCAGGAGGCCGCCGATGAGCGCCACCGCCGGGGCATAGGGAGACGCTGAGCCCTCGTTGAGAACCAGGGGGCCAAGACGACTGCCGAGCAGCGCTCCGAACGCGAAGCCGGCCAGGGCGAGAACGCCGACCAGCATGCCCTGCCGGTATCCAACCGGCAGCAGCAGGAGCACGAGAATGACTATCGCCCAATCGATTGCTGTCATAGATGGCTGAAGGCGAAGCCGGACCACCGGACCCCGCCGGATCGGCCCGGGTAGCCTTGCAGGGCCCGACGATCGTCGCCTGCGATGTCGTTCCCCGGGCAACCTTGAAGCACCCTCCCGCCCACAGTTGAGCTCCAGTTCCCAACACGCACGACGTAATCGCCGAGTTCTGATCCGCGCGGTGCCCTTGGTGCTGCTCGCTGCAGCGGCCTTCGTCGCTGGGGCGATGACCGCCTCCGGCTCCTCCGAGCTCGATTCGGCGAAACGCTTTGCGGCTGCGTGGGAGGTCCAGGACTTCGATGCGATGTATGCCGAGCTGACGACCTCGGCAGCCGGGAAGTACGACGCCGAGGCGTTTACGAAGGCCTACGCAAAGGCCCAGCAGACCGCGACCGTGGAGACGATCAAGGTCGGCGAGGCCCGCGGGCCGATCGACCAGAACCGGGGAGAGGTCGTGCCGGTAGAGGTCGAGGTAGGCACCGACTCGTTCGGAACGATCAACGGCGAGCTCGGGATCCCGGTCGCCGACGGCGCTGTCGACTGGCGTCCGAACCTCGTCTTCCCCGGCCTCGAGCCGGAGGAGAAGCTGGTGCGGCAGACAAGCGCGCCGGAGAGGGCACCGATCCTCGCCAAGGACCGGACGCCACTGGCCTCGGGCCCGGTCGAAGCGCGAACCACGGTCGGCGCCGGCGGCATCGTCACCGGAGAGATCGGCACGCCGCCGACGGAGCGCGCTCGCCAGATGCGGCGACAGGGCTTCCCCGAGGAGACGCCGGCAGGTACCAATGGACTGGAGCTCGCATTCGACGGCGTCCTGGCCGGGACGCCGGGAGGCACCCTTTACGCGGTCGGCGACGGCGCTCGGCGGGCGCTGGCGAAGGCGAAGCCAACACCGGGCAAGCCGCTGCGCACGACGCTCGATCCCCAGATCCAGCAGAGCGCGTCCGATGCTCTCGGCGGCCAGTTCGGCGGCGCAGCCGTGCTCGACGCGCGCAACGGTGAGGTGCGGGCGCTTGCAGGAATCGCCTTCTCGGCCCCCCAGCCACCAGGCTCGACCTTCAAGATCATCACCGCCACCGGGGCGCTCGAGGAGGGCATCGCCAAGCCCGACACCACCTATCCGGTGCTGACCACGACGAACGTCGGTGGGCGGGCGATCGACAACGCCGCCGAGGAATCCTGCGGCGGCACCCTCGTCTACAGCTTCGCCCACTCCTGCAACACCGTGTTCGCCCCGCTGGGGGCTGAGCTCGGGGCCGAGAGGCTGCTTGAGCTGGCGGAGCGCTTCGGCTTCAACTCACCGCCGTCGATCTATAACGCCGAGGCGACCGCCGCCACCCAGCCTGCCTCGAGCACGATTCCGAACCCGATCGGCACCGAGCTTGACGCCGGCGTCAGCGCGATCGGGCAGGGAAGAGTCCTGGCGACCCCGTTGCAGATGGCGTCGGTGGCTCAGACGATCGCCAATGACGGCGTGCGATCCACAACCTCGATGGTCAAGGACCCGGAGCTCTCCTCAGACGTGGGCGATGTCAAGGTGACGACGCCGGAGATCGCCAAAGAGGTCGGGAAGATGATGGTCGAGGTGGTTCGCACGGGAACCGCAAGAGCTGCCTCGCTCCCCGACGTCGTCGTCGCCGGCAAGACCGGGACCGCCGAGCTCGGCCCGAAGGCCGGCTTCGTCCCCGACCCCGACAACCCCGACGCCGAACCCGAGCTCGAGGTCGATGCCTGGTTTGCGGCGTACGCCCCGGCGAAGAAGCCGAAGCTCGTGGTCGCGGTGATGATCGTCAACGCCGACGGCGACGGTGGCGTGATCGCAGCGCCGATTGCCCGCGAGATCCTCGCCGCGGGGCTGTAGCGAGGCTGGCCTCGCGCTGATCAACCGGCAGTTCTCCTCAGCGCACGAACGCGGTCAGGGCCAGGCTGACGTCTTGAGCCGTCAGCGGGCCGAACCGGAGTGTCCATGCGTCTTCTGCCACTCACGCGTGCGCGAACCGGGCTACCTTTTCCCCGCAATCGGTGTCTAATGCAGCCCGGTTCGGGGCTGGCCGGCCAAGGACAGACCGCTGGCCGGGCCGCGGGGTCTCGGACTAGATGTCGAGCTCGATCGTCCCGTTCTCCCCGTCGGGACCGGGGATCTCGAGCTCCAGCGGCCGGTTGTCGGTCGCCGCGGTGTCGATCAGGTAGAGCACCATCGAGCCCTTGATCGGTCCGCTGGCGGGCGCGCTGTCGATCGCGGGGAGCTGGCCTCCGGCCGGGATCTCGGCCCCGAGCGGCAGCGCGAACGGGTTCTCGATCTCGAGCGGCTCGAAGGTCTCCCGGCGGCTGGTCGTGATCGTGAACGAGGAGGCAATGGCCTGCGCTTCCTCACCCTCGTTCTGGATTCGCATGAAAACGGCGAGGTAGTCCTGGCCGGCGTCGGGATCGGGGAGCCCCTCAAGGTAGCCGCTGTCCTCGGCGCCGCTGGGATTCAGGAAGCGGGTGATCTGGACGTTGTAGAGCAGGCTCCCGAGCTCCAGCGGCTCACCCTCGACGGCGTGCAGCTCGTCCTCTTCATTGCTGTTCCCGCAGCCGGCGATCAGGCCCGGGGCAAGCAGAACGAGCGCGAGCAAAGACAGCTTTCTGGTGGTCCGACGCATGCGAGGGCGGAAGTCTATAGGCGCGGGCCGGGTGAGTCGCCGCGCCGGTTGCGATCCATCCTGAGACTCAGATCCGGCTCGCACCGCCGACGTGCACGGACTCAATCGGCTCGCCGCTCTCGAGCATGTCGCGCAGCCTCTTCAGAGCCTTCAGCCACTGTTTGCGGTACCAACGGGACGCCCCGAGGTGGGCCTTGGCCTTGTCGCTGCGCATCTCGGGCTCGGCCCAGAAGGTGACCGTCAGCTCGGTCGTCGCGCCGGGGCCTTCGACGAGCTCCCAGGCGGTGCCCACGGCCATCCGATCGCTGCGCGAGCCATGGCCGCGTTCGATGATCCTGTGAGGCGCCTCGAGCTCGGTGATCACGGTCTCCATCCACATCGGGAAGCCCCTGGCGTCGGCATAAAACCGCGCCGCTGCCCCGATCCCGCGGGACTCGAGCCGCTGCAGGTGGTACTGGTCGGCAAAGTGGTCGCAGAACGCGGGCCGGTAGGCGAGATCGGAGAGCACCTCGAAGACGCGCTCCCGGGGGGCGTCGATCGAGATGGTTGCGACCACAGGTCCCATCGGCGCGGCGATTCTATCCCCACAGGCCATCGCCAGGCCATCGCGATGATCCTGGCGCGGAAGGAGCCACCCGGCGCACGGCGAAGCTGAGCAGCATGGAAGCCGCCACGACGACCCGCTCCGGACTGATGATGCGAGATGGTGCGATCCCCGCCGCACCCCCACTTCCGGTCAACCTCGACAAAGCTCCGACCCAACCGATCGACGGTGTCGCGAATTGCTACTGCTGCGAGCGCTTTCCACTCGTCGGCGAGCAGGTGATCCGGCACACCGGCCGCAAGCAGAGCGGCTGGGTCTGTGAGCGCTGCGAGGCAACCGGCAGGGGCGAGCGGATCGGCCCGCCCGTTGAGCGAGCGCGGATCCGCTCCTTCGGTGGCGCAATGAACGTTCGCCGCGTGCTCTGAGCGCGCAAAGAGCGAACTTTTCCGAGCGCACCAGACCCGTTTGACCTGTCCTCGGGTCTACAATAGTTAGTGGCGATGATTACTAATCGGTCGTTTGCGACGCCGGCCCTGCTTGCCGCGGGCGCCGGCTCCGTCGATCAGGGCGAGCCGATCGAGATCCCGCTCGGCTGGAGCCGGATCGGTCGCAGCCCGATGGCGGAGATCCGCCTCGCGGACCCGACCGTCTCACGTCGACACGCGCTCATCGTCCGGACCGAGGATGAGCGCCTGCGGGTCCTCGACGACCGCAGCCTCACGGGTATCTACCTGAACGGCGAGCGGGTTCGATGGGCCGAGCTACGCGACGGCGACGAGCTGATGATCGGCGGCGTCAACCTCCTCGTCAAGCGCCCGGCCTCGGGCGTATCGGCCGCCGCCTGATCACCGACGGGCACAGCGCTACTCCCCTGGGGCGGCGTCTATAGTCGCTGCGTGGTCCGTAGCCCCGATCAGACGGAAGCAGCGCCCCGATGGCGGTGACGATCGCGGTCCTCTCCCAGAAGGGAGGCACCGGCAAGACGACGGCCGTGCGCAACATGGCCGACGTGCTGACTCGGATCGGCCTCGATGTGCTCTCCGTCGACGGCGACCCGCAAGGCAATCTCTCCGACTACTTCGATGTCGACCCTGAGGCGCAACCGACGCTGGGCGAGGTGCTGGTCGGCCAAGCACGCGCGGCCGACGCGATCCATGGATCGGTGATCCCCGCCAACCTCGGTCTCGCCGAGGCCGAGCTCGTCCTCGCCGGCAAGATCGGCCGCGAGGTGACGCTGCGGAACGCGCTCCGGGACGTCAAACGGCGCTATGACGTCGTCCTGATCGACTGCCCGCCGACGCTGGGGCTGCTCACCGTCAACGCCCTCGTCGCCTCCACACACGCGATCCTCTCCACTCAGGCTCAGCACTTCTCATTGCAGGGCGTCGAGCAGGCCATCGAGATCTTCAACCTTGCCCGCGACACGCTCAATCCGGAACTGGAGCTGCTCGGGGTGGTGCTGAACATCGCCAACATGCGCACCAGGCACGCCCAACAGACCCTCGAGGCGCTCGACGAGCGATTCCCCGGAAAGGTCTTCGACACCGTGATCCGGCAGTCGATTGCCTACGCCGAGTCGGCCGAGCGGGCAGTCCCGATCGTCGAGTACAGGCCCGATCGAGGCTGCGACTACCTGGCGCTGACCGCCGAGGTGCTCTCGCGGCTCGGCATGCCCGAGCGCCTTGCGACCCTCGAGCAGGTGCGGCGCGAGGTGCTGCCGCCGCGGGTCCTCGAGCAGACTGAGCCCGTCGGCTCCCTCGCCTGAGGCCTGGCGCCGGCGGAGCTTCGCCCCGGCTCTGTCGGGCCCGTCGAACGAGTGTCAAGTTCTCCCTCATAGTCAGGGGGAACTTGACAGTCGCTGTTCGCGCTCCATGCATGCGCGGCCCCAGAGGCCTGCCGCGCGAGCAGCACGGTTGCGATGGCGAGGGACGCAACGGCCCCCAGCGGCGGGGCAAGCCGGTGGGCGGGCTAGAGCTCGACTTCGGCGCCGAAGGGGTTGAAGGGCGCTCGGACCACGTCGGCCCAGCCGCCGGCGGCGGCCATGAGGTCGCTGATCAGATCGGTGCTCGACTGCCAGTAGCTCCAGACGAGCACGCTGGGGCCGGCGCCGGAGATAGTCGCTCCCAAGGCGCCGAGGTCGCGGGCGGCCTCGACGACCTCCATCGAGCGCTCGTAGAGCGGGCGCCGGTAGGGCTGGTGGAGGCGGTCGGCGAGGCCGCGCTCGATCAGGGTCAGATCGGAGCGCTCGATCCCGAGGATCAGGTGCGAGGCGGCAGCAACGTTGTGGGCGGCGTCGGCGATCGGCACCTGCGCCGGCATCGCCGCGCGGGCGGCCTCGGTCGGGACCTCCTCGGCGGGAATCACGACCAGCGCCTCGACGCCCTCGGGCGGCGAGAGGCGGGCGGGAACCGGGATCTGGGTCGGCGGCGGCGCCCCGGCGCCGATCTCGACTGGATCTGGCGGTGTCTGCCGGAACTGGGCGCCCGGCGGGGAGCAGATCGTGACGCCGCCGTAGAGCGCGGCGGCGACGTTGTCGGGGTGACCCTCGATCTCACAGGCGTGGGCGAAGAGCTCCTCGCGGGAATGGCCGAGCTCGAACAGGTGGTCGGCTGCCATCAGGCCGGCGAGGATCGCGGCAGCGCTGGAGCCGAGCCCTCGGGCGATCGGGATCTCGTTCCGCAGGACCTCGAAGCGGAGTCCGTCGGCCGGATGCAGGCGCTCGAACGAGCTGACGATCAGATTGCTGCGATCGGTTGGGATGCCCTCCCCTCCCGGCTCGATCGAGAACTCGCGGTCGGCACTCTCGCTGACCTCGAGCTCGAGGAACAGGGAGAGCGCGGCCCCGATCACATCGAAGCCCGGACCAAGGTTGCCCGAGGACGCCGGTACCCGGACGACTCGCCGCCGCGAGGTCACGGCCGCCACTTGATCGAGCAGCCGACGGGATCGGTCTCGCGGGGATCCGGCTCGCGGCCCGCCAGGGTCGCATCGAGGGCGGCGCGCAGCCACTGGGCCCGCAGCTCGGGCCGCTGGTGGTCGGCGTCGGGAGCGCCGCGGTAGGCGAGGCGCAGGTCCGGATCGAGGACGAAGACGTCGGGCGTGGTCTTCGCTCCCCAGGCACGGGCGACCGACTGATCGGCGTCGTGCAGGTAGGGAACGGGCCAGCCCTCGCCGCGGTGGCGCTCCCGCATCGCCTCGAGCGAGTCGGCGGGATAGCGCTCGGCGTCGTTGGAGTTGATCATCAGCAGGTGGACGTCGCGGTCGGCGTAGTCGGCGGCGACCTCTACCAGCCGCTCGTGCCAGGCGAGCGCGTAGGGGCAGTGGTTGCAGGTCCAGACGACGACGGTCGCGGCAGCCGCAGGCCCACCCTCCGCATCGGCTGCCGGTGGCAGGCTATGGAGCCCGCCCTCGGTGTCTGCCAACTCGAAGGCCGGGGCCGGATCGCCGATCGAGATGCCGCCCTCGCTCATGCTTGCTTCCTTTCGATCTCGCGCTCCAGTGCCTCGCGGATGTCGGCGGGGTCGGGGAGCGCGGAGATGCGCCCGTCCCGGAGCCTGTAGACGCGGCAGGTTAGACCGGCGGGGGCGTCGCCGGGGGGTTGGATGTCGCGGCCGGCGACGCGGATCGTCGGCGAGCCGATGAACTGCTCGGCATCCGCCCGCTCATCGGTCTCCACCTCACGCACCTCGACGGCCTCGGGGTCTAGGCCCAGCGCCTCCATCTGGGCCCGCAGCTCGCTCAGCGCCCGCTCCCAGGAGGGGCAGCCACGCCACCAGAGGAGCTCGACCGAGATCACCGACAGGCCCGGTTACCAGTCGGCGGACGCGAGTCGGTCGGCCCCGGCCGCGATCCCGCGCGCGAGAACGCCACGCTCAGCGACTTCCGTGCCTGGCAGCAGAACCGCCTCGTGGATCCGGGCTCCGGCGCCGATCCGCGAGCCCGCGCCGATCACCAGCGGCCCGACGAGGTGGGCCTCCGAGCCGATCTCGACGTCTCGCCCGATCAGAACCGGGCCCTTGATCTCGGCGCCGCCGTCGAGCGACGTCTCACCCACCAGCAGCTCGCCGACCGGGTCGACGGCGACGGCGCCGGCGAGCGCGTCGAGGTTGCCGGTGATGTACTCGGGAAGCGTGCCGATGTCGTTCCAGTACTGCTTGATCTCGTGGACGTGGAAGGGCACGTCGTGGGAGAGCAACGCCGGGAAGACGTCGGTGGCGAAGTCGAGTGGATCGCCCTCTGGGAAGTAGTCGAAGATCTCGGGGCTAAAGGCGTAGACCATGCAGTTGACGAGGTCGGAGAGGGCCTCGGCGGGATCCGGCTTCTCCTGGAAGCCCTGAACCCGGCCCTCACCGTCGGTGACGATCACGCCGTATTGGCTGACATCGGCGACCTGCTTGACGGCGAGCGTGGCGACGCCGCCGTGCGCCCGATGAGCGGCGAGAAGCTCGCTGAGGTCGACGTCGGTGAGCGCGTCCCCGGCGAGGACGACGAAGGCTTCGTCATCGCCGCCGGTGAGGAAGTCGGCGACGCCGCGGACGCCCCCGGCGGTCCCAAGCAGCTGCTCCTCGTAGCGGTAGCTGATCTCCACCCCATGCTCGGAGCCATCGCCGACACAGCTCTTGACCGTCTCCGGGAACCAGTGCAGGTTGGCGATCACCTCCTCGACCCCGTGCTTGGAGAGCAACTGCACGAGGTGGGCGACGATCGGCCGGTTGCAGACCGGAACGACGGGCTTGGGGATCTCCCAGGTGATCGGGCGCAGGCGTGTGCCGAGCCCCGCTGCCATGACCATCGCTCTCATTCGAAGGGCAGGTTATTGGACTCCGAAGGCGCCTCCGGGGCGCTGAGCCACTCAGGGCCGGCCAAGGCGGTCCTTGAGCGATTCGATCACCGTCACCGGCGTCGGATCGACGCCGGCTCGGGCCGCGAGCTCGAGCGAGAGCAGGTCGCCGAGCATCACCGCCCACAGCAACCGCTCCGTCCGGGTCTGGCCCTCGGTCTCGAGTCGGACGACGCTCTGCGCCTGTGGCTCGATCAGGCCGGCGGTCAGCTCCACCCGCTGCCGCTCACGCGGGTGTTGATCCTCGTCCTCGAGGAAGATCGCCGAGTAGGTACCGTCGCCGCCGCCCGCCCAACCGACGATCTCGTTGTGATCCATCTCCGGGAGGATGTGATGGAAGCAGGGCAGCTTCGCGTTCTCGTTGATCTGGGTTTTCCACCGATACGAGACTGGGGCGGTGAGGCCGCAGCCGTAGACCAGCGGCACCGAGCCCGCGATCGCGTCGGCGAGCTCGCTCGCCTTCGCAAGCAGGGACTCGCTGGCGGCCTCCAGATGCGCGGCGGAGCTGTCGATCTCCATTCTGATCGCCGGCCCGGCACCGACAACCGCCGCGACCTCGGCAGCGATCGCGAAGGTGTAGCCAACGGCCGCCCGGGGCTGTAGGCCGGCGGGCATGCCGATCACCGGGACGCCGTCGGCGCGGGCGGCCTCGGCGAGCACACCGCCGGTGGTGGCGACGATCCGCTTCGCGCCGACCGCCTCGGCGGCGGCATAACAGGCCATCGTCTCCTCGGTCTGGCCGGAGTAGCTGGAGCAGAAGATCGCGCCGTCGGGTGCCGACCAGGACGGGACGCCGTAGCCACGGACGACGGCGTGGGGTTTGCCGAGCCGGCCACCGAGCGCAGCCGCCGCGAGATCGCCACCGATCGCCGAGCCCCCCATTCCGCAGACGACGAGTCCGCTCGCCTCGATCGGCTCGATCTTGGCCGAGGAGAAGCGCCAGAGCGCATCCCTGAGGTGGTCGGGCAACGCCATCGTCGCCGCGTATTGGTCGCCGGAGTCGATTTCCGCGAGTCGGTCCTTGAGGTCGCTCATGCTCTTTGCCCCGGTCCTACCTTCGCTCCCGCTCCCAGCGCCGCCGAAGCGGTGATGGTCGCGCCTTCACCAATCACTGAACCCTCGGGGACCGAGGCGCCCTCCTCAACCGTGACCCCGGCCGAGAGGATCGACCCGATAACTCGGGCGCCCGCTCCGATCGTACAGTTCCCGTGCAGTGCCGAGCCCTCGACCCAGGCCCGCGTTCCGATCGACGTGCCGGCGCCGATCACAGCGCGCTCACCGACCCTTGCCCCGGCGGCGACCACCGCGCCGGCCTCAACGAAAGCCGGGCCCGCGATCTCGGCGCCCTCCTCGACCCTGGCGTCAGCATCGACGTATATCCCGTCGCCGTCCACTTTCTTGCTGGGCTCGGTTTCGACCTTGCGATTGAGGATGTCCCAGCAGGCTTCGAGGTAGCGATCCGGCGTACCGATGTCTACCCAGTAGCCCTCCAGCCGCTCCGAGTAGAGGCCCTTGCCAACGAGCTTGGGGAAGACCTCGCGCTCGATCGAGACGTCCTGGTCGGGGGGGATCAGGTCGAGTACCTCCTTCTCGAGGATGTAGATGCCGACCGAGATCTCGTCGGTGTCGATCTCGGAGGGATCGGGCTTCTCGAGGAACTCGACGATCTCGCCGTCCTCGCGTCGCCTGACGAGGCCATAGTGCGTCGGATCCTCAACGGGGTAAAGACCGAGCGTGCCCCTCGCCCCACTGCTCTCGTGGCGCTCGCGGAGCTTGGTCAGGTCGAGATCGGTGAGCGAGTCACCGTTGAGGGCAAAGAAACGGTCATCGAGCAGGTCCTCGGCAAACTTGATCGCCCCCGCCGTGCCCCGCGGCTCCGGCTCCTCGACGTAGCGTAGCCGCGGGCCGCCGGGAATCTCCTCGCCCAGGACCTCTCGCATCTTGTCGGGGAGAAAGCCGCAAGCCATGACGATGTCGTCAACACCGTGCCGGGCGAGCCAGTCGATCATGTAACGCATGAACGGGCGATCGACGAGAGGAATCACGGGCTTGGGCACGGTCAGCGTCACGGGCCGCAATCTGGTCCCATGCCCTCCCACGAGGATCAACGCCTGCAAGTTCGCTCCTTCTGGGTCCGCAGCTCGGGGACCGGTTGTCTATCAGCTTCAAGCGGCGGCAAAGCGCATTTCCCGCGATCAGCCCGCGGGCGCGCCGCGGCCGATGCTGTCGTAGGTGAGGCCGGCGGCGCGCATCGCCTTGGGGTCGAGAAAGTTGCGCCCGTCAACGACGATCGGATTGGCCATCTCCGCGGCTGCCGCCCGCCAGTCGAGCTCCGCGAACTCCGGCCACTCGGTGACGATCACCGCCGCGTCGACCCCACGCAGGGCAGTCGCAGCCGACTCCGCCATCTCAACCGCCGGCAGCATCTCCGAGGCTGCCCCGGCAGCGACCGGATCGTAGGCGACGACGTCGGCGCCCTCACCCTGTAAGCGGGCGGCCAACACCAGGCTCGAGGCCTCGCGCATATCGTCGGTGTGTGGCTTGAAGGCAAGGCCAAGGAGGACGATCCGCTTGCCGACGAGCGACCCGAGGTGCTTGGTCAACTTGCCGAGCACCCGTCGCTTCTGCAACTCGTTCACCTCGATCACCGCGTTGAGCAGCTGGAAGTGATAGCCCGAGTTGCCGGCGAGCTGCTTGAGGGCAGTTACGTCCTTCGGGAAGCAGGAGCCGCCGTATCCGATTCCGGCGTTGAGGAACTGCGGCCCGATGCGCTCGTCGAGGCCCATCCCGCGGGCGACCTCGGTGACGTCGGCGCCGACTTCCTCGCAGACGTTGGCGATCTCGTTGATGAAGCTGATCTTCGTCGCCAGGAACGCGTTCGAGGCGAGCTTGGTCATCTCGGCGCTGGCAACGTCGGTGTGGACGAGCTCGCCGCCGAGCGGCCGGTAGGCGCGGGCGACGGCCTCGGCGGCCCACTCGTCCCCCGGATCGGCGCCGATCACCACCCGGTCTGGATGGAGGAAATCAGCGACGGCGGAGCCCTCCTTGAGGAACTCAGGGCAGGAGACGTATGGGAGCGAGGGCACGTCGCGACGGATCGAGGCGCCGGTGCCGGTCGGGACCGTGCTCTTCATCACCAGAGCGTGTTCGGAGTCGCCGGGGAGCTGCTCGACGACCGCCCGCACACGCGAGAGATCGGCATCGCCGGAGAGGGTCGGCGGCGTGTCAACGCAGCAGAAGAGGAGCCGGGTGTGGTCGAGCACCTCGCTCATCGAGGTCGTGAAGTTGAGCCGCTCGGCATTCGCCCGGACCAGTTCCGGGAGATCCGGCTCGTGGATCGTCAGCTTGGCGGCCGAGAGCGAGGCGATCTTGTCCGCGTCGATGTCCATCGCCCAGACGTCGTGGCCCTGCTCAGCGAAGCATGCGGCCGTGACCAGGCCCACCCAGCCGACTCCGACCACACCGATCGGCTCGCGCTCAGGCGCTCCGCCTGCATTGCTCTCGTTGGGTTCGCTGATCATCGGGCGGGAATCGTCTCAGTCCGGGCGGTCGCGCGCTCTCCGGGCGGCTCTCAAGCCTCACCAAGCGATGCCGCGATCCCCAGCATCTCCTTCTCCGAGAGCGAGTCGAGCAGGGAGTTCGAGATCCAATAGGAGTTGCCGTCAAGCTGCCATCCGACGAGGCGCAGGCGATCGCCGGTGTAGAAGAGCAGGTAGTCGCGGCCGCCGATCCGCCGAACCTCCGAGGGGTCGCGGAGGCTCGGCGGATCGTTCCATGTCGTTCCCATCAGGCCGTAGTACTCGGTAACGACCTGCGGGTGCGGGTGGGTGATCACCAGCTTGTAGGCGCCCTGGCGCCTGCCCTCGGAGTCCTCGTAGTCGTAGGTGCGGGAGTCGCGGCTGAAAGCCGACCCCGCCGGCAGCCGCGTCGGGTAGAAAGCCGGCATCCGCAATCTCCGCGCCGCGGTCGCCGCGTAGCGGCCGAACTGCGGGTCGGCCGGCGGCAGCGACCTGGCCGCCCGCTTCGCCTCCTTGCCCGCGCCCCGGCCTTCCCCCCCGGCTTGATCGATTGAGGTCACCTGAGGATCCTCCGCCCTCGGCTTCGCACCGTTGAGGAATCTCTCGATCGCGCGGTCGAGTTCACGCCTCGAGACGCGAATGTCCTCCTCACCGAGGTCGCCGACGATGCGGATCTGATCGACCGACGCAGCGCGCAGGTCGAAGATGCTCGTCGCGATCTTGCGCAGCTCACCGGCGCCGTCCAACGTCGATCGGGTGTTGTCGACAAAGGCATCGAGCAGCCCTTCGCCGCTACCGCCAAAGACGAGCTCGCGTAGCCCGACCCGTTGGCGCGCCTCGCGCAGGAACGCCTGCTGGCGGGCGCCGCGGACGACATCGTTGTCGGTATGCCGGTAGCGCACGAATTGCAGCGCCTTGAGCCCGCAGAGCCGCTGGTAGCCCGCGTTGATGTCGATCTCGGCGAACCCCGAGCCGGGCGCTGCGAAGTACTCGCGATCGACGTCTATGTAGACGCAGTCGAGCGCGTTGACCGCGTCGGCGAAGCCCTGGAAGTCGACGTCGGCGACTCCGTTGATCTCCAGTCCGGTCAAGGACCCCACCGTCTTCAGGGTGAGGCGGGGCCCGCCCTCGCTGTAGGCCGTGTTGATCTTGTCGAAGCCGTACCCTGGGATCGAGACGAGCAGATCGCGCGGGAAGGAGAGCAGCGCGATCACGCCCCGGCCCGGGTCGAGGCGGAGCAGCATCGTCGTATCGGAGCGCTCGTCGGGGAGCGTCGGACGACGATCTGAGCCAAGCAGCAGCAGGGTGTAGGGCTCACCGGGCTCCGGCTCGGGGACGTCCTCGGAGGGAATCTCAGCAATCGGCTCGATCCGGTCGGCGATCCCCTCAAAGCCGATCAGGCCCGCCGAGGCGGTCGCGGCCGCGATGGTCGCGATGATCACCGCACAGCCGGCCAGGAAGCGCAGCCAGAACTTGCGGTCGGACGGCATCGGCCTAGTGCTCCCGAAAGTGTGCAGCGACAGGGTGCGCGGCCGCCGACAGCAAGCTAGATGACTGATTCCGTGGGTGCGTCAGACCTGGCAGCGGGAAAAGGAATCATTCATCTAGACCTCGCGCATCGAGGCGGCGATCGCCAGCATCTCGCTCTCGCCGATGCTCTGGACGAGTGTGTTGTTGAGCCAGTAGGAGTTGCCCTTCTCAGTCCAGCCGACGAGCCGCAGCCGGTCGCCGTCGTAGAACAACATGTACTCGCGGCCGTCGATCTTGCGAACCTCGGAGGGGTTGCGGAGGATCGGCGGGTCATCCCAGGTGGTGCCCATCACCCCGTAGTACTCGGTCAGCGTGGAGGGCGTGGTCAGGGCGATCACCGTTTTGAAGGCCGACTCCTTCTTGTTCTCCTCGTTCTCGTACTCGTAGGTTCTCGAGTCTGTGCTGAAGGCGGAGCCGGGGACGACGGCGGTCGGGTAGAAGACCGGGATGTTGAGTCGCCGGGCGTTCTTGTTGGCATCGGCCTTGAAGCGTTCGGCCTGGGTTCCCGACTTCTCGTCGCTGAGCGTGTCGGTACCGACAACGTCCGCCTCGGCGAGGGGATCGGACTTGTCCTTCTTCTTCTTCTTCGAGGAGCTGCCCTTTTTCTTGTTGGAGTCCTTACCGCCGCGCTGCCCGGTTGAGCCGACGCCGTTGAGGAATTGGTCGACGGCCGTCTTCACCTGATCGTCGGTGGAGGTCACGAACGGATCTTCGGGCCCGCCGATATCTCCTTCGAAGTGGATCTCGTTGACCGGCACGTCCTGGACCGCCGCGAATGATTTGAGGATGCCGATCACATCGCCCCCATCGTCGATGTCGGAGCGGGTGTACTCGGTGAAGATGTTAATCAGCTCGTTGCCGGTGCCGACGCCGATTACAGCTCCCAGCAGCTCCCGCGGCTCGACCTTCTGGCGGGCCTCGCGGAGGAAGTCCTGCTGGCGAGCGGCGCGGACCAGATCCGTGTCGAAGTGACGGTAGCGAACGTACTGCAGGGCTTTGAGCCCGCAGAGCCGCTGGTAGCCCGCGTTGATGTCGATCTCGGCGTAGTCGTTGGCAACCGTCCCGTCGTTGACGTTGAAGTACTCGCGATCGATGTCCATGTAGACGCAGTCGATCGCGTCGACCGCGTCGGCGAAGCCCGTGAAGTTGATCTCGACGACGTGGTTGATGGCGAGCCCGGTGAAGCGCTTGACGGTCTTCAGCGTCTTCTTCTCGCCGCCCGCCGCGTAGGCCTCGTTCAGCTTTGCCGGTCCGATCCCGGGAATATCGACCTTCAGATCGCGAGGCAACGAGAACAGCGAGAGGACGTCATCGTCGGGATCGACGCGCAGCAGCATCGTCGTATCGGAGCGGGCGCCGGCGTCCGGATCGTCGCCGGCGCGGCGATCGGAGCCGATGATCAGGATCGTCTGCGGTTCGTCGCTCTCGACGCCCTCCAGCTGCTGGCTGACCCCAGGGATCGGCTGCAGTTTCGCCGCGATGTCCTCAACGAAGAGCAGCCCGACGATCGCGATTGATGCCGCGACGGAGGCGACGATCAGGACCGAGCCGCTGAGGAAGCGCAGCCAGAGGCTCGGCACCTTGAGGTCGAGCTCGTCGTCACTGAAAGCGACCGGCGCGAGAGGCGCGGGTTTTTGGGGCAGCGGACGGACGACCCGATGCTGCGTCGCGGGCTGATGGATCGCGGTGCTGTCGTCGGCAGCCGCGTCCGGAGGGTGGGGAAACCCGGCAGCGGCGGTGGTCCCCTCGGCTGCCCGCTCGGCCCCTTCCGCCTCGTCGGCGTCCGCCGCCCCTTCCTCCTCATCGGCTTCCTCGGCTTCGCCGGCCCCTCCATCGTCGTCGGTGCGATCAACTTCGTCGGGCTGCTCGGCCGCCTCGGTGTCGTCCACCTCACCCCCGTGCGCGTCCGCCTCCACGGTCTCGCCGGGCGCTCCCTCCTCGACCGCCCCGACGTCATCGGACTCCTCCGCCTCATCCTCAGCGTCGGCGAGCACCCATTCCTCATCGGTCGGCGGAGCAGGCTCGGCAGCGTCTCCCTCGATCTCCGCCTCGATCCGGGCGAACTCGTCGGTCAGGCCGAGGCCCGCGCTCTCGTCGGTCTCGAGGCCCGGATCGACGGCGTCCCCGTCCGGCCTGTCCGTGTCCGCAGCCTCGGGTTCCTCGTCCGATCCGCCCGGCTCGAGATCGTCTTCGCGCCCCTCTTCGCCGTCGATCTGGCTCACCTTCCCGCCTCAGCGGCCAGCGCTGCGGGAACCCGCCCGGCGAAGTTGCAGAGCGCCCGACGGTAGGCGGCCAGCGAACTGATTGAAACCCACTCGTCGGGGCCGTGGTGGCCGGCGCCGCTGGGGCCGAACTCGACCGCCGGCACGCCGACCCGGATAAAGGAGATCGCGTCGGAGGCGCCGTCGCGCCCGACGCCGGCCACGTCACCGCCGTGGTGCTCCTGAGTGGCGGCGCAAAGTGCCACCACGAAGGCGGACTCACGGTCAACCTCGACCGGAGGTCGGCGGAAGGTGGAAAGCACGTGGGAATCGGGCAGGGTCTCGATCTGGGTGAGAATCTCGCCCTCGTCCTGCTCTGGTAGGTAGCGGATATCCACGTCGATCACACAGGTGTCGGGAACCTTGTTCAGCGCATCGCCGCCGAGGATGCGGCCGAGGTTGATCGATGGTCGGTCGAACAACTCGGATGACTCCCGGCTAAACGGTAGCGACTCGATACCACGAAAGACCGAAAACGCCTTCAGAATCGCGTTGTCGCCCTCCCACGGTGTCGATCCATGGGCCGCCCGGCCGCTCACCTCGACCCGCACCGCGAGCACTCCCTTGGCGGCGATGCCGACGTGCATATCGGTCGGCTCGCCGGTGATCGCGAAGTCCGCAGCGAGTCCGTTGTCGACAAGCATGTCGGTGCCGCGGTAGTCCTCGTCCTCGGCTTCCTCGTCAGGGACGATCGCGAGCACCACCCGGACGTCCTTCTGAGCGGCGAGGTCGTTGACGGCGAGCATCATTGCCGCGGCCGCGCCCTTCATGTCGTAGGCGCCGCGGCCGATCAGACGGTCGCCCTCGACGCGAGGCTCGAACTGGCCCTCACGGGCGGGGACGACATCGATATGGCCGTGTAACACGATCGAGGGTCCGTCCTTGGGGCCAACCTCCGCAACCAGCACCGGCAGCCCGCGGATCTCCATTTCCGAGGTGTTGATCTCACGCGCCTCCATCCAGCCCTTGACGAAACCGGCGCAGAGCCGGATCCCATCGGGGTGGGAGGTGTCGTACCCGATCAGCTTTTCGGCAAGCAGCCGCTCTTCCATCCGGGGAAGGGTAGTGGGGGCCCGCCGGAGGAGCCTCCGAATCAGCCCCCAGCGACCGCGAGGAAGGCCTCGGCGCGCTGCAGGTCGTGTTCGGCGACCTCGTGGGCCGCAGAGCCGTCCTCGGCCTCATCGAGGCGCTGGCGGGCGTCGGCGATCCGCTCCTTCAACTCGGCTGCATCGAGGCTGCCGGGCTCGTGCGCCTCCTCGACCAGGATCACGACCTTGTTGGCGAACACCTCGAGCCAGCCCTCGGCAGCGGCAAAGTGCCTGCCACCCCTCGAGTTGAACTCCTCGGCGGTCTCATAAAGGCGCAGTTCGTTCGGCACCAGACGGGCGAGCATCGGCGCATGCCGCGCGCGGACCCCCACCTCACCGATCACGGTGCGGGCGGACACCTGGTACAGCGGGCCTTCGAAGACCTTGCCCTCTGGGGTGAGAACCTCGGCGCGGATGTGATCGGAGTCGGCCATGCGGGTTGGGATCGAAGGCTTGGCGCCGCGCTAGGCGACTGCCCCCTCCTCTTCCTTGTCGGCCTGCTCGGCGGCCTCGGCCTCAGCGCCGGCGGTCTCCTCCTCGCCCTTGCCCTTGGCGGCGGCGACCACCTGTTCGATCGAACCCTTCATGAAGAAGGCGCTCTCTGGAATGTCGTCGTGCTCGCCGTCGACCAGCGTGCGGAAGCTCTCGACGGTCTCGCTGACCGGGACGACCTCGCCCGGCGTACCGGTGAACTGCTCGGCGACGTTGAAGGGCTGGCTCAGGAAGCGCTCGATCTTGCGGGCTCGGTTGACCTGGAGCTTGTCCTCGTCGGAGAGCTCGTCGATGCCGAGGATGGCGATGATGTCCTGCAGTTCCTTGTAGCGCTGCAGCACCTCCTGGACCTCGGTCGCAACCCGGTAGTGCTCCTCGCCGAGGACGGCCGGCTTGAGGATCGTCGAGGTCGAGTCGAGCGGATCGACGGCCGGATAGATGCCCTTCTCCGTGATCGCACGCGAGAGCGTCGTCGTCGCGTTCAGGTGGGCGAACACCGACGCCGGCGCCGGGTCCGTGAGATCGTCGGCCGGCACGTATACGGCCTGAATCGAAGTCACCGAGCCCTGCGAGGTCGAGCTGATCCGCTCCTGCAGCTCGCCCATCTCGGTCTCCAGCGTGGGCTGATAACCGACGGCGGAGGGCATCCGTCCCAGCAGAGCCGAAACCTCCGAGCCCGCCTGAACGAAACGGAAGATGTTGTCGATGAACAGCAGCACGTCCTGGCCGCCGACCTCGCGGAAGTACTCGGCCATCGTCAGGCCGGTGAGCGCGACGCGGAGGCGCGCGCCCGGAGGCTCGTTCATCTGGCCGAAGACCATCATCGTCTTGTCGATCACGCCGGACTCGGTCATCTCGACGTAGAGGTCGTTGCCCTCGCGGGTCCGCTCGCCGACGCCACAGAAGGCCGAGAGGCCGCCGTGCTCGGTGGCGATGTTGTTGATCAGCTCCTGGATCAGCACGGTCTTGCCGACGCCGGCGCCGCCGAACAGGCCGACCTTGCCACCCTTGGCGTAGGGGGCGAGCAGATCGACGACCTTGATCCCGGTCTCGAGGATCTCCTGAGTCGGGGTCAGCTCCTCGGCGCTCGGCGCGGGACGGTGGATCGGCCAGCGATCCTCGCCGGCGACGGGGCCCTTCTCGTCGATCGGCTCACCGAGCAGGTTGAAGATCCGGCCGAGCGTGTCCTTGCCGACCGGAACCGTGATCGATCCGCCGGTGTCGATCACCGCGTCACCGCGACGGAGGCCGTCGGTGGAGTCCATCGCAACCGCGCGCACCCTGTCGTCGCCGGTGTGCTGCTGGACCTCACAGGTGAGATCCATCGCGTTGCGACCCTGGCCCTCGGGGATCTCGATCTTCAGCGCCGAATAGATCTCAGGCAGCTTCTCGGGGAAGACGGCATCGACGACGACCCCGATCACCTGCTCGATCGATCCTACGTTGGTCCCGGTTCCGTTTTCCGACATCTTCACTCCTTCGCTATCAAGTCGTCTGGGGTGCGATTTCTACGAGCCCAGCGCCTCGGCGCCGCCGACCACCTCGAGGATCTCCTGAGTGATCTCGGCCTGGCGGACCCGGTTCATTTCCAAGGTCAGTTGGTCGATCATCTCGCCGGCATTCTCAGCGGCGCTTCGCATTGCGGTCATCCGAGCCCCGTGCTCGGAGGCGGCCGATTCGAGCAGGGCCCGATATACGGAGAGATCGACGTACTCGCCGAACAACAGCGAGAGCGCCTCCTCCGGATCGGGTTCGTAGACCCAGTCGGACCTGCTGTGGGCGGCGGCAAGTTCTTCCTCCTCGACGGCGTCGGGCAGCGGCAGGCCCTCGCCAAACACCTCGGCCTCCTGCAGCGGCAGCAACGTGTGGCGCCGCACGTACTGAGTCAGGGGCGAGACGTAGCGGTTGTAGATCAACTCCAGACGGTCTACGCGCTCGTCGATGTAGCCGGAGCTGAGTACGTCGCCAATCGAGCGGGCGTCGGCAAAACTGGGCCGATCGGTGAAGCCGATGAATGACTCAACGATGGCCTCGCCGCGAAAGTTGAGTGTCGAGTTACCGCGACGGCCGACGACGTAGAAGGAGACCTCCTTGCCCTCGGCGACCAGCTCGCGCTTCAGGGTCAGGCCGGCACGGATGATCTGCGTGTTGAACGAGCCGGCCAGCCCGCGGTCGCCCGTCACCAGCAGGATGCCCACGTGCCGCGTTTCCTCGCGCTGCTGCAGGAGCGGCACCCGCTCGGCGTTCGGCCCGGCGGCGTCGGCAACCTGGCGGGTCACCTTGCGGATCGACTGAGCGTAAGGACGCAGCGAATCAATCCGCTGCTCGGCGCGGCGTAGCCGCGCTGCGGCGACCATCTCCATCGCCCGCGTGATCTTGCGGATGTTCTTCACGGAGCCGATCCGTGTCTTGACGTCCTTTTGGCTGGCCATAGCTGATGCCCTCTAACGCTCCCGCGGGAGCCTCTAGACAGCTACCTCCTCGGCTGCTTCGGAGTCGACCTTCGGGGCGGCGTCACGCTCTTCCTGGGACTTGATCCGGTCCGACTCGCCCTCCTCGAGCGGGTTGCCCTCGGCGTCGAAATCGGGACCGAAGTCGTCGATCATCTCGGCGATCGCCTTGCCGAGCTGCTCCTCGCGCTGATCGTCAAGCAGACCGTCCTCGTTGATCGCTCCGACCAGCTCAGCCTGCTCGGCGTGCAGTCGGCTGAGCAGGTCGCCGAGGAATTGCGGCACACGCTCGGTCTTGATCCGATCGAGGTAGCCGCCGGTGCCGGCGTAGATCGTTGCCACCTGGTCGGCGACCGAGTACGGCTGCCGCTCACTCTGGTTGAGAGCCTCAACGAGGCGCGCGCCGCGGGCCAGCGTTCGCTGCGTATCGGCGTCGAGCTCGGAGCCGAACTGGGCAAAGGCCTCGAGCTCGCGGTACTGCGAGAGCTCGAGGCGGAGCTTGCCGGCGACCTTCTTCATCGCCTTGGTCTGGGCGTTGCCGCCGACCCGGGAGACCGAGATGCCGACGTTGATCGCCGGGCGGACGCCCGAGTAGAAGAGGTCTGACTCGAGGAATATCTGGCCGTCGGTGATCGAGATCACGTTCGTCGGGATGTAGGCCGAGACATCGGATGCCTGCGTCTCGATGATCGGCAGTGCCGTCAACGAGCCGCCGCCGAGATCGTCGGAGAGCTTGACGCCGCGCTCCAGGAGCCTCGAGTGCAGATAGAAGACGTCACCGGGGTAGGCCTCCCGGCCGGGCGGGCGTCGCAGGAGTAGCGACATCTGCCGGTAGGCGTAGGCGTGCTTGGTGAGATCGTCGTAGACACAGAGCGAGTGCTTGCCCTGATAGGTGAAGAACTCGGCCATGGCGGTGCCGGCGTAAGGCGCCATGAACTTGATCGGGGCCGCCTCATCGGCGGGAGCGGCGACGATGATCGTGTTGTCCATCGCGCCGGCTTCCTTCAGGGTCTCCATCAACTGCACGACGGTCGCCATCCGCTGACCGATCGCGACGTAGACGCTGACCAGGTCCTTGTCCTTGTTGTTGATGATCGTGTCGATCGCGATCGCCGTCTTGCCCGTCTGGCGGTCGCCGATGATCAGCTCCCGCTGGCCGCGCCCGATCGGGATCATCGCGTCGATCGCCTTGAGCCCGGTCTGCATCGGCTCGGAGACGCCCTGACGCTGGATCACGCCCGGAGCCTTGTACTCAGCGGGTCGATATTCGGTCGCGACGATGTCGCCCTTGCCGTCGAGTGGGCGGCCGAGCGGGTCGACCAGCCGACCGAGCATCTGCTCACCGACCGGGATCTGCAGCAGCTTGTTGCTGCGCTTGACCGTGTCGCCCTCGACGACCTGCTGCCATTCGCCGAACAGCACGGCGCCGACGCTGTCCTCCTCGAGGTTGAGCGCGAGGCCGGTGACGCCGTGGGGCAGCTCGAGCATCTCCAGTGCCATCACGTTGTCGAGGCCGTGAACGCGGGCGATGCCATCGGCCACGGAGAGCACGGTGCCGACCTCGGAAAGATCGGCGCTGCCGGTCTCGAGGCCCTCGATCCGCTGGCGCAGGATCGATGAGATCTCGTCGGGCTTGATTTCCATCTGGTTAGTCGTCTCCTTGGTTCTTTCGAAATTCCGTTGCGAGGTGCGCGTCGGCCGATCCAGGTTTCCCCGGGGATCAGGCCGCCTGCGCAACCTCCTTGCGCAGCTTCTCGAGGCGGTTGTGGATGCTGGCGTCGAGAACCATGTTCCCAACTCGCAGGACCAGCCCGCCGATGATGCCCTCGTCGACCTCGCTGTTGAGCTCGATCGTCTGACCGGTCTGCCGCTCGATCGCGGCTCCAACTTCCTCGACGACCGTCTGATCGAGGCTGACGGCGCTGGTCACGGTCACCGTCAGGCGCTTGTTCTCCTTCGCCCAGAGCTCATCCAGGCGCCGCCGGATCCGGAACAGGACCGGCATCCGGTGCTTCTCGGCGAGCAGCTCGAGGAAGTTGACGAGCTCGCGGTTGCCACCGGAGATCGCCCGCGAGATTCCGTCTCGCTTCTCGGCCGAGGAGAAGTAGGGGCTGAAGAAGAAGATCTGCAGGTCCCTGTTTTCGGAGATCGCGTCGGCGACCTCGCCGAGCTGCTGCTGCACCTCGTCGAGTTCACCCCGCTCCTTGGCAACGTCAAACAACGCCTCCGCATAGACGCGTGCGATCTCCTCCATGGCTACTCGCCCCTGGTCCCGGCGTCACCGGCGAGAGCGGAGAAATCAACCTCGTTCAGCGCTTCCTCGACGAGCCGCTTGTGGTCCTCGCCGGAGAGCGACTTGCGAGTCACGCGCTCCGTCGCGAGGACGGTCAGATCGGCGATCTCCTTGCGGATCTTCTCGAGCGAGCGCTTGGTCTCGGCCTCGATGTCCTTCTTCGCGGCAGAGATCAGCTCCTCGCGCTTGGCGCGACCCTCTTCGGTGGCCTCGCTCTTGGCGCTGTCGCCGGCCTTCTTGGCGCGACCGAGGATGTCGTCGGCCTGCTCGCGGGCCTCCTTGAGGCGCTCGCGGTACTCGGCCAGGAGCTCATCGGCCTCGGCCCGCTGACGCTCGGCGGCCTCGATGTCGTTGCTGATCTTGTTGGCGCGCTCGGTGATCGCCTCCTTGATCCTCGGGAAGGCGAGCTTCGAGAGCACGAACATCGTGAACAGGAAGGCGAGCACGGTCCAGATCATCAAGCCCAGGCCGGGCTCGACGAGGAACGAACCGCCGCCCTCCTCTCCTGAGGTGGAAGTCTCGGCGGCGAGCGCGAGGACGCCCGCTATGTCGCTTGCGAACTCCACGCCGGCCTAGAGGAAGAAGGCGATCAGGCCGAAGATGAAGGTGTAGAAGGCGACGGCCTCGGTCAGGGCGAAGCCGAGCCAGCGGATGCTCTGCAGCTCGCTCGCCATCTCCGGCTGACGGGCGACCGACTCGATCTCCTTGCCGAAGATGATGCCGATGCCGATGCCGGCTCCGATCGAACCTAGTCCGGCGCCAACGCCGAGGGCGATCGCCTTGCCGGCGTCGGTGATGCCGTTGGCAAGCACCTCTTCGGACGCCTGGGCAACAATCGTAAAGTCCATTGGTCGTTTTCTCCTTTTCTAGTGGCTCTCGGCGGTTGCGCCGCCGATATAGATTGCAGTAAGGATCGTGAAGATGAAGGCCTGAAGTCCGGCCACGATCACGATCTCGAAGACGAAGAAGGCGAACGCGGCCGGGAAGGTCAGCCAGCCGAGGGCGGCGATTCCCAGCAGTACCGCGAGCCCGCCGCCCATGAACAGCAGCAACAGGTGGCCGGCGAGGATGTTGGCAAACAATCGCACCGAGAGCGATACGAGGCGAACGAAGTTGGAGATCGCCTCGATGATCCAGACGAAGACCTTGAAGGCGAACGGCATCTCTTCGAGCCCGGCCGGCAGCCAGGTCTTGAAGTAGCCGAAGAATCCGTGCTGGCCGATCCCCTCGACGTTGTAGCTGACCCAGACGATCAGCGTCAGCACCAGCGGTACGGAGATGTTCGCGGTCGCCGCGTAGAGGGCGAAGGCGGGGAGCTGGAGCCCGAAGATGTCAATCGTGTGCTCGGTGTTGGTCGGCAGCGGGACCAAGCCGATCAGGTTCGAGAAGAGGATGAAGAAGAAGGAGGTGGCAAGCCAGGGGAACCAGCGGATCGCCCGCTTCTTGTCGAGGTTGTCGTTGGTGATCTGACCGTCGACCAGGTCGAAGGCGAGCTCGACGGTCGTCTGGGTCAGGTTCGGCTTCTGCTGCATCTTGCGAGCGACGCCGACCATGATCGCGATCGTCGCCGCGACGCCGAGCCAGAGATACATCACGGCCTTGGTGATCGACATGTCGATCCCGAAGATCGAGATGTCGACCCAGGGCTCGAGACGGAACTCCTCCTGCGGCTTGAAGGTGTCGTTCTTGCCGTCGCTGCCGAAGACCACGCCGAGCACGATCAGGCCGATCGTGTAGATCGCGACCCCGAGCAGGACCTTCTTGCGGGTGCTGAGACTTCGTACCCAGCTCATGCGGCCGCACCCCCATCGGGATCCCCGTCGAGAAGCTGCGAGACGCCCTCGCCGATCAGGTAGGCGGTGACCAGGGCGGCGGCGAGCACGGCGCCGGCGAGACCAGCCTCGCGGTCGCCGACGAGGCCGACGATCAGAATCGCGCCGGCGAGGATCCAGAGCCTGCCAAGCATTGCGGCTGCGGTCAAGCCGAGCGCGGCGTTGCGGTTCGAGGCGCCGAGCGCGGCGGCGCGGCGGCGGTCGGCGGCCGCCTTGCCGAGCCGGCCGATCAGCCAGGCTCCGCCGGCCGCCAGGTAGCCGGCGATCGGCGCGTCGAGGGCGATGAAGACCGGCAGCGCCAGGGCGAGCACGAGCAGGTCGAAGTTCCGGGCCAGCTCGGCCCCCGAGATGCGGGAAGCTGTCATCGGCATGAGTTCAGCCGGCGGCTGGTGCGGCTGCGACCGCCGAACGCCCGGTAGGCCATCTCGTTGGGTTCGCGTCCAAGGTGTAGAGGACAGCGCCGGCGGGCGGCGAATCGGATATCCGAATAGGGCTTTGTACGCGCAAAACGCCGATTTCCGTGATTGTCGAAATGAGGTGTTTCCATCAGGATGGCGCCGGCTGGGGTGTTGACTCCCATCGCCGGCGGGCGTGCCGCTTGAGCCGCGAATATATCTGAAACCAGCCGCCCTCACGGACCGCGCCGCGGGTGGTCACAATGGGCACAAGTAATGGCGCACTCCCACTCGCAGCCCACCGACTCGGCCCAGGGACCCGGTCCGGACCGCACTGCCAACCGGCGGGCGCTGAAGATCGCCTTCGCCCTGACGGCGTCGTTCACCGTGGTCGAGATCATCGGCGGGATCCTCACCGGGAGCCTGGCGCTGCTCGCCGATGCGGTCCACATGCTCTCCGACAACCTCTCCTTGGCCCTGGCGCTGATCGCGATCCGCCTCGCCGACAGGCCACCGACGCCACAACGCAGCTACGGCTATAAGCGGGCCGAGATCCTCGCCGCCCTGTTCAACGGCGTCGCTCTGGTTGCCGTCTCGGTTTGGATCCTCTACGAGGCCTGGCAGCGGCTTGATTCACCCGAGGAGGTGGCCGGCGTCGGCATGCTGGCCGTGGCCACGGCCGGGGCGATTGCGAACATCGTCGCCTTCCGGGTTCTCAGCCCCGGCGCCTCCGAGAACCTGAACCTGAAGGGAGCGCTGCGCCATGTGGCCGCCGATCTCGCCGGTTCGGTCGGGGCGATCATCGGCGCGATCATCATCATCACCACCGGCTTCGACGAGGCTGACCCGATCATCGGCGCCCTGATCGCCGTTCTGGTCGCCTTCAGCGCGATCCCGATCATCCGCGACTCGACCCGGATCCTGCTCGAGCAGGCGCCTGCCGGCCTCGACGCAGAGGAGATCGGCCAAGCGCTGGCCGCGGCCCCCGGAGTCGTCTCCGTCCACGACCTTCACGTCTGGACGATCACCTCCGGCTTTGCAGCCCTCTCCGCCCACGTCGTCGTCGGGACCGAAGACGACTGCCACGCCTGCCGCCACAGCCTCGAGGACTTCCTCGAGCAGCGCTTCGGCCTCGCTCACACCACCCTGCAGATGGACCACGTCGAGCCGGCGGAGTTGCTGCAGGTCGAGGGGTTGGACCAGGTGGCGAAGGGTTGAGAGAGCGACCTGCAAGCACCCCGGCGGCGGCGCTGTGCAAGCCTTCCCGCCATGAATCGCAAGCTTCTCCTTCCCCTGCTCGCCGCCCTGATCGCCGCCTTCGCTCTCGCCGCCTGTGGCAGCGACGACTCCGGCACGTCCACCGACGCCTCCGCCGCGGAGCCGACGACGGCCGGCGATGTCGATACCTCGACGAAGCCCGACGTGCAGCCTCCCGGGGGCGACCTCTCCGACGAGCTAGTCGCCGAGGACCTCCTCGTGGGCGACGGCGCCAAGGCCGAGACCGGCAGCCTGGTCACGGTGCAGTACGTGGGGATCGACGCCGAGACCGGTGAGGAGTTCGACGCATCCTGGGACCGCGGCGAGCCGTTCAGCTTCCAGCTCGGCGGCGGCCAGGTGATCGAGGGCTGGGACGAGGGCGTCGCCGGGATGAAGGTCGGCGGTCGCCGCGAGCTGATCATTCCCCCGGACCAGGCCTACGGCAAGCAGGGCTCACCTCCGGCGATCGGCCCCGAGGCGACGCTCGTCTTCGTGGTCGACCTGCTCAAGGTCGGCTAGGACCTGCAGCCGGCTCTTCCCGCAGAAGGCCCGGCGCCCGCGGTCAGTCCGGCTCGATGGCGTCGAACTCGCCGGTCTCGGGGTCGACCGTGTCGAGATCGCCCGTCCTCGGGTTGACGGCAGCGAAGGCGCCGGTCTCCAGCTCGTGGGCAACGCCGGCGTCGATCTCGGCCGGATCTGGCTCCAGAGGACCGGCGGCGCTGATCTGGCGGAAACGGAAGCGCCGCAGCTTGAGGATCTCCAGCGCGGTCAACAGGCGGATGCTGGCGACCACAGCGACGAAGAAGAAGCCCATCATCACAGCCGTCCAGGCCGCGTCGAAGTCGCCGCGATCGTTCGAATAGGGGACGAAGCGCAGGGCCAGCGCGAAAGCGGCCATCGCCGCGGTCCACCCGTACATGTAGGCGATCGTGCGCCGCTGGCTGAAGCCGACGTTGGCGAAGCGATGATGAAAGTGGGAGCGATCGGCGGCGAAGATCGGGCGCCGGTACTTGAGTCGTTTGGCGAGCACGAAGCTGGTGTCGAGGATCGGCACCGCCAACACCACCAGCGGAAAGGCGAGCGCAACAACGGCGTTCGTCTTCAGCGCTCCCTGGATCGCGATCGCCGCCAGCAGGTAGCCGAGCAGGTTCGAGCCTGTGTCGCCCATGAAGCTCGAGGCAGGGGGAAAGCCGTGGCGGAGGAATCCGAGCGCTGCGCCGGCGGTGATTGCCGCGAGCACGCCGGCGGCGTTACGGTCGAGCGAGAGCGCGATCGCCGCCAGGGTGATCGCGCTGATCACGCAGACCCCGGCAGCGAGGCCGTCAACGCCGTCGATCAGGTTGATCACGTTGGCGATTCCGACAATCGCGATCACCGTACCGAGGTCGCCGAGGCTGACCTCGCCGATCAACGGCAGGTCGAAGAGCTGGGTGCTGCCCGGATCGACGCCGCCGATGAACGGCAGGGTGAAGACGTCGACCGTGACGCCGGCCGAGACCGGGATGATCGCCGCGATGGTCTGACCGGCGAGCTTGGCCAGCGCCGGCAGCTCGACCAGGTCGTCGATCATGCCGACCAGCGAGATCACGGCGGCGCCACCGAGGATCGCTCGGGTCTCGGCGTCCCAGGGTAGGAAGATCGCCCCGGTCGCGAGCACCGCGACGAGGATCGCCATGCCCGACAGCCGTGGGGTCGGCTTCGTATGCAGGCTGCGCTCACGGGGGACGTCGATGGCGCCGATCCGGATTGCCAGCGCCTCGGCGACGGGAACCAGCAACCAGGCGATCGCCAGCGCCGCCACGAAGGCGAAGAGTGCGTCGATCGTGTCAGGCATCGGATCCGGACCCGGCCGGTCTCAGCCTGGATCCACCGGCCGAGACTACTCGACCGCCCCGACCACCCCTGCTGCGAGCACGCCTGCGTCGCGCGGATCCCTGGGGCCGGGTTCGGAGACCCGCTTCGCCAGCTCGAGTGCCTCGGGGTCCCCCAGCTCCAGCAGCCTGCCCGCCGCGATCAGCTGCTCGTCCACCGCTCCCATCTGCCCGCTGAAGATCGTGTAGACGGGAACGCCGAGCGCGGCCGCCTCACGGTTCATCGTTCCGCCGGCGCTGACCACCAGATCCGAATAGGCGATCAGGCTCTGGGCGTCGATCGCTCGCTCCGGCACGATCAGGCTTGGCTCTCGGCGCCGGACCGCCCTCTCGCGTTGGCCCTCAGTACGGGGGATCAGGACGCTGATCGCGCTTGGCTCAGCCACCAGCTTGTCGAGCAGGCGCTCGTAGATCGGATTGTGGTGGTGGTAGGCGGAGCTCTCCGGGGGCGGGCGGACGACGACCAGCACCCGCTCGTCGCTGCTGCGCTCGGGATCGACGCCGGCCTCGATCAGACCCAGTTCGGAAAGCACGGCCGGGTCCGGCTCCAGGTCGGCGAGGTAGTAGTCCTCCTTCAGCCCTGGGTAGCGCAGCAGCTTGTCGGCCCGGGCGCCGGCGGCCTCGAGGCGATCGAGCGGGATCGCGTCGGGAACGATCACCCGGCGAGCGGCGCGCCAGGCAAGCTTGCGCTGCAGGCCTGCGTACTCGTAGTCCTGCATCTGCACCTGGGGGATCCGCAGCAGCGAGCCGACCACGGCGATGTCGACCGAGCCGTGGGCGAGAGCCAGATCGAAGCCCCTCCCCCGTGCCCAGCCGAACAGGGCCGCGCTGCGGCTGACCAGCGCCCGCGCCTTGGCGGCCGATCCAGCGCCGGCGTGCCTGCCAAAGGACTCGTAGGGAATCCCAAGCCGTTCGAGGACGCCCTCGGTCTGCCCGTAGCTGCGGGTGGTCACCGAGACGGAGTGCCCGCGCTCGCCGAGCCGCTCGATGATCGGCCGCAGCACCAACGGATGCGCGGCCGCCGTGCAGTCGACCCAGACCTTGAGATGCATCACGCATGGCCTCCGCTGCGCGTCCCGGCGTTCGCCCCGGGGAGGTCAGCACCGGCGCCGCGGATCAAACCACCTGCGGCGCGAGCTGCGGGTAGAGCGGGTAGCGATCCATCAGCGCCTCGCTGCGCGACTTCAGCGCCTCGCGCTCGGCCTCGAATCGATCGGAAAGGGCGATGCTGATCAGATCCGCGATCTCGGTCATGTCCTCCTCGACGAAGCCGCGGGTTGTCAGCGCCGGGGTGCCGATCCGCAGCCCGGAGGGGTTCATCGGCGGGTTCGGGTCAAACGGGATCGTGTTGAAGTTGACCGTGATCCCAATCTGATCGAGCCGCGCCTCCGCCGTCTTGCCGTCAAGCCCGTTTCGGCGCAGATCGACAAGCACCAGGTGCGTGTCGGTGCCGCCGGTGAGCACGTCGACCCCACCCGTCATCAACCCCGCGGCCAGCGCCCGGGCGTTGGCGACCGTCTGCTTCTGACGCGCCCTGAACTGCTCGCTTTGGGCGATCTTCAGCGCCACCGCCTTGGCGGCGATGATGTGCATCAGGGGCCCTCCCTGGGTACCGGGAAAAACTGCTCGGTTGATCTCCTTGGCCAGCTCCTCCTTGCAGAGGATCATTCCGCTGCGCGGCCCGCAGAGCGTCTTGTGGATCGTGGTCGTGACGACATCGGCGTACGGAACCGGGGTTGGATGCTCGCCGGCAGCGACGAGGCCGGCGAAGTGAGCCATGTCGACCATCAGCTTGGCGCCGACGGCATCGGCGATCTCGCGGAAGGCGGCGAAGTCGAGATGGCGGGCGTAGGCA
>JAQBGG010000066.1:0-7783 GCA_032122625.1 Acidobacteriota bacterium
GTTGCCCTGCTCCTCGCTGGTCTCGCCGCGATCGGCGAGCAGCCCGAGGACGAGAGCCGTGGAGCTGAGGGCGACCAGGAGCCCGGTGTAGATGGCCGGCCTGGTTGCGACGCCGAGCAACAGCAGGACCGCGACCACCAGGGCTGTGGTCAGCGCGACCTGCAGACCGCCGCCGAGGAAGATCGCCCGCCAAAGACGCACCAGGCGGTCGAGGCTGAACTCCATCCCGATCGTGAACAGGAGCAGGATCACGCCGACGTCAGCCGCCGCATCGACGATCTCGCGGTCGGTGATAACACCCAGAGCGTTGGGCCCGATGATGACTCCGGCGAGGAGGAATCCGACGATCGGCACGAGGCCGATTCGCGAGCCGAGGTAGGCGATCAGCGTGCCTCCGACGAGTAACGCGGCGAGCTCGGCAAGGAACTCGGGCGTCTGGCCCGCCGCCGTCAGAAGCTCAGGCAATCCGATCTCCGAGCTCGACCTCAGAGTCGGGCCGCAGCAGGATTACGACGCCGCCATCGTCAACGGCGCCGAGCACGAGGACCTCGGAGCGGACCGGGCCGATCTGACGGGGCGGGAAGTTGACGACCGCGACCACCAATCTGCCCTGCAGCTGATCGCGGGAGTAGTTCGTGATCCGCGCGGAGGAGCGCTTGACGCCTATCTCCGGGCCGAAGTCGACCCGCAGCTTCCAGGCCGGGTTGCGCGCCTCGGGGAACTCCTCGACCTCGACGATCCGGCCGACGCGCATCTCGACCGCGGCGAAATGCTCGTAGTCGATGTCGGGAAGGAGCCCCATTCGGCAAGCAAGGTACTAGTGGATCCGTCCGTATGTTTGGTCATATGCACCGCGAGTAACCGGGCGTGGCCGGCGGCGACCGTCAGACGCGGCCGGGTGCCGCGAGGCATGAGCGAACTTGCGGGCGGGTCCACTAGCCTGAGACCGTGGCCGAATCAGGAGAGACGATCGCGGGCTACGACACCGGAGCCGCAGCGGTGAGCACGACGACGCTGCCGCCCGGGCCGGGCAGCCCGCCGGCGGTCCAGATCCTCAACTGGCTGTTCCGCCCGATCGCTTTCCTCGACAGCTGCCGGGAGCGCTTCGGAGAATCGTTCAGCCTCACCTTCCCCGGCTTCGAAACGCCGATGGTGATCATCAGCAATCCCGACCACGTTGCCGCCCTGTTCAAGGAGCGGGAGAACGGCTTGCCGCCTGGCCGCACGCTGGCGCTGGAACCGATCCTTGGCTCGCGCTCGATCCTCCTGCTCGAGGGCAGCGAGCACCTGGCGCGCCGCAAGGTGATGCTGCCGCCCTTCCACGGCGAGCGGATGCGCGCCTACGAGGATCAGATCGAGGCCGCGATCGGGCGCGAGATCGATTCCTGGCCGCTCGATACGGAGTTCCCCTTGCATCCGCGGATGCAAGCGGTGACGCTCGAGGTGATCCTCAACGCCGTCTTCGGGGTCAGCGACGAGGCCCGGCGTGCCCGGCTCCGGCCGCTGCTCGCCAACCTGCTCGATCAGACCGCTGGGCCCAGCCTGCAGGTCCGCTTCCTGCTCTCCCGCCGGATCTCGCGGATGAAGGATCCGCTCGCCGCGCTGCGCACACAGCTCCTCGCCGCCGACGAACTGATTGCGCTGGAGGCTGCCGAACGGCGGCACGATCCGAACCTCGAGAGTCGCAGCGACATCCTCTCGATGCTTGTCGCGGCCCGCTTCGAGGACGGCGAGCCGATGGGCGACTCCGAGCTGCGGGACCAGCTGATGACGCTGCTTCTCGCCGGTCACGAGACGACTGCGACAGCGCTGGCCTGGACCTTCGACCTCCTGCTCCGCAACCCCGAGCAGTTGCGCCGCCTTCGCCGGGAGGTCCGGGAGGGCGAGGATGACCTCTATCTGCGGGCGACCACCAGCGAGGCGCTTCGGCTCCGGCCCGTGGTCCCGCTCGCCGGCCGCCGACTCACACATCCGCTCGAGATCGACGGCCGGGAGCTGCCGCCGGGTACCGACGTGGCGCCGGCGATCTGGCTCACCCACACGCGACCCGAGAGTTACCCAGACCCGCTCGCTTTCAGACCGGAGCGTTTCCTCGAGGACGGTCCCGAGACCTACTCCTGGATCCCATTCGGCGGCGGTGTCCGCCGCTGCCTGGGCGCCGCCTTCGCCGAGTTCGAGATGCGGGTGGTGCTGCGTGCAGTGCTCTCCCGCTGCGAGATCGAGGGGACGCGATCGAAGCCCGAGCGGATCACCCGCCGTAACGTCACCTTCTCGCCAAAGCGGGGGACGCCGGTGCGGGTCCGATCGCGCCATGGGGCGCGAGCGGAGCGCTCTCCGGCTCCGGCCTGACGCGCTCGGTGCGCTTGACGCGCTCGACGCGCGGTAGCAGCAGCGCCAGCATCGAACCGAGGGCGAGCACTCCGGCACCGGTCCAAACCGCCGGCGTCGTGCCGGCCATGAACGCCTCCGGGCTCGCGTAGCTGCCGGCGCCGGCGAAGATTGCGCCGAGCACCGCCACACCGAGCACACCACCAACTTCGCGGATCGCGTTGTTGGCGCCGGAGGCCTGCCCCGCCTCGCTCTCGCTGACGGCTCCAAGCAGCGCCGCGGCCGAGGGAGCGAAGACCAGCCCCATGCCGGCGCCGGCGAAGATGAACGGCACCGCCATCGAGCCGAACGCGAGGCCGGGCTCCAGGATCAGCGCCAGCCAGCCGAGGGCGATTGCCTGCATCGCCAGACCGCTCGCCATGAACAGGCGCGCTCCGTAGCGCTCGGCGAGCACGCCGGCGGCCGGAGCAACGAGCATCGTCGTACCGGTCCAGAGCGCGATCCGTACGCCCGCCTCCCAGGGGCTGAGCCCGCTGCCGAACTGCAGAAACTGGGTCAGCAGGAAGATCGAGCCGAACATCCCGAAGGTCATCAGGAGACCGACACCGTTGGTAACCGCAAAGGCGCGACGCTTGAACAGATCGATCTTCAACATCGGCGCGGACGTGCGGCGCTCCCAGACGACGAAGGCGGCCAGCAGAGCGAGGCCCATAGCCAAGGCCGCGGCGATCACCGGACTCCCCCAGCCCAGCGCCTGACCGCGAACGAGGCCGAAGACCAGGCCGAAGAGGCCGGCGCCGGCGAGCGCAAGGCCGCCGGGGTCGAGGCTGCCGGAGCCGCCGTGGCTCTCGCTCAAAAGGCGCGCCGCGACCGGCATCAGGACCAGACCGATCGGCACGTTGATCCAGAAGATCCAGTGCCAGCTGATGCCCTCGACGACGGCGCCGCCGACAACCGGGCCGAGCGCCACTCCGGCGCCGGTGATCCCGGACCAGATGCCGAGCGCGAGACCACGCCTGTCGGCGGGGAAAGCCTCGGCCAACAGGGTCAGCGTCAGCGGCGCGACCAGTGCGGCGCCGACGCCCTGCGTGGCGCGCGCCAGGACCAGTGCGTCCGCGCCGGGGGCCAGTGCGGCCGCTGCCGAGGCCACCGTGAACAGGCCGACCCCGAGGAGGAAGATTCGTTTGCGCCCGAACCGGTCACCGAGGCTTGCGCCTGTCAGCAGGAAGACTGCGAAGGTGAGGACGTAGGCGTTGACGGTCCATTCCAGATCCTGCAGGCTGGCGCCGAAATCCTCGCGGATCGACGGCAGCGCGACGGTAACCACGAGATTGTCGAGGACGACCATGAACAGAGCGATCGAGACGATCACCAGCGTCCACACCGGTCCGCCTCGGCCGGCGGTCCCGGCGGCTGTCAAGGGGCGCGTCTGCCGCTTGCTTGAAGATGTCATCGGTGCCTCCACAGAGCGTTCGTTTACAACAACGTTAGATAATATAACACTGTTATGACAGAAAGCAAACCCAGCCCTCCCAGGGGGCCTGCCCTCGACTACCGGAAGACCCGGGCGGAGACCCGCCATGCCGTCAGCGAGGCGGCGGTCGACGCTGCTGTCGAGTTGCTCGAGGAGGGCGGGCCCGAGGCGGTGACCGTGCGCAGGGTCGCGGCGATGGTCGGCGCATCGACGCAGGTGATCTACACCCTGTTCGGCGGCAAGCCGGGTCTCGCCGGAGCCGTCTTCGGCCGCGGCCACGAGTTGCTCCGAGCCGCGCTCGAAGCGGCACCCGCCGGCGAGGACTCGTTGATCGACCTCCGCCGGCAGGGCGAGGCCTACCGCCGACGGGCGCTCGAGAACCCAAACCTGTACCGGGTCATGTTCGGCGACTCGCTCGGCGTGATGGAACCCGACGAGGCCGCCGCCGCCGCGGCGGCGGCAAGCTTCACAGCGCTGGTCGACGCCGTCGAGCGCTGCCAGCGTGACGGGCGGGTCCGCGACGGCGACCCGGTCGAGATAGCCCGGACCGTATTCGCAACCTGCCATGGTGCCGCCAGCCTCGAGCTCAGCGGCCGCACACCTCCCGATCTCGATCTCGACCAGACCTACGACCGGATCCTGCAGACTCTGTTCTCGGGTCTGGCGCCTGACGCGGCGCCGGGCTGAGCGCGGTAGCGGCCCGCCCCACGTGTGATGCCAGTTGACCTGCTGATCATCGGAGCCACGCTTGCCGTCCTCGCGTTTGCCGCCGACCGCTTCGTGATCTCCGCCGCCTCGGTGGCAACCATCCTGGGAGCCAGCCCGCTGTTCATCGGCGTCGTCCTGGTCGGCGTCGGCACCAGCCTTCCCGACTGGCTCGTCTCCGCCTTCGCCGCCGCCAACGGCGATGACGGCCTCGCCGCCGGCAACTTCGTCGGCTCGAATACCGTCAACATCGGCCTGGCGCTTGGAATCGCGGCCGTGATCGCCCCGCTGGCGGTGAGCGGTTCGGTGCTCCGTCGCGAGGCCGTGCTCTCGATCGGCGCCGTGCTGGCGGTGACGCTCGCCTTGATTGGCGGCATCGGACGCCTCGAGGGCGTCGTCCTGCTCGCGGCCCTGCCGATCGCCTTCTGGATCCTGCGCCCGAGCGACCCGCCGCCGCCGCGTCCGGACGCGGCGCAGGGGATGTCGCTACCGGCCGAGCTGGCGATCTCGGCGGTCGCCCTGGCGGCGACGGTCGGGGCCTCGCGCCTGTTGGTGGACTCGGCCTCCGCCGTGGCGCTGGAGCTGGGGGTCTCGGATGCGTTCATCGGCCTCTCGCTGGTCGCTGTCGGTACCTCCCTGCCCGAGATCGTCGTCGGGATCCAGGCCGTTCGACGCAAGCAGACCGACCTCGTGATCGGCAACGTACTCGGCAGCAACATCGTCAACAGCCTCGGGGTCGCCGGCACGGCGGCGCTGCTGACCCCGACCGCCCCCCTCGACTCCTCCGGCCTCGGCGGCGCAATCGTCCTGATGTTGCTGTTCGCTCTCGCCGCCGGCCTGCTGCTGGCTACCGGTCACCGCCTCGTCCGCTGGGAGGGCGCCGCGCTGGTCGCGGTCTATTGCGCGACGCTGCCGCTGTTTGCCTGATCGGCGATCAGCGGTAGCCACAAACGTCGCGCTTGCCCACAAGCGCCCTCGTCAAACAGCCCAGAACTCAGCCTCGGCGCGACCGAGCTCGGTGGTCGGGGGCCCTCCGAAGCTGTACTCGGCGGCGATCGCGGTCCAATCCGCACAGGCGCGCAGCTGGGCGAGCACGACGAGGATCAAGGCCTCCTGGCGCCGCATCAACAGTGAGGCCGGCGGCATCGTCTGGCGCTTCATCGCCTCGTAGTGCGGGCTCCGCGGGGAACCACCCTGCTCGAGCAGCTCGTGTGCGTAGGCGGGGTCGAGACAGCGGACCCCGGGCTCGAACAACCACGCGGCGCCGGTCCTCACCTGGTCGAGCAGCGCCTCCGGCACGAACTCCTCCGGCTCGGGGAGATAGCCAAGCGTCGACATCAGCGCATGGACCTCCTCCGCGCGCTGCTCGGCGATCGCCCGCCCCAGAGCTCGCTCCAGCTCGAGGTGCTCGGCCGGCACGCGCCGCAGGAGACCGAAGTCGAGGAATCCAACCTTGCCGTCGGCGAGCAGCAGGTAGTTGCCGGGGTGCGGATCCCCCAAGACCAGGCGCGTCCGGTCCCTGGTCGAGAGGAAGAAGCGGAACACGGCCTCACCGAACTGGTCCCGGGTCGGCTGGTCGAGCTCCATGACCTGCTCAAAGCGCAGGCCGTCGAGGAAGCTGCTGACGAGCACCCGCCGGGAGGAGACCGACGTCTCGACCTTGGGCACGACGGCGAAGGGATGACCGCGGTAGGCGCGCTCGATCGCGCGGTGATTCTGCGCCTCGAGCTCGTAGTCGAGCTCCTCGGTGATCCGCTCGCGGATCTCACCGCCTACGGCCTTGGCATCCAGGCCCGGGGCGATGCGCTTGACCAGCCGCAGGATCAGGTGGAGGTTGCGGAGGTCGATCTCCACCGCCTCGGCCACCCCGGGGTACTGAACCTTGACCGCAACGTCAGCGCCCTCGTGGGTCGTCGCACGGTGCACCTGACCGATGGAGGCGGCGGCGAAGGCCTCGCGATCGAATGAGGCGAAGTGATCCGAGACCCTGCCGCCGAGATCATCCTCAATCACCTTGCGGATGTCGTCGAAGCCGAACTTCGGGGCGTTGTCGCGGAGCTCGGCGAGGGCGGCTCGGAACTCCTCCTGGCCCTCCTCGCTGAGCCCGGGCATCTCGACCGTGGAGAGCACCTGGCCGATCTTCATCGCCGCCCCCTTCATCTGACCGAGCTGGCGAGCGAGCTGGGTGGCGATTGCGGCAACCCGCTCGTCGGTCTTGCGTTGTCTGGCCTCCTCGCCGCGGGCGACGTTGGCGACGCGGGTACCCGCCCACTTCAGCCCCTGCCCGGCGACCAGCCCACCGACCCCGGCGGTGCGACCGATCCGGCCGGTCTTGATCCGCGGTGATGGCTCCGCAACGGGCTGATCGGACTCACTCTCGCGCTCCTCGGGCCGCTCAGTCATGCTGGTGGCCCCTGCACGCGGCGGAGCATCGAGTTCTCTGAGAAGTAGGAGTCGACGGGCATCAGCGCAACCGTTTCCCCCGGCTGAGCCGTAGGTTAGCGGTGCCGCAGCGCGCGCGTCCGGGCTGCCGGAGAGGCGACCCGGGACTATGCCCAACGGCCCGGAGTGATAAACGTATCCTGCTGGGCACGCTGGGGAGGCGTGCCGACTAGGATCTGGCAAGAGAGAGACAGAGGAGAAACGATTTGAGCACCCAGGCACCAGGAGGGCGCCGGCGCAAGTCCGGGCTGCTTCTGCTCACGACACTAGTTCTCGCCTGCGCGCTGCTGGTTGCAGCATGTGGCGACAGCGGCAGTGACAGCAGCACAACTTCCAGCGCGGGCGGAACCGGCGGCGAGGCGACGCTTACGCAGTCGTCCCAGCCCGACTTCCTCGACCCGGCGCTCTCGTACACGGTCAACGGCTGGGAGCCGATGTGGATCGTCTACACGCCGCTTCTCACCTATAACCACGAGGAAGGCACGGCCGGCTCGGAGCTGGTTCCGGGCCTGGCGGAAGCTCTCCCTGAGGTCTCCGAGGACGGTCTCACCTACACGCTGACGTTGCGTGACGGGCTCACCTACTCCGACGGCCAGGACGTTGTCGCCAGCGATTTCGAGCACACCATCAAGCGCGTGCTCAACCTCGGCTCGGGCGGCGCCCCGTTCTACGAGACGATCGTCGGCGCCAAGGACTACGAAGGTCAGGACGACCCCGAGGCTGACATCAAGGGCATCACGACGGACGACAAGACCGGCGAGATCGAGATCAAGCTCGAGACGCCGGACGCGTCCTTCTCGAACATTTTGGCGATGAACTTCGCCGGCCTCGTGC
>JAQBGG010000067.1:0-40294 GCA_032122625.1 Acidobacteriota bacterium
GTCGCCGCCAGCGCGCCGAGGCTGGTCGAGACGAGCAGAATCGTGAGCAGCGCCGGCACCCCGCGAAGCACGTCGATGTAGGTGACCGTCGGCACCCGCACGATCCAGCTCAGCCGCCCGGGCGTCTGCCGGAGAATCGCCAGGATCAGCCCCCAGATCAGGGACGCGATCCCGGCGACGATCGAGAGCTTGATCGTGAACACGAAGCCATCGATCACCTTGTCGAAGTTGTTCGGGTCGAACATGACACCGAGGTCGAAGTACTGCTCGAGGATTCTGTCCACGCGGCCTCCTCTCTGCTCGCTGGTGCGCTCAGACTATCGGTATCGCTGGCGCGGGCCTGAGAACCAGACGGGGCGCCCTGTGGGGCGCCCCCTCGAACACGCCAGCACTACAAAGCCGGCTCATCTGTCGAAACCGATCAGCTCGGCTCGTGGGTGGAGCTGAGCACGCTCTCCGGCGCATCGATCTTGAACCACTGCTGGTAGAGGTCGTTCAGCGTCCCGTCGTCCTTGATCTCCTGAAGAGCACCGTTGACCGCTTCGCGCAGTGCGTCGGCCCCCTGGGGGAAGATCACGCCGTACTCCTCCTCGGTGTTGACATCAGCGACGACCTCGAGTCGGCCGTTGCTGTTGTCGGCTTGGTCCTGTACGGACGGCAGGTCGTTGACGACCGCATCGACCTGCTCGGACAGCAGCGCGTTGTAGGCGTCGTCGATCTCCGGGAAGCCGCGCACCTCGCTGGCGCCGGTGTTCTCGTTCGCGTAGGTCTCGCCGGTGGTGCCGTCCTGCGCACCGACGATCTTGCCGTCGAGATCCTCGAAGCTGGTCACATCGCTGTCGACACGAACCAACAGACCCTGCGACGCGAGGAAGTACGGGTCGGAGAAATCGACCCGGTTCTCGCGCGGCTTCGTGATCGTCGTCGCCGCGATCGCCAGGTCGAACTGGCCGCCGCCACCCTGCAGAACCAGGTCGAAAGGCGCGTCCTCGATCTGGGTGGTCAGCCCGAGGTTGTCGGCGACCGCGTTGATCAGGTCGATGTCGAAGCCCTCGTAGTCGGGCGGGTCGCCCTGCTCGAAGGGCGGGAACGGAATGTCCGATCCGACGATCAACGTGCCGTCCTCGATCAGGCCGAGGTCGGCGCTGCCGCCGTCGGTGGCCGTGGTGTCGCCGCTGGTGCTGCTGTCGTCGTCGCCACAGGCGGCGATTCCAACGGCTGCAATTAGCCCGACCACGAGGACCAGAAGCGTCCGTAGACGAATCTTGCTCATAGGTTAACTCCCTCTCTCGCTCAGAGTTTGTTGCGGGCGGAACCTCCCGGCCGCATGCCCGAACCATAACCGGATAGACCGCGGCGGCGCTGCCCGAACACCGGTGCCAGTCCTTCACTATACTTACTGAAGTGGCACTGGACGATCTACTCAATCGGCCCTGTGGCGGGCGCTTCGAGAACATCCTCGAGTCGATCGGCAACACGCCGATGGTCGAGCTTCCGCGTCTCTCGCCGCGGCCCGGCGTGCGGATCTTCGCCAAGCTCGAGGGCCAGAACCCGACCGGCTCTGTCAAGGACAGGGTCGCCAAGTCGATGATCGACACGGCCGAGAGCGGCGGCCTGATCGGTCCCGGCCAGACGGTGATGGAACCGACATCGGGGAACACCGGCATCGCTCTGGCGATGATCTGCCGCCGCAAGGGCTACCCGTTCCGCGCCGTGATGCCCGACAACGTCACCGAGGAGCGGACCCAGCTGCTGCGCATGTACGGCGCTGAGATCGTCTACTCCGAGGGCGCGAAGGGCTCGAACGGCGCGGTTGAGATGGCTCTCGACATGGCCGAACGCGATGCCTCGCTCTACATGCCTTACCAGTACGGCAACAACGCCAATCCCGATGCGCACTACAACGGCACAGCTTTGGAGATCCTCGAAGAGCTCGACTCGGTCGCCGCGTTCGTGGGCGGAATGGGCACCGGTGGCACGCTGATGGGCAACGGCCGCCGCCTCAAAGAGCACGATCCGGAAACCAAGATCGTCGCTGTCGAGCCGATGCAGGGTGAGCTCGTCTCCGGCCTGCGCTCGCTCGACGACGGCTTCATCCCGCCGATCATCGACCTCTCCGTGCTCGACCGGAAGATCATGGTCAGCAACGAGAACGCGATTCGCTGGACGCAGAGGCTGTTGCACGACGAGGGCCTGTTCGCCGGCGTATCAGCCGGCGCGATCGCCTTCGTCGTTCACCGGATCGCCGGCGAGCTGGACGGCGGCAACGTGGTCTTCCTCGTTCCCGACGACGGTTGGAAGTACCTCTCCTCAGGCGTTTACACGAAGCCCTACGAGGAGCTCGAGAACGTCGACAGCACCGTCTGGTGGTAGCGGGTCGGGCGCCCCGGACGCAGGCCGGCCGGCGCGCTCAGCCGCCCCGGGCTACCGGTACGCTGCCGCCGATGCAGTTCGATACCGCCGTCCTCGAGGAGATCGCCGACCACGCCCGCGAGGACCTGCCGAACGAGTGCTGCGGCATGATCGGCGGCAAGAACGGCCGCGCGAGGAGCGTCTATCGGGCGCGCAACGCCTTCGAGAGTCCGCTTCGCTACCGGGTCGACGACCGCGACCTGTTCAGGATCGTCGAGCGCGAGATCCCCGACGCCGATGAAGAGTTGGTCGGCATCTATCACTCGCACCCCAGCAGCGAGGCATACCCCTCCCAGACCGACATCAATCTCGCCGACGGCTGGCCGGATCCGCTCTACCTGATCTGCTCGCTTGCCGACCCTGAGAATCCGGTGACGCGGGCCTTCGCGATCCGCGACGGCGGCGTAGCGGAGGTCGAGCTTGCCGTCGGCTGACGGCCCGCTCGCCTGCCCACGTTGCGGTCGGCAACACGCCGCCGATGCGCGCCTCTGCGAACGCTGCTCGATGCCCTTGATCATCGCCGAGCGGGTCGAGGAGCCGGCCGCTGATCCCGCCCACGAGCAGGCTCGAAAGATCCATCCCCGCTACGCCCGGGGTGAGCTCGTCAGGGTCGCCGTCGGCAGCAACCTGGCCGAGGCGGAGCTGATCAAGGGCGTTCTCCTCGAGCAGGGCATTCCCAGCCTCCTGCAGAGGACGGGCGGCTTCGACGTACCGGACTTCCTCGCCGCCGGCCCACGCGATGTCCTCGTGCCCTCCAGCGGGGAGGAGGCGGCTCGCGATCTGCTCTCCGACATCGACGGGGAGGCTGCGACTGAGGCGAGGGATGGGCTCGAACCCGGAGAGAAGGCGTCCGGCTCCCGCGCCTGGCAGCTCAGGGTCGCCGCCGCGCTGCTCGCAGCACTGCTGCTATTCGGCGCTCTGGTCGGCATTGTCCGGGTGCTCGCTTGAGGACCCGGGGTGCTCAGGGCGCCTCGCGGTCGACCAGGGCGGTCAGGTGCCGGCGCCATGCACCCTCGATCGTCGCCGCATCGACCCCGAAAGCAATCTCCAGCGCCCGCTCGGCCCCGTCCTTGCGGAGCCGAGAGAGCAGTAGGTCGCAGGCGTGAGCGCCGACCTCGCGTTCGAGCAGGTCGAAGACCGTGCCGCCGAGGATTATCGCGTCGCGGGGGCCGGGGGGGAATGACGGCGGATCACCCTCGGAGAGCCGGCGCCCGACGGCGGGCCTGAACAGCCCCACCTGGCCCGCGAGGTACTGAGCACCGCCCTCGACCAACCATGCCCAGCGCAGATAGCGGACGAAGCTGGCCGGCCCCCACGGGGGCGGCATCCGCTCGTTGTACGAGGCCAGGGTCAGCTGGGCGTACAGGCGTGAGGCCGTGCCGAGCAACGCCCGCAGGGAATCCTCACCGCCGGCTCGCCGCTCGAGGGCCTCGTCGTTGAGGACATGAACCTCGCTCGCGATCGCCCAGCCCGCGAGGTAGCGGCGCCCGGCGGGGGCGGCTGCGAGCCGGGCTGCCGGCAGGAACGGGTGGGCGGCGGCCAGCCAGCCGGCGCTCGGGTGGATGATGATCGTGACGTCGCCGGGCGCCCGCTCGAGCCGATCCTCGAGCCGCAGGCGCAGATCCTCGAGGGCGTCGAGGGTCCGCTCGGCGCACTCTTCGTCGCCCTCCTCGTGGCGGGCGATGAAGCTCAGCGACTCAGTCTCCGTCCACGGCATTCCCGGAGCCTAGATCAGTGCTCCTCGACGGCTCCACCCAGAGGCCTCGGCGGTTGAGAAGACTCGCTAGGCGAGTACGGGCTCGCCGGCGCCGCAGATCTGCTTGATCCGCGCTGCGGCCCGGTCGAACTCCTCGTTGGCCATCACTGGAACGCCCTCGAAGGGCAGATCGCGGTCGATCTCGACCCAGGAGTGACAACCGTGGTGCTCATCGCGGACCCGCACGGTTACGGGGCGCGGGATTCGGTGCACCTTGAGAAGCAGGACGTGCAGCGGATGGGTGCGCTTCCAGGCAAGGCGCTTGCGCGCGTAGTCCTGCGTCCAGACGTGGAAGGGCGAAAGGGAGTCGATTGTCCGCGGGTCTTCGATCTCGAAATGATCGGCGACCTCGGCCCAGGCGCGGATCCGAACCCGGTCGGGCTGAGGGATTCCACCGTCCTGAAGCAGGGCCCGCGGCGGCGGCTCCTCATCGGGCCAGACGCCTTCCTCGAGGGCGCGGCGCAGCTCAGCGTGGTGCGATTCGCGTACGAGGTCGTTCCGCTGGTGGTCGAAAGTGGGGTAGAGGAAGAATTGCTCGTGGTCGAGCTCGAAGTGCTTGTTCTCCTCACGAATCCCGCCCTTGCGCAGCGTGATCAGCTGCTCGCCCTCGGCGAGAGCGCGCACAGTGACGGACCATTCCTTGAAAGCAATTGGCATTTTGGTGAGTTTCCGTGGGTAGGGGTCGGGGGTGAGAGGACGTTTCCGGGACGAGACTCCCGGCGGGCGCTCAGCCCGGCGGCTCGGCTGCCGAGTGTAGAGAAGCATTCTCAGAGTTCAAGTTAGTTGCGCGAGTCACATGAATCTTGCACCGCGCGATCGGCGTCCGGGCCGGGCCTCCGATCCGGGATCAGGTCCCCCGCGCCTGCCCGTAGCCGCCGCCGCCCGGCGTTTCGATCCGCAGCCGGTCTCCCGGCATCAGGCGGCCCTCGGCCTTGGCGCCGAGCGGTTCGCCGTTGAGCAGGTTGAGCCCGACGGCGCCGTCCTCGCCGCCACCGCGACCACGCGGCGGGAACCGACGCCGCTCGGTGATCAGGGTGAATCGCATCGGCTCCAGCGCCTCGATCTCACGGACGACGCCGTCACCGCCCCGGAGCTCCCCGCCACCGCCGCTGCCCCGGCGTAACCCCAGCTCCCTGACCCGCACGGGGATCTCCGACTCAAGTGCCTCGACGGGCGTGTTGAGCGTGTTCGACATCGCGACGTGAACCCCGTCTGGGCCGCGGCGGTCGGAGCAGGCGCCCTGACCGCCGCCGATCGTCTCGTAGTAGGTGAAGCCGGAATTGGAAAGAGTCAGGTTGTTCATCGTGCCCTGTCCCTGAGCCGGCCCCGCGAGCGGCTGGCCGAGCGCATCGAGGACGAGATCGGCGACTCGGCTCGAGGTCTCGACGTTGCCGGCGGCGACGGCCGCCCCGGGGTTCGCGTTGAGAATCGATCCCTGCGGTGCCCTGATCGAGATTGGCCGGTGGCCGCCGGCGGAGGGTGGTGCGTCGGGATCCAGGAGGACCCGGACTGCGAACAACGCGGCCGATCGGGTCACCGGCAGAGGGCAGTTGAGGTTTCCTCTGACCTGCTCGCAGCTGCCCGTGAAGTCGAGCTCCAACTCGTCGCCGACAACCCGTGCGGCGAGCAGAAGCCGGGCCGGCCCCTCGCCGGACTCGAGCACGTCGGTTGCTTCGTAGCTGCCGTCGGCGACCGCTGTCAAAGCGGCTCGCGTGCGCCGCTCGGAGTAGTCGAGGACCTCCGACATCCCCCGTTCGAGAGCGCCGGCACCGACCCGGTCGGCCAGCTCGACCAGGCGCAGGGCGCCGAGCCGGTTTGCCGCTCGCTGGGCCCGGAGGTCGGCCAGGCGCTGGGCTGGATTACGCATACGCTCGGCGAGGTCCCGAAGCTCCGCGTCGCCGACCAGCGAGGGCGGGATCACGATTCCCTCCTCCTCGAGGGTCGTCGAGAAGGCCGGCATCCCGCCTGGGGTGGGGCCGCCGATGTCGGCGTGATGGGCCCTGCTGGCGGCGAACCCGAGCAGCCGCCGGTCGATGAAGATCGGCGAGATCAGCGTGATGTCCGGGAGATGAGTGCCACCCCGAAAGGGATCGTTGATGATCCAGAGTTGGCCGGGGTGGGCCTCGGCGCCGAGGATCGCCTCCACGGCGGCCGGCATCGAGCCGAGGTGGACCGGGATGTGCTCCGCCTGCATGACCAGTTCGCCGTCTGAGTTGAACAGCGCCGTCGAGCAGTCGTGGCGCTCCTTGATGTTGGGCGAATGCGCCGAGCGGATCAGGGTCGCGCCCATTTCCTCGCAGATCGAGTGCAGGCCCCCGACGAGAACCTGGAGCGTCACTGGGTCAACCGGCATCGGCGGCCTCCAGGCTGATCGAGATGGTTCCCCGTTGATCGACGCGGGCGACGGCTCCCGGCGGGATCACCAGGGTCGCCTCGGGAAGCTCGGCGACAGCCGGGCCCCAAAGCCGCGAGCCCGGCTTTGGCTCGCCGCTGATCACCTCCGTCTCAATCCAATCTCCATCGAAATGAGCGGGGCGCCGCGAGCGCGATGGCTCGGGGCCTTCGGCGGGGGCACTCAGCGCCGGGCTGATCCCCGCCTCGATCGCCGCCACTCGGATCCCGACCAACTCAACCTCAGAGCTGTCGTCGCGGTAGCCGTAGCGAAGTTCATGCTCGGCGGCGAAGAGCTCGGCCAGTTCGGCCGGCTCGGGCTCGGGGCCGGCGCTGACGTCGAGCTCAAACGCCTGGCCGGTATAGCGGAGCTCATAGGTGGTCTCGATCCGATGTTCTCCCGCCAGTCGCTCCCCTGCTGACGCCGCCAGCTCGCGCACGCGCGCGACGATCGCCTCGCGATTGACTTCCGCGCACGCAAGCATCACCGTTTGCGAGACGTCGTGGCGCCGCTCTCCCGAGGTCAGACCGAGGGCGGAGAGCACACCGCCGGCCCTTGGGCAGAGGATCTGCCCGATCGCCAGCTCAGCGGCGACCGCGGCCGCGTGCATCGGCCCCGCACCGCCGAAAGCCAGCAAGGTGAAATCGCGGGGGTCGATTCCCCGCTCGACCGTGACCACCCGCAGGGCGCCGACCATCTCCTGGTTGGCCACCCGCAGGATCCCCGCGGCGGTCTCGATCGGAGTCAGCCCGAGCTCTGCGGCCAGCGTCGCGATCGCCCTCTCGGCGGCATCGCGATCGAGCTTGACGCCGCCGGCGAGGCTGCCCTTCGGCGGCAGATAGCCGAGCAGCAGGTTGGCGTCAGTAACCGTCGGCTTGTCGCCGCCAAGGCCGTAGCTGGCCGGCCCGGGGTCTGCGCCCGCCGAGTGGGGGCCAACCCGCAGGGCGCCGCCACCGTCGCGCCACCCGATCGAGCCGCCGCCGGCACCGACGGTGTGAATGTCGACCATCGGCAGGGCGATCGGGCGCCCTCCGATCATCCGACCGGCGCTGCGACGCACCTCTCCGTCCTCGACCACGCAGACATCGCAGGAGGTGCCGCCCATGTCCAGGCCGAGCGCGTTCGGCGTGCCGCTGAGCCGAGCCAGCATCGCTGCCCCGACGGCGCCACCCGCTGGGCCGGAGAGCACGCTCCAGGCGGCGCCCGAGGCTGCCTCACCGAGAGCCGCGAGGCCGCCCGAGGACTGCATCACGACCGGTTCGGGCAGTCCCTCGCTCGCGCAGCGCTCGCCCAGCCGCCTCAGGTAGCGGCCGAGCAGCGGCGTCAGGTAGGCCCCGATGACCGTCGTTGAGCAGCGCTCGTACTCGCGGAACTTGGGCAGCACCTCCGAGGACGCGCTGACGGTGATGTCAGGGTGGGCTTCGCGCAGCGCCGCAGCCAGCTTTGTCTCATGGGCGGGCTCGAGGTAGCTGAACAGCAGGCAGAGGGCGACCGCTTCACAGTCGAGCTCCCCGACGGCGGCCACGACCCGCTCGACCTCGGCATCGGTCAGCGGCTCGAGAACCCCTTCGGGGCCGACCCGTTCGCGGACGCCGATCCGCAGGTCGGGAGGGGAGAGCGGCGGCGGCCGGTCGGCGCAGAGGTGGTAGAGGCGGGGACGGTCCTGGCGAGCGATCTCGAGGAGATCGGTGAAGCCCTCGGTGGCGAGCAGCGCCGTTCGTGCTCCGCCGCGCTCGAGGAGGGCATTGGTGCCGACGGTCATTCCATGACTGAAGCTCTCAACCTTGGAGCCGTCCACCCCCGCCAGCGCGAGCGTGGCCGCAACGGCTGCCAGCACCCCCTCCGACTGATCAACCGGGGTACTCGGAACCTTGGCCGTGTAGAGCTGTCCGGCACCGAGTAGAACGGCGTCCGTGAAGGTTCCACCGACATCGACCCCAAGCTGCATGCCGCAAACATAGAACCTGCCCCGGGTGGGGGTGGGCGCGAGGGCGGGGTCCGCCGGCTCACCGGGCCCTGGGCCCAGCCCTATCGCCAGTGCTGGAAGCGCGCCGTGCTGTCCCTGCCGATCACGACATGGGCGCCGTCGAGTTCGGTGTCGCGGCTTGGGAAGTCGCTGCGCCTGTGCGCCCCACGCGATTCGGCTCGTAGCAGCGCCGACGCGGCGACCATCCGGGCAGGGGGGTAGGGGTCGTCGAGCAGCTGCTCGAGTTCGCTCGCGGTCCTCTGCGGCCCAGCCAGCTCCCAGAGCCGCTCCCTCGTCGCCGCCGTCGGAGGTTCGAAGCGCCACGCGGGCCGCGCCGGCGGGTTAGCGCCCCCGGGCCCGATCACCGCAAGGGCCGCGCCGGCGGCCCGCGAGCCGAAGACGAAGCATTCGCTGAGCGAGTTGGAGGCGAGCCGATTGGCGCCGTGCAGGCCGGTGTAAGCGCACTCGCCGACGGCGAACAGTCCGCCCACCGCGGTCGCTCCGTCCAGATCCGTGCGGATCCCGCCGATCAGATAGTGAGCTGCCGGCGCCACCGGCACCGGCTCGGACGCTGGATCGATCCCAGCCTCGGCCAGCATCGCGACGATCGACGGGAAGCTCTCCAACGGCACCCCCCGCAGGTCGAGCTGGACCGAGGCGATGCCGTCGGCGCTGATCCGGTCGAGGATCGCCGCCGTGACCTGATCACGCGGGGCGAGCTCGTCCGTAAAGCGCCGTCCGGCGGCGTCGAGCAGCACTGCCCCTTCGCCTCGGACGGCCTCGGTGATCAGCTTGCCATCGAGGGGCGTGCCCGGAGCCGCGAGCGCGGTCGGGTGGAACTGACAGAACTCGAGGCCGGCTAGCTCCGCGCCGGCCTGATGGGCGAGCACAGCTCCCGCGGCCACCGCTCCCCAGGGGTTGGTCGTACGACTCCACAGAGCGGCGCCGCCGCCGGTTGCCATCACCGTCGCATTTGCGCGCAGCGGACCCTGGTCGGTGATCACGCCCCAGCAGCGTTCGTCGCTGCTCCAGAGCGCGAGTGCGGAGGCGCCCTCGAGCACCTTGATCAGTCCGCTCTCGGCCGCTCGGCCGGCCAGGCAACGGGTGATCGCCTGCCCGGTGGCGGCTCCCCCGGCGTGGACGATGCGCCGTGCCGAGTGCCCCCCTTCGAGCGCCAGCGCGAACTCCCCGTCCTCCTCACGGTCGAACTGCACCCCGTAGGAGGTGAGCTTCGCGACGGCGGCGGGGGCCTCGCTGACGAGGACCTCGACGGCGCGTGGGTCGCAGAGTGCGCGTCCCGCGTTGATCGTGTCCTCGGCGTGCCGGGCCGGCGAGTCGTCGGCAGCGATCGCTGCCGCCAGCCCACCCTGTGCCCAGAAGCTGGCGCTTTCCGCCAATGACTTGCGGGAGATGAGCGCGACGGTCGCGCCACCCTCGGCGGCTTCCAGAGCGACGTGAAGTCCGGCGGCACCGCCGCCGACGACGGCGACGTCGAAGTGTTCGTTGGATCGGGGGGCCGGGGCAGGCAAGTGGCCGGGTACCGTATCCGGACTTGATCAGTACTCCTGCTCACGTGCCCGCCCCGACGCCGGCAGGGTTCTGCGGGATAGGTGATTCAGCATCGGGCTCTACTACCGTCATAACTCATCATTCGCGCACGACACCGGATCCCACCCGGAGTGCAGCGACCGTGTCCGGGCGATCGAGGCCGCGATGGTCGACGCCGGCTGGCCGGGGGTTGAGCTTGCTGACGCGCCGCTGGCGGGCCGAAAGCAACTCGAGCGCGTCCACAGTCCGGCCCACGTCGAGCGGATCGAGCGGTTCTGCGCCTCAGGCGGCGGCATGATCGACGCCGACACCGTCGCCGTCGAGGCGTCCTGGGAGGCGGCCTTGCGCGCTGCCGGGGCAGCTTCTCAGGCCTCCGAGCGGCTGCTCGAGGGCGAGCATCCGTTCGCCTTCTGCGGCCTGCGCCCCCCGGGGCATCACGCCGAGCGCGACCGGGCGATGGGCTTCTGCCTGTTCAACAGCATCGCCGTCGGCGCCGGACATGCGATCGCCGAGTGCGGGGCCGAGCGGGTCCTGATCCTCGACTGGGACGTTCACCATGGCAACGGCACAGCGGAGATCTTCTACTCCGATGCTTCGGTCCTCTATGTCAGCCTCCATCAAAGCCCGCTGTATCCGGGCACCGGGGATCCCTCGGAGATCGGTACCGGCGCCGGCGCCGGCTACACGGTCAACCTGCCGGTGCCGCCGGGCGCCTCGGGCGAGCTCTACCTGTCGCTCGTCCAGCACGTCGTGGCGCCGATAGCCCGCGACTTCGCTCCCGATCTGATCGCGATCTCAGCCGGCTACGATGCCCATCTCGACGATCCGCTGGCCAACTGCGAGTTGACCGATGCCGACTTCGGTGATCTGGCCGCAACAATGCGCGAGCTCGGCGTCGAGCTCGGGGCCCCCTTGCTCGTCTGCCTCGAAGGCGGGTACGACGTCGACGCCCTGGCCCGTTCGGTACTGGGCACGATCCGCGCGCTCGGCGACAGGCTGTCGCCGCGGCTTGCCGGCCCCGGGCCTGCCGCCGAAGCGCGCGAGAGGTTCCGCCCGCTTTGGCCCCGGGCTCTGGCCTGAGCCTGGACCGAGGCTGAGCCCGGACTCAGTCGACCAGCCGCGATTCCAGCTCATCGAGGACGGAGCGAGTGAAGCCGGGGACTCCGACTAGGTCTCCGACGCTCGAGAGGCCACGTTCGTCGCGGTGACGGAGCAGCCGTTTGGCCTGCTTTACCGAGAGGCCGAGATGCCGCAACTGCTCGAAGTTCGCTGAGGCGAGGGTGACGGTCTCGCCGGGCGCGGCTGTCGCAGCCGTGGACTCGTCCCGTTCCGACTTCCGGCGGGTTCGGAGGGGGCGGATATCCTCTGACTGCTGCGCGACTCCGCCGAGCCGCTCGGCGGCCGCGCGGAAGCGCTCCTCGCGGGATCGGTGCGGGGCGTTGCGCGCGGATGCGCTGCTGCGTTCGACCCGCTCCGTCGCAGCCTCGGGCCGTTCGAGATCTGCCCGGCTACGCCGCTCACCCTCGTTGCGCAGTGCGTCCGCCTGACCCCGGAGCCACTCAGCCGCGGCCACGCGGGCCTCGGTCGCGGTGCGGGCCCCGACCTCCTCAGCCTTCCGCGCTCGGAGCTCCGCCGCCCGCGCGCGTTGCTCGGCCTCACGCGCCAAGCGCTCGGCCTCGGCCTTGGCCGCGTCGAGCTCAGCCTCCCTCTCAGCCACACGCCGATCGGCCTCGATCTGTGCCTCCTCCCGAGCTCGGCCCGAGGCCGCCTCGAGGTGGGCCGCCGTCTCCAGTTTGAGCCGCTTCGCTTCATCGGCGAGCACCCGCTCGGCGGTCTCGAGGCGCTCCGTGGCAGCGATCGTCCCTTGCTCGATTTGCAGAAGCCGCCGGTCGGAGTCCTCGATCGCGCTGACCTTCTCGTCGCGTTCGCGCTCGAGGTCCCGCTCGCGCTCGGCGAGCTTGCGGGCGAACCGATCCTCGGCCGTGCTCTGGGCCGCAACCACCTCGGATGGGATCCTCTCCTCGGCTTCCTCGGTGAGTGGCTCATCCGGGTCAGACGGGCGTGCTTCAGTCGACCGTGAGGGCGCCGGGGTCGGCGCAGGCGGCGGCGTCGGGGCCCACTCACTGGTTTCCGGCCCGATCCCCGCCACCTCATCCCCCTCGTCGGCCGGCGGTGTCCAGTCCTCGTGCCGCTGATCTGTTGCCGACGGGGGTGCGCTGAGCTCAGGCCCTGCGGGCCGCCGCTCGTTGTCGGGCTCCGGCGGGCCGGTCTCGGTCGCCGGCTCCCCGGCGGCAGTTTCGTCATCACCGTCCGGTTGCTCGTCGGACCGATCATCAGGCTCCCGGTCACGGCCGCGACGGAATATGCCTCTGCGTCGTGCCATAGGCGGGCGCAGGTTACGGCAAGAGGGGCCACTCCGGGGCCCCTCTCGCCGGGCTCTGGGCCGCGGCTGACTCGACTGGGCCCGATCGTCACTCAGCCACTCGCGTTCGGTCACAGCCAGGTCTTGTTCGGTCTCGCGCCGGCCTCGAGCATCGGTGCCGAAACCAGATTCGCCGACCGGGTGGTCGGGAAAGGAGAAAGAGCAGATGCACGCAAGGTTCGGATCGATGCACTGGTGGGTCGCGAACGCGATCGAGGCAGTCGGTCGAAGGATCCCTCGGGTGGGGGATCAGAGAGGGCAGGGAACGGTCGAGTACGTCGGCCTCGTCCTGCTCGTCGCGGTGCTGATGGGCGGCATGGTCGCGGCGATCGGCGGGCTCAACAGCCTGCCGGGCAAGGAGCTCGCCGACGCGATCACCAAGAAGATCGTGCAGGCCGTTCAGAAGGTCACCTTCGCCAAGTGACGGTGGCCGGTTCCGCCTGCCACTAGGCCCAGGCGGGTGGTCCTTCGAGCCCCGTTCGCCCGGGGTCTGAGAGACTGCCCGCCGATGGCCGCCCGCAGCTATGACCGCGCCGACGCCGATCCTCGTCCGATCGAGATCGAGCCCGGCTTCGTCCGTACCGCCGACGGTTCAGCCCTGATTTCGATCGGTGAGACCAGGGTGATCTGCACCGCCTCGATCGCCGAGACGGTGCCGCGCTGGCTCAAGGGTGGCGGCACGGGCTGGGTCACCGCCGAGTACGCGATGCTTCCCGCCTCGACGGGCGAGCGCAAGGAGCGGGACTCCAAGAAGGGAAGGCCGGATGGTCGTTCAACCGAGATCCAGCGCCTGATTGGTCGCTCCCTGCGGGCCGTCGTCGATTTCGCGGCGCTCGGAGAACGGGCCGCCTGGGTCGACTGCGACGTCCTCCAGGCTGACGGCGGTACGCGCTGCGCCGCGATCACGGGGGGTTACGTGGCCCTCCATCTCGCCTTTGCCGCTGCCGTCGAGCGCGGCGATCTGGCGGCGCTTCCGTTCAACGGCTCGGTCGCTGCGATCAGCGTCGGCATGGTTGACGGCAGGCCTGTCTGCGACCTCGACTATGTCGAGGACTCGAGCGCGGAGGTCGACGCGAATGTCGTCATGACCGACACCGGCGGGCTCGTTGAGGTCCAGGCAAGCGCCGAGCGCGCACCCCTCTCGAGGTCGTCGCTCGATCAGCTGCTCGGTCTCGCCGAGGGCGGGATCGAGAAGCTGCGAGTCGCGCAGGAGCGGGCCGTCCAGGGGCCATGAGCTCCCCCCGGCGGAAGTTGGTCGTCGCGACGCGGAACGAACACAAGCTCAGCGAGCTGAGCGAGGTACTCACCGGGTTCGATCTGCTGCCGCTGGACGCCGACATCGTGCTGCCGCCTGAGGACGGCAGCACCTTTGCCGAGAACTCCCTCGGCAAGGCGCGGGCCGCCGGCGCCGCAACGGGCCTGGCGGCGATCGCCGACGACTCGGGGATTGCCGCGGCCGCGCTCGGAGGTCGCCCCGGCGTTCACTCGGCCCGCTACGCGGGTCGCGATGCGAGCGACGCGGAGAACCTCGGCAAGCTGCTCGAGGAGGTCGGGCGCCACGACGATCGCTCGGTCGCCTACGTCTGCGCGATGGCCTACGTGGGCTCCGACGGCCGTGAGCTCGTCACCGAGGGGCGCTGCACAGGGACGCTGGCGAGATCGCCCCGCGGCGAGGGTGGCTTCGGCTACGACCCCGCCTTCATCCCGGACGACGATCCCGGCGGCGATGCTCGCACGATGGCCGAGCTGAGTGCCGAGGAGAAGCACGCGATCAGCCATCGCGGTCGCGCCGCACGGGCCTTGGCCGAAATCCTGGAGGGGAAGCGATGATCACGGGCAAGGCTGCCGCGGCGACGCTCTCCGTCGTCTCCAACGCGGTCCTGATCGTCCTCAAGCTGATCGCCGGAGTCCTCACGGGGTCGATAGCGATCCTCACCGAGGCGGTCCATTCAGCGATCGACCTGCTTGCGTCGGTGGTTGCGCTGGTCTCGATCCGCAAGGCGGATGCCCCCGCTGATGCGGACCACCCTTACGGGCATGAGAAGGCCGAGAACGTAGCCGCCGGCGCCGAGGCGATGCTGATCCTCGTCGGTGCCGGGATCATCGGCTATGAGGCGAGCAGGCGGATCGTTTCCGGTTCCGAGCTCGAGCACATCGGCCTCGGGATCGCCGTGATCGGGTTCTCCGCGCTCGCGAACCTCGCCGTCTCCACACTGCTCTATCGGCGGGCGCGCGAGTACGACTCGCCCGCGCTCGAGGGCGACGCCGCGCACCTCCGGGCCGACGCGGCGACGTCGCTCGCGGTCCTGGCCGGGCTGATGCTGGTCGAGGTGACCGGCAATCCCGTCTTCGATGCGATCGCGGCGTTGATCGTCGCCGTGGCAATCGTCGCCTCGGGCGTGCGCTTGATGCTGCGTTCCGGGCGGGTCCTGATGGACGAGGCCCTGCCGCCCGAGGAGCTCGACAAGATCGAGGCCGCGATCGCCGCGGCTCGACCGCCAGAGATGGTCGGCTACCACAAGCTGCGCGCCCGTCGCGCCGGAGCGCGGCGGCACGTTGACTTCCACGTCCAGTTCCGGGCCGGCACGAGCCTCGAGCGCGCTCACGACCTGGCCCACACCCTCCGCGGCGCGATCGAGGCGAATATCACCCACGCCGACGTGCTGATCCACGTCGAGCCTGAGGGATCGGCGACCGGGCCTGGGTCCGAGGCCGGGCCGCTGCGGCACGGCTGACCGGCTCCGGTCGATCGCCGCCTCAGGTCAGGTTGACCGCTGCTGCCACGCCGACCATCCCGACGGTGATCGAATAGCCGGTGTAGCCGTTGATCGCCAGCAGGACGACCGCGATCGCGCACGCGGCGACGACGGTGATCCAGGATGCCCTCGCGACATTCATGGTCGCTATGTTGGCGAATGTGGCGACGGCAGGTGTGCGATGAGCAAGACGCCGGGGCGGCTCTCCGATGGTGAGCGGGCCAGTGCGCTGCTCGCGCGGCTCTCCGAGGCCGCCCCAGACCTGCTCGACGCGGCCCTGTTTGCTGCCGACGGAGAGCAGATCGCCGCCACCGACGGCGCCGATTGGTCGGCCGGCGCGCGCTGCCTGTGGGCCGCGGCCGACTCCCGGGGCCGGGCGGCCCAGGTCCATGTCGGCACCGGGGAGGGTGAGGTGTTCGCGGTTCGCGGATCAAGCGTCTCGATCGTTGCGACGAGCGCACGTTTCACGCTCGCCTCGTTGATGCTCTTCGATCTGCGCCGTGGCGTCTCCGAGTTCGAAGCCGAGGTGGGGAACTGATGCAGAAGCCGCATCGGCTGATCATCGACCGCGTCAGCTCCTACGCGGATGAGGCAGGCGCCTTCTTGCGCCGCCGCAGGCATCGCGCGCGTCCGTTCGCTCGCGTCTGGCGGGCCGGTGGCGAGATCGAGGCCCCTGCGGCCGAGAGCGCCGAGGCCCGCGATCTGTTCGCCGCAGGGGAGGCGCTGCTGAAGCCCGAGCGCCGGGCCTGAACCCAGCGGGGGTGATTGGGGGGCGGCGGAAGCGAGCCCGGGGTTGGGCGGGCTGAGCCGCAAGCGGCTGTGGAGAGGTGCAGAGATCCCCGACCCCGGAAGAAGGCTGAGATGAGACCACCCGTCGCCCTTGGGGCAGCAGCTCTGGCGGCGCTGCTGACGCTGTTGGTCGCTGCTGGGCCGGCCTCCGCGGGCGAGTTCACCGTGGCTCAGTGCGGTCCGGCCAACCCGGCCTACTCAGACGCCCGCTTCGACCGCACCGATGGCGCCTACTACGAGCTCTCCCGCGATTGCGGCAACCCGGCCCAGGCCTCCGCCTTGAAGGTGGGCAATCTCGCCGCGGCGCCGAACGGGGCCGAGGGCAGGATCGCCTGGACAGCGCCGGCGGGCCTGCACGTGATCGGGGTCAGCGCTGAGGCGAACCTGCGCCGGGACGGCGGTCACCGGGCCCGGCTCAGCTACCTCGACGGCTCCGGCGAGCAGGCGGGCCGGATCGCCACGGGCCTCGATCAGCCGGCGAGCTTCGAGCGCTATACCGATCGCCTGACCGGCAGCGGACGGGCCGGCTTCGCAGCCCAGTTGATCTGCCTCTCGCCCTCTCGCTGCGATCGCTCAGCGCAGGCCCGGGCCTGGATCAGAAACGTTCAGCTCAATCTGCGCGACGGCAGCCCGCCCTCGGTTTCGGGGGCGGGCCCGCTGATCGGATCGGGGTGGGTCCGTGGGCCAGCTGAGCTCGTCGTAACACTTGGCGATTCCGGCGGCGGACTGCGGCATCTCAACGTTGCCGTCAACGGTGTTGCCGTCGCTCCCTCGCAATCGTTTCCCTGCTCGCTGACGAGCGACGCCCGATTCGCCCGCACGATGAGCCCGTGCCCTCGAAGCCGGGCGGCCCGGGCGACACTCGACACGGCGACCCCTCCATTCGCCAACGGGACCAACCGACTCACGCTCTGCGCTCGGGATTTCGGCAGCCCTCCCAACCAGACCTGCCGAGCCGACACGATCGCGGTCGACAACGCGCCGCCCTCGGCTGCGTTCAGCGAGCGCCCCAGGTCCGATCCGGAGTTGATCAGCGCCGCAGTCGATGATTCCCACTCGGGACTGGCCACGGTTGTGGTCGAGTACCGGCAACTGCCCGACGGCCCCTGGGTCGAGCTCGAGACCGAGGCGGTTGCGGGCGGCGTCCGCGGGCGGGTCGATTCTCGGACACCGACGCCGGGGCGCTACCTGTTCCGGGTCCGGGCCGCGGATCGGGCCGGGAACGCGACCGCGACGAGTGCCCGTCGGGGTGGCGGCCAGATGGTGCTCAACTTCCCGCTGCTCGAGCGGACGACTCTGAGCTCGAAGATCGGGTCACTTGGCCACCGGGTCGCCTATCGATCCCGGCCGCGGGTCGGCGGTCGTCTCGAGGGCGGGTCGGGCGCGGGCATCGCCGGCGCCGCGCTCGAACTGATCGAACGCTTCGAGCCGGGTGCGCGGCCCCGGTTGCGACGCCGGACCATCACCACCGGCTCCGGCGGGCGCTTCGAGGCACGTCTCTCCCGAGGCCCATCACGGAGCGTCGAGGTCGCCTTCGCAGGTGGCGGCCGCTATCTACCGTCGGGCGCCCGCCCGCGGCGGCTCGCCGTCGAGGGAATGGCGAAGCTGCGGATCGCCCGCAAGCGGGTCGCAGCCGGCGAGCGTGCCCGCTTTATCGGCCGCGTCGGAGCCCTCGGGGCCCGGATCCCCGCCCCTGGGAAGGTCGTCGAGCTGCAGGTCCGGGAGCCCGGTGCCGGGCGCTTTCGCACCGTCGGTGACGCGCTGCACACCGGCCGCCTCGGCCGAGTCCGGGCCGGCTACCGCTTTCGCCGCTTCTACCGCCGCCCGACGCGTTTCGAGTTCCGGCTCAAGGTCACGCGCCAGGCCGGCTGGCCGTATCGGGCGCCGACCCACTCGCGGGCCCGGAAGCTGACGGTGGTGCCGCGCTGATCAGACGCCCGAGTGTTCAGAGCCGGTAGCGGCGGAGGTCGGCGCTCAACCGCTCGTCGTCCTCCGGGTGCTGCCCGGTGGCTTCGGTTGCGGCGCGCTCCTCACCCTCTCGGCCGCCCGCTCGCCAGCGGCGGATACCGATCGACAGCGCCCCACCGGCGATCAGGATCGCCAGGCCCGGCGCCACCCAGGCAGCGAGGTCGAAGCCGCTGGTTTCAGGGCTTGCGAGTACCTCGGGACCGTACTCGGCGACGAGCGCGTCCTTGATCTCGTCCTTGCTCAGGCCTTCGCCGATCAGGTCTCTGATCAGGTCGCGGATCTGGTTGGCCTGGGGTGACTCCGAGAGGGCCAGCGAGAACCCGCATGTCGGGCACATCACTTCGTCCTCGATGTCCGGTAGGGAGGGTGGCTCCTGCGCGGCGGCGGCTGCCGGCAGGGCGAGCGCCAGGCCCAGCACCGCCAGGGTCAAGAGGGATCCTCGCCGGATCAGCATCAGACCTCGCAGAACGGCGGTACGTTCGTGGCTGCGGGTTGAGCTTCCCGGAGAAGGGGTCCGATGATCTGATCGAGCTGCCGACGGGTCAGCGGCCCGCGGCAGATTGCGGCGAGGTTGCCCTCGGGATCGACGAGAAAGGACTCCGGCAGCCCGGGGATCCCGTACTCCTCCATCCGCTTGCCGTCGCCGTCGCGCACCATCTCCCAGGTCAGCTTGTACTCATCGATGAAGTCGAGGGCGTTGTCGGTGGCGTCGCGCGAGTTGATCCCCAGAACGACCAGCCCGTCACCCTCGTGGTCTTCGAGGAAGCTCTGGATGTCAGGGGACTCGGATTCGCACGGGCCGCACCACGAGGCCCAGAAGTTGACCAGTACCCAGCTGGGGGCGTAGTCGGCGATCGCCGCTTCACCGCTCTGACCCAGCACCGGCAGCGCCACATCGGGGGCAGGATCACCGACGGCAAGGCTCGGCTCCGTCTTGAACACCCCGAAGGCGAGCAGGGCGATTACGGCGAGCGCTGCGATCACGGCGAGAAATGAACGGTTGCTCATCGCGGCCGCAGCTTAGAGAGCCGCTCCCGCCGACCTTCCGGGGCTGCATAGAATGGGCCTGGTGCGGACGTAGCTCACCTGGTAGAGCGCGAGCTTCCCAAGCTCGAGGTAGCGGGTTCAAGTCCCGTCGTCCGCTTGGCTCAGGCACCCGTGTCATCTGCGTCGCCCACCCAGGCCGGGAAGTGATACCAGGCCAATCTGAGGACTTACCGTCCTGGTCGGAGCGTCCTGCATCCGATACGGTCGTCTGAGACCGCCGGGCGCGAGGCGTCCCCGAGAGCGGGTTCGCGCCGCTCGCAGCCCCGGCCAACCCCAGATAAGGGAGGACGGGCATGTCGAAGCACCGAAGGACACCCTCGCCGGCGCTGGTGATCTCGCTGATCGCGCTGTTCGTGGCGCTCGGGAGCGGCGCCTACGCGGCGTCGAAGATCGGCACCAGCGACCTCAAGAAGAACGCCGTGACCACCCCGAAGATCGCCAAGAACGCGGTCAAATCGAGCAAGGTCGAGAACGGCAAGCTCAAGGGCAAGGACCTCGAGGACGGGGCGATCGGCGGCTCGAAGCTCGGCTCCGGCGCCGTAAGGGCCTCGAAGCTCGGCTCGATCTCCGAGGTCAGCGACACGACCACCGCCCCCTTGTTCACGATCGGGACCGCAACGGCAACCTGCCCAGCTGAGACGAGGGTCATCAGCGGCGGCTTCAACACGGACAGCAACGCTGCCAACCAAGGGCTCGCCACCGAGAACCGGCGGGTAGGCAACGGCTGGCGGGTGAGCATCTATGCGACGGCCAGCAACGGTCTTACGACCGACATCATGCTTACGGTCTACGCCTACTGCCTAGAGGACGGCGACTGAGCAGCGGGCGAAAGGACCATACGATTCTTGTCCCAACGTCCGCTTCAACAGGTGCGCAGGTTGAGCGGCCCCTTCTCGACCTTGGTCTGAGGGAAGAAGAACTTCGCCTTCGAGTAGACCTTGCGGCCGCAGCGTTTCACCGGCCTGGACAGGGTGATCCGGATCTGGATCGGAAACTCGCGCGTCCCGAAGAACCCCATGCCCGGCCCTTGGCCGTAGCCGGTTAACGCGTCCGCGATTGGTCCCCCGATCAGCTCACGCGGGCCTCGCCCGATCGCTCTCTCGCGGACCCGGCTCTAAGGACTCGTATACCCGCCAACTTCCCTGCATTCGTCGACGCCAGCCACCCCCGAGCAGGCTACCATCGACCATCGGCAGCTGGGCCGGTAACCCAAATCCAATCCGGAGGCACCCATGATCAGCAAGCTCGACTTCGTAGCTATTCCCTCCCAGGATGCGGAGCGCTCCCGGAGCTTCTACGTCGAGACACTGGGCCTGCGGCCGGACGAGAGCGCGCGCTTCGAGGTCTGGGCTGGGGAGACCTGCTTTGCGATCTGGGAACCCGCCCGGCTCGGGATGGAGTTCGCCCCCCAAAAGAACGGGCACCCTGCCCTGCACGTCGACGATGTCGCGGTCGCCCGCGCCGATCTCGAGGCCAAAGGCGTCGAGTTCTCAGGCGAGATCCTCGACACCGGGGTCTGCCACATGGCGGTCTTCACTGATCCCGACGGCAACGATCTGATGCTCCACTGCCGCTACGCCCCCCAGGACTGAGCGATGGCCTACGACGAGGTGCTCGCCGAACGGGTGCGCGACCTGCTCGCTCCTCGGGAGGGCCTGAGCGAGCGCCGGATGTTCGGCGGCCTGGCCTTGATGATCAACCGCAACATGGCCTGCGGGATCATCGGCGATGAGTTGATGGTGCGGCTCGACTACGGCGACGCGGAGCGAGCTCTCGCCGATCGACATGTGAGGGCGATGGACTTCACCGGCAAGCCGATGCGCGGGATGATCTACGTCGAAGCTGGCGGGATCGCCGCCGACGGCGATCTCGCCTCCTGGGTCGAGGCCGGCGCCGATCACGCCGCGTCATTGCCGCCCAAGCCCGAGCCCAAGAGCTGACCCCTACAGGGGCTGGCTCGTCGGCCGGATCAGCATCTCATTGACGTCAACCCGGTCCGGCTGGCTGATCGCATACATGACCGCGGCGGCGATGTCCTCTGAGTGCAGCGCGCCCTCTGGCCGGTTGTCGAAGAAGGGGGTGTCGACCATGCCGGGCTCGATCAGCGTCACCTTGATCGCCTGGTTGTCGTGCATCGAGCGGAGCTCCAGCCGCAGCGCCTCACCGATCGCGGTCGCCGCCCACTTGGTCGCCGAGTAGAGCGATCCCGGCAGCGCCCGCCGGCCGGCTACCGAGCTGGTGATCAGGTAATGGCCGGTGCCACGCTCGAGCATCGCCGGCAGGGTGGCGCGGATCGTCAGCGCAACGCCGTAGACGTTGGTCAGCACCATCGACTTCCAGTGCTCGACAGACTCCTCGGTGAATCCGCGGTTGGCGCCGAAGCCGGCGTTGGCAAAGATCACGTCGAGTCCTCCGAACCGCTCCTCAGCCGCGGCGACCAGTGCCTCGACCTGATCCCACTCAGTCACGTCACAGGTCCGCACGAGCAGGTCCTCGCCCGCGCCGAGCTCGTCCTCGAGTTCGCGCAGGGGCTCCTCGCTGCGAGCGGCGAGCACCAGCCCGTAGCCGGCCTCGCGGGCCTTACGGGCGGTCTCGGCCCCGATGCCCGTGCTGGCGCCGGTGATCAGCATCGTCTTTGAGTCGCTCATGACTGCATTCATATCACTGTGGTGGCTTCGGCTTCCGCTGCGGGCGTTGAACCGAGCGGGTGCTCGCGGGGTCGGATCGGGCGAGCAATCACCCTGCGATAATCCGCCGCCGATGTCCGTTGCAAAGAAGCGCCAGCTCCGACTCGTCGCCGCCCTGACGGCGGCGGTTCTGCTTGCCGTCGCCTTGATCTACACATCGTTCAGCTCGGCCAATGACGCGCTCGAGCCCACGGAGTTGCTGGCCGCCAACCCGAGCGGGACCTACGACGTGACCGGCAAGGTCGCTCCGGGCTCGGAGCAGAAAGGCCAGCCGTTGCGGTTTGAGATCACCGATCGCGACGGCGGCGGTCAAAGTCTCCCGGTCGTCTACGAGGGGCTGGTCCCCGACCCCTTCCGGGAGGGGCGCGAGGTGATAATCACCGGCTCGCTCAATCAGGCCGGCGTGCTCGTCGGGGAGAAGGACAGCCTGATCACCAAGTGCCCGTCGAAGTTCGTCGAGGAGCACGGCGAACAAGAGAACGTGATCGTCGAGGACGGATGAACGCACTCGGTGCGGCCGCCCTGACGGCGGCACTGCTCACCTCTATCTATACGGTCATCGCGGCCTTGATCGGCGCCAAGAAGCGGGATCAGCGCTGGGTCGACTCCGCGCGTCGCGGCTACTACGCGATGTTCGGCCTGCTGCTGGTCGCCGTGATCGCGCTGGAGTCCGCCTTCCTGCGCTCCGACTTCTCGCTCGAGCTCGTCGCCGGCAACTCCTCGACGACGACGCCGACCCTCTACAAGTTCACGGCGATGTGGGGGAGCCAGGCGGGTTCGCTGCTGCTCTGGGCCTTCGTGCTCTCGATCGCCGGTTCCGCGGCCCTCTTCATCACCCGCAACAACCTCCGCGAGCTGGCGCCCTGGGCGACCGCGGTGATGGCCGGCGTCGCGACCTTCTTCCTCGGCCTGATGATCGCCGGGACGATCTTCCCCAGCGCCGAGACATGGCCGTTCGCGGCGCTCGCCGCCGGGCAGGTTCCGCTCGAGGGGGCCGGGCTCAATCCCCTGCTGCGCCACCCGGCGATGGCGATCCACCCGCCGATGCTTTACTCGGGCTACGTCTTCTTCACAGTCCCCTTCGCCTTCGCGATCGCCGCCCTGATCACCCGGCGGGTCGATGCCAGTTGGATCCGCTCGACGCGCCGCTTCGCGCTGATCGCCTGGCTGTTCCTCTCGATCGGTCTCGCTCTGGGCGCGCGCTGGTCCTACAGCGAGCTCGGCTGGGGCGGCTACTGGGCCTGGGACCCGGTGGAGAACGCCGCCTTGATGCCGTGGCTCACCGGCACGGCCTTCATCCATTCGATCATGGTTCAGGAGCGGCGCGGCATGCTGAAGACCTGGAACGTCTCGCTGATCGTTCTCACCTTCGCGCTCTCCCTTCTCGGTACGTTCCTGGTCCGCTCCGGGATCCTGCAGTCGATCCACGCCTTCGGCGAGTCCAAGGTCGGTCCGCCGCTGCTGGCCCTGATCGCGACGGTGCTGATCGGCTCGACCCTGCTGATCATCTCCCGCCTCGACTCATTGCGCTCCGAGCGTCGGATCGACTCTCTGCTCAGCCGGGAGTCGATGTTCCTGCTCAACAACCTGCTCTTCGTCGGCCTCGCCGTGATCGTCTTCTGGGGGACCTTCTTCCCCCTGATCAGCGAGGCCTTCACGGGGCAGGAGAGCTCACTTGCCGCCCCCTGGTACAACCGCTATACGACGCCCGTCGGGATCGGCTTGTTGTTCCTCGCCGGGGTCGGTCCGCTGGTCGCCTGGCGGCGGATCAGTCTGCCTGGGCTGCGGAAGGCGTTCGCGATCCCGCTCTCCTCGGCCCTCGGGGCAGCCGCATTGGTCGTCCTCTTCGCCGACGGCCTCTCCGAACCGCTGGCGCTGGTCCTGTTCGTCGCCGGTGCCTTCACATTGACGGCGGTTGGCCAGGAGCTCTGGCGCGGCACGATGGCCCGGCGGGCGCTCAGTGGTGGCAGCGTGCCGACCGCGTTCGCCGCCCTGATCACCCGCAACCGCCGTCGCTACGGGGGATACATCGTCCACATCGGGATTGCCCTCCTGCTGATCGGCGTCGCCGCTTCATCGAGCTTTCAGACAAGCCGTGACGTGCGCCTCAAGCCCGGCGAGTCGGCAACTGTCGGCGACTACACGGTGAGCTATCTGCGGCCCACCTCCGCGGTCGACTCCGTCGAGCAGAAGCTCGCCTTCGGCGGCGTCCTCGACGTCCGCAGAGACGGAGAGCAGGTCGCCTTGTTGAGTCCCTCCCGGGAGTACTTTGCCTCCAGCGTGGCCGACCCGGCGGCGCCGTTGCGCGGTTTCTTCGAGGGTGAGGCGACGAGTGAGGTGGGCCGCACGGAGGGGGTGACGCGCGACATCTGGACGGCGATGCAGCCCGATCTGACCTCCTTCGATCCGGTCATCGACTCCGGCGACAAGCTCTTCGCGCGGCTCGCCAACCAGCTCGATCCCAGCGACCCGGCAGCTGCCCAGTTCCTCGCCGCGGAGCAGGGGAAGGCGATCCGAGGCCTCGCCGACCGCTATCTCAATCGGACGCCGCCGGCCGAGATCCGCTTCAACGTGAACCCGTTCGTGATCTGGATCTGGCTCGGCGGCATCGTTGGCATGCTCGGGGCCCTGTTCGCCCTCTGGCCCGGCGCCGAGGCACGAAGTCGACGCATCTCCGACGTCTATGCGGCGAGGCTCGCGCGCGAGTTGTCGCAGACCTAGCGCGCGCCATGGAGGTGCTGATCGCGATCGTCGTCGTTGCCCTGGTGGCCCTATTCGTCACGGTGCCGCTGCGGCGCTCACAGGGGCCGGCCGCCGACCGGATAGGTGGGGACGCAGCTCTGGCGACCCTCGAAGTGCGCAAGCAGGCGAAGTACCGGGAGATCCGTGATACCGAGATGGATCGGGCCCAGGGCAAGATCACCGCCGCTGACTTCCAGTTACAGGATGGGGAGCTTCGGGCCGAGGCGATAGCGATCCTCAAAGAGATCGAGGAGATCGAGGGGATTGAGGCAGCCGCCGACAAGCCGCAGCCGGCGCGCGATTCCGAAGGTGACGACGGCCGAGCGAGCGAGTCCGTCTAGAATCGCGCCCATGGAGACCGTCCTCGGAATCGTCCAAATCTTCATCTCGATCATCCTGATCCTGCTGATCCTCTTGCACTCCGGCAAGGACGCGGGCCTTTCGGGCGCGTTCGGGATCGGTGGTGGCGGCGGCTCATTCGGCGGCGGCTCGCTCGTCGAGCGCAATCTCGATCGCTGGACGATCTTCTTTGCGCTGCTGTTCGTCATCAACACCATCGTTCTGCTCAAGATCTGAGCGTCGGCGCGGCCAGGTGCTGCGCCTGTCGCTCGGCCGCGGTGGCCGCACAATCGGATGGTCGAAGGCGGTCCGTCGGCTGATCGCAACGATGCCCGGCCGGCCACTGACCGAGTTCTGGCCGGCGGAGTTGCACTGAGCGGAGTCCAGGGTCCGGGGCCCTGCGGTGACCGAGGCGCGGGGGAGGGGAGTGCGGCTGAGAGGAGTCGAACCTCCACGGGCTTATAAAGCCCACAAGGCCCTCAACCTTGCGCGTCTACCAGTTCCGCCACAGCCGCTGGGCGCGCCGGATCATAGACGGGAAACGATGGCGATCGGCTGCCGGCTTGATTCCGTCCGCGACCCGCTCTACTCTACGAACATGTGTTCCCGTGAACCCATCGTCAGCAGCTACCAGCAAGCACCGAGGAGTGATTGATCCATGGACCTCAACCTGACCAAGCGGCAGAGCGAGATCTTCGAGTTCATCAAGAGCCATCTCGACAAGACCGGCTATCCGCCCACGGTGCGCGAGATCGGCAAGGCGCTCGGTCTGCACTCCCCGTCGACGGTCCACGCCCATCTCGCCAAGCTCGAGAAGTCCGGCGTGCTGCGTCGCGACCCGTCCAAGCCCCGGGCGATCGAGATACTCGTCGACCGCGCCAAACGGGTGATGGCGCCCGGCGTACCGCTGGTTGGCCAGGTCGCGGCCGGTTCGCCGATCCTGGCCGAGGAGAACATCGAGGAGCTGCTCGAGCTGCCGACGATGATCGGCGCCGCCTCCGGCGACTACGCGCTCCGTGTTCGCGGGGATTCGATGCGCGACGCTGGCATCCTCGAGGGCGACCTCGTCATCGTCAGGCCCACCGAGGAGGCCTCGAACGGCGAGATCATCGTCGCCCTGCTTGGCGACGAGGCCACGGTGAAGCGCTTCTTCCGCGAGGCCGACGCAATCAGACTTCAACCCGAGAACCCTCATTACGAGCCGATCATCACGCGCGAGGTGGAAATCCTCGGCCGGGTGATTGGAGTCTTCAGGAAGGTGTGAGTTGAGATGAAGATCGCCCGTAAGACGACAAGACGATCCAACCAGAGCCCGAGCGCCCATAGAGCCCGCCGCCGTGGCGCGGGCCGCGCGACCGAGAGCCTCTTCAGGACCGGCGGAACGTCGACGCCATTGGCCCAGGAGGCGCTCCGCAGCGAGCGCGATCGCCGCCTCGAGGAGGTCGTGCTGACGACCTGGGCTGCCCTGAGCGCCGGCCATCCGGTGGAGTGCCCGGTCTGCGGCGGCCCGCTGACGGCGAGCCACGGCTGCCGGCACTGCGGCTCGAAGCTGAGCTGAGGCCGGCGAGCGACCCGGCGTCGATCCGGCCCAGCCGCGACGATCGTCACCCTCGTGGCGGGTTCCGGCGTAGAATCGCCCTGCGGGCCACACGATCGCGGGGGAGTCAAATCCCTCGAGGAAAGTCCGGACACCAGAGGGCGAGGTGGTTGGTAACGCCGACCCGGGGAAACCCGCGGGAAAGTGCCACAGAAACACACCGCCGATGGCGCGCCCCTAGGGGCGCGCACAGGCAAGGGTGAAATGGTGCGGTAAGAGCGCACCGGCGTCGCGGTGACGCGGCGGCTGGGTAAACCCCACCTGGTGCAAGGCCAAGCAGGACCGTTGACCCGACCCGGCGAGGTCCAGGTAGGTCGCAGGGCCGCGGCAAACGCGGCTCCCGGGGCTTCGGCCCCGGAGATGGATGATCGTGCACGACAGGATCCGGCTTATCGGCCCGCTACGGAGAGGGCTCCCTCGCAAGAGGGGGCCCTTTCTATTGGCCGGCCGACGGGCCTCTGCTTTGTGTGATTAGTCATTTGTTAGCAATATGTGAGTATTCGGCCGGGATCTTTGCTACCGTGCCGCAACCGCTGAGTCCCCGCCGAGATAGCGCGGGGAATGGGGGAACCACCTTCCCTTGGGGCGAATCGCAGGCAGCAGCCGCGTAGCGCCAGCTCTTTTGAGCGCGAGCCCGACAGCTAACCCCGTAAGCGTCCGAAAGAGATTTATGTACGATGGTCATCCGCGCCGCTACGCGGAATCACAGAACAGGCGTCCGCGCCCGAGCAGAGCTTCAAGCCGACCCGATCGGATCGCCCTGTGGGCCGTCTTCATGGCCGTGATCGCGATGCTCGCAGCGGCCGCCAGTAACGCCGATGCGTCAAGCGGTGGCGTCGCCGATCCCACCGCCGAGAGCGGCAGCTGTGACAAGGCCAGGTTCGGCAGCCGTACACTCAGCCTCGGCGACTGCGGTCGCGGCGTGAAGACGCTCAACTGGCTGCTGAACTCGAACCGGGTCGCCCGGCAAGCGCCCTTGGGTCGCGACTTCGAGAGCCGCACCGAAGGTGCAGTCTCGCGCTTTGAGCGCAAGGCCGGCCTGCGCAGCGACGGCGTCGCCGACCGGCGCACGAGCAAGCGCCTGGTTCGCTCGATGCGCAAGGACATCGCGACCTGGTACGGACCCGGCTTCTACGGCAATCGCACCGCCTGCGGCCGGCGCCTGAAGCGTGGCACCGTCGGCGTTGCCCATCGCTCCCTGCCCTGCGGCACGAAGGTCACCGTCCGCTACGAGGGCCGTTTCCTGCGGACCCGGGTGATCGATCGCGGTCCCTTCGCGAACGATGCCAGCTGGGATCTGACCGAGGCGGCCGCGAAGCGGGTCGGCTTCGAGGCCACCGATCAGATCCGCACCGCAATCGTCCGCTGATCGAGCGCTCAGGCCGCCCGCTCAGGCGGCGGCCGGAAGCTTGCCGGCGTCGATCTGGTCGATCGGCAGACCACCGGCGTTGGCGATCAGGCTCTGAAACTCGTTCAGCGCGACGAGGGACAGTGCCTCGAGGATCTGCTCGTCGGTCCAGTCGACCTCGCGAGCCTCCTCCAGCAGGTGGAGGGGCGGATGTCCGTCGGCGTCGATCGTTGCCGCGAGCAATCGCAGCAGGTGCGCCTCGCGCTCGTCGGCGGAGTCGAAGCCGCGCGCCCTCGAGATCTCATCGAGCCCGAGGCCGAGCTGTCGCGCGGTCCGGGCGTGCTGGGCGACGCTGTAGCCGTCGCCCCTCCTTTCAGCCACCGCCAGCGCAATCCGCGCCTGGGTCGGCTCGGGGACGCTGCCGGCCCGCAGCTCGGAGCGCATCCGCGCAAACACCCTGAGCGCCCGTGGCGCACCGGCGAGCACGCCGACGAACTTCGAGATCGAACCACCGGTCTCAGCGATCGTCTTGAGCATCCGGTCGCTGCCCTCGGGGGCGGTCAGCTCGTCATGTACGTGGAAGCGGGAGACGTCGGTCTTGACTGTCATGGTGGCTCTCCATTGGGTCGGGATTTTGGCTTTACCGGCGGTTAAGTGACCCTTTACTTTACTTTTAGCCAGTAACTTACGTTGCGTAAGTAGTTATACAGATCGACCCGGCATCGCGCAAGCCTGGATGGCTCTCGACGGGTCACGGCAGCGCTCTCGACGACCTTGGGCGTGGAGCTGCGCCCCTGCCCCTCTGCGGCCGACAGCCACTATCGTCAGCGGCTCAACCCCCACGCCCAGAGGAGGTGCCCGTGAGCGACGAAGAACCGATCTACGTTCAGACCCGGACCGCCGACGATGTGCGCGATATCGTCGCCGAGCGCGGAGTTCGCTTCATTCGCCTCTGGTTCACCGATGTGCTCGGTCAGCTCAAGAGCTTCTCGATCAACGCCGCAGAGCTCAATGATGCCTTTGAGGGTGGGATGGGTTTCGACGGCTCCTCGATCACCGGGTTCAACCCGATCGAGGAGTCGGACATGATCGCGATGCCGGATCCGACGACGTTCGCGATCCTGCCGTGGCGGCCGGAGGAGAAGCCCACGGGCCGGATGTTCTGCGACATCCAGGTGCCGGGCGGGGAGCCCTATGAGGGGGATCCGCGCTGGATCCTCCGGCGCGCGCTCGAGCGCGCCCGCTCACTTGGCTTCGATGCTTACAACGTCGGCCCCGAGCTCGAGTTCTTCTACTTCAAGGACGCGCGCCCTGAGGGCGGTCTGCCGGAGGTCCTCGATGAGGGCGGCTATTTCGACCTGACGACTCTCGATGCCGGCTCCGACGTGCGCCGGGAGACGGTCCTGGCACTGGAGCGGATGGGGATCCACGTGGAGTACACACATCACGAGGTTGGCCCCTCTCAGCATGAGGTGGATATGCGCTACAAGGACGCCTTGGCGATGGCCGACGACTGCATGACCTACCGGATCACGGTCAAGGAGTACGCGATGAAGTACGGCTGGCACGCGACCTTCATGCCGAAGCCCCTGAACGGCGAGAACGGGTCCGGGATGCACGTCCACCAGTCGCTCGGCAAGGACGGCAAGAACGCCTTCTACGACCCCGACGACCAGTTCTTCCTCAGCCAGACCGCGAAGGCGTTCATCGCCGGTCAGCTACGCCACGCCCGTGAGATCTCGCCGCTGTTTGCGCAGTGGGTCAACTCCTACAAGCGCCTCGTCCCCGGCTACGAGGCGCCGGTCTACCTCGCCTGGTCCCGTCGCAATCGCTCGGCCCTGATCCGCGTCCCCCTCTACCACCCCGGCAAGGAGAAGGCGACGCGCGCCGAGCTCCGTTGTCCGGACCCGGCCTGCAACCCGTACCTGTGCTTCGCCGCGATGCTGCAGGCGGGGCTCGAGGGGATCGAGCAAGGCTATGAGTTGCCCGAGCCGATGGAGCAGAACCTCTACCACCTGGCGCCCGAGGATCGCAGCCGGCGCGGCATCGAGCAGCTGCCCGAGAACCTCGGTCAAGCCGTCGAGCTGGCGGCCGAGTCGGAGCTGGTTCTGCGCACGCTCGGCGAGCACACCTTCAATCGCTTCGTCGAGATCAAACGGGCCGAGTGGGAGGATTATCGGGTCCGGGTCACGCCTTGGGAGATCGGTCAGTTCCTGCCTGTTCTCTGAGCTGGACCGACCGACGACTGCAGCCTCAGGCAGGAGGGCGCCAACGCTGACCGGTGTTGGATGCCAGTCGGTCCAGGCTAGGGCGAGGCCGGCTCAATCAGCCCGTAGTGGCCGTCGTAGCGCGTGTAGATCACGTTGCCCCGGTCGGTCTCGGCGTTGGTGAAGTACATGAAGCGATGGTTGACCATGTTCATTTCGGCGACCGCGTCCTGCAGCGCTGTCGGGCCGCTCATCCGGCTCGGCTCGCCGACTATCCCGTCGCTCTCTCCCGACCAGTCGAGCGTGCTCGGGCCGATCACTCCAAGACGCCCATCGTCGCGGTGATATGCGACCGCGTCGGCGCCGGTTCGCACGTCGGTGAACAGGTAGAAGTCATGGTCGAGCGCTTCCATCTCGTCGGCCGCCTCGGGCGGCGTCAGGGGGTGCGTCGCAAAGCTCTTGCGCCGCACGATCTCCCGCTCCTCGGGCGGGCGCGGAAAGTGGTCAGGGCGAGCAGTCGCGAAGTCAGCGTGGCGCCACTCTCCGGCGGCCCGCTCAACCCCCCTCCGGGCGAGATCTGTGCGGCGGTCGATCCAGCGACGAAGCTGTCGCTCGAGCCTGTGGGCGAGTTGGTTGATGGCTGCGATCGGCTCGATGTCGGCGACGCTCGCCCGCACGATCGGTCCGTTGAGATCGATCTCACCCTCGGCCCTCGAACTGCGCTCGATCCGCGGATTCGCCTCCTCCGTCAAGACCACGCGCGCGTGGCTGACCGTGTTGTCCAGGAGTCGATCTAGGCTCCCGATCCTCTCTTCCGCGTGCTCCCGTGCATCGGCCGGAACCGCGCCACGCACCGTAACCTCAACCTCCATCAAGCTGCTCCTTCCAGTCGTTACTGAAGGGGTACCACAACAGATCCAACGGCGGAGCGTGGTTTACCCGGGGCCGGCGCTCGGCTCTCCCGCGGCCGCGACGGCTGGAAGCTGCCATTGAGTGGCAGCCTGCCTCCGTTCTTCGGCCGCAGGGGCCATCATCCCTGGCGATGCGTGTCCTGCTCGTCACCCAGATGTGGCCGAGCCCGGAGAACCCGGATCTCGGCAGTTTCCTCGTACCGATCAAGCGTGAGCTGGAGCGCGGCGGCCACCGCGTCGAGGTCGCGTCGATCAGCCGCCGTGGCGGCTCCCCGACCAAGTACGCGCGGCTCTGCGCCGGCGCCGTTTCGTCGGCCCGGCGGTTCCGGCCCGATGTGGTATTCGCTCACTTCCTCTTTCCGGCGGGCTTCGCGGGAATGCTCGCCTCGTTTGCCGGCCGCGCTCCTCTGGTCGTGATGGCGCACGGCCAGGATGTCGCCAACCTCGGCGAGATTCCCGGGACGTCGATGGCAAGCAAAGCGGTCGTTCGGCGTGCCGTTGGGATCATCGCCAACTCCAGGTGGCTGGCGGACCGGCTGTTGGAGCGGATCCCCAGCGTCGGATCGAAGATCTCGATTGCCGACTGTGGCATCGACCTCGAGGCCTTCTCGCCGTTGCCCTCGGGACCGGCACGACGCGAGCTCGACTGGGAGGGGGAGGGGCCCGCTTTCGTCTGTGTCGGCTCACTGATCGAGCGTAAGAACGTGATCCGGCTCGCCGATGCGTTCGCCCGTCTCGGCAGGGGCCGGCTCGCTTTCGTCGGCGACGGCCCGCTCCGCGGTGAACTCCAGGGTCGCGCCGGCGTGCGGGTCGTCGGGCGCATCCCGCAGGCCGAGGTGCCGCGCTGGGTGGCCGCGGCCGACGTCCTCTGCCAGCCCTCTTTGATCGAGCCCTTTGGGCAGGCAACGCTCGAGGGGATGGCGATGCAGCGCAGCGTGCTCGCGACCCGGGTGGGCGGTCCCCCTGAGTTCGTGCCCGAGGGTGCGGGCGTGCTCGTCGACCCCCTCGACGAGGACGCCATTGTCGCGGGCCTGGAGCGGGCCGCGGCCCTACCGAGTCCGAATCAAGCTGCGCGTGAGGCGGCCGCCGAGCACGACGTCGTCCGCACCGTTGGGCAGATGGCTGAGGTCTTGGAGGGCGCCCGCCGCTGAGGCCGTCGAGCGGCGGTTAGCGGCAGTCGGGTCCCGCGCCGCGTTCGCCCTCAGCGGTCGCGGAGTTGCCGGACCGCTTTAGCGATTGCGGTCTTCGCGTTGACGGCCCCGATCATGCCCTTCTCGGCGACGGAGCCTGCGGGAGGCATCGCTCCAAGCTGGCGTGCCATCTCAGTGCCGTTCAGGTAGGCGTGGTTCTCAGTGATCTTGCCGTCGCGAATCGTCAGCATGTCGCAGCCCTCGATCGTGATCGAGGCGCCGTTCGGGGTCATGCCCTCGAACTTGCCGGTGCCGTCGAAGGTCCCGGTCACACGCCAGCGCACGGCCGCGTTTTCCTTTGAGGCGGCGACGGCGAGGATCTCGAATTGGAAGTCGGGGATAGCGCTGAAGACGCCGGAGAACCAGCGCTTGAACTCGCCGGGCACGCGCAGCTCTGCCATCCCGACCAAGCGGTCGATGCCACCCGGCTCCCACATCGCCGCGGCTGCGTCGAGATCGTGGTCGTTGATTGCCTGGAAATACGCCCGGGCGACGGTCGTTGGACCCTTGGCGCGTGGCTTGGACTGGCTGTCTGGTTTTGTCGCTGCCTCCATCGCATCGCAGCCTAGCGCGCCAGATCCTGGCGGGTCAGCTGGGCCTGGGGCCGGCCCCCCGATAGGAGGTTCGCCGAGAATGGGCGGCAAATTTCAGCTTCGCGCCCGCGCCGGTCGATTGATTAGCGTGGCAGTGCCGGTGTATCGAGGGAAGTTTGGCCCCAAGCAGGCGGAGCGCCTGCTCTGGCGTGCCGGTTTCGGACCGCGGCCCGGCCAGGCGCGGAAGCTTGCCCACAAGGGGCTCAAACGAGCGGTTCTCTCGATGACCAGGCCGAAGGGCCGGGCGAAGCTGATCGGCCCGAAGCCCCACGTCGATGACGGTCTGCCGCTGGCCCCGGGCGATGCCTGGGGGCACGATCACCTCTGGTGGTTGGATCGGATGGTGCGCAGCAATCAGCCACTGGTCGAGCGGATGACGCTCGTCTGGCATGACTGGTTCGCGACGGGGGACGTCGGTCAGGACGCGCTCAACCTACGGCAGAACGAGCTCTTTCGCGGCAAGTCGATGGGCTCGTTCAGGGATCTGCTGGTCAGCGTCACCAGGGACCCGGCGATGCTGGTCTGGCTGTCTGGCACCGAGAACACGCAGTGGGCTCCGAACGAGAACTACGCCCGCGAGGTGATGGAGCTGTTCACGCTCGGTGCCGATGCCGGCTACACGGAGAAGGACGTCCGTGAGCAGGCCCGGTCGCTGACCGGCTGGACGAACGACTGGGATGAGAACGTCGGCAGGAACAACTTCCACTACGACCTCGAGCGCCACGACCCCGGCCGTAAGAAGGTATTCGGCCAGTCGGGGAAGTTCGACTGGCGTGACTCCTGTGACCTCTGCCTCAACCACCCGGCACACGACGACTACCTGGTTAGGCGGCTCTGGTCCCACTTCATCCCAACCCGGCCACCGAAGAAGACGCTGCGCCAGTTGAAGCGGATCTACCGGAAGAAGCGGCGCAGCATCAGGCCGTTGCTGGAGGCGATCCTGATGCATCCGGCGCTCTACCAGGGCCCGAGGATGGTGAAGCCACCGGTCGTGCAGATCGCCGGCATGCTGCGCGCCCGCAGGGAGGGCGTCCAGCGGGAATCGTGGATCTGGATATCTGACGACGCCGGTCAGCGGCTCTTCCAGCCTCCGAACGTCGCCGGCTGGGACGAGGATCGCTGGCTTGATACGGCTCGCGTCTCCGGGCGCTGGTCGGCGGCCGCCAACGTGGTTGACGGGCAGCGCGTCGATGACGACAACTACTCGGAGACCGAGTCGGCGGCCAAGGCCGTGCAGAAGGCCCTGCGTTTCTGGGGCAATCCGACCTTGACCCTGCAGACCGAGAAGGAGCTGCTGCGCTTTGCGCGGCGCGTCGAGGGCGCCGCTGAGGCGGAATGGCAGCAGGGGACCTACCGCGGCCTGCGCCAGAACGCCTTGCGGATGCTGGTCGCCACGAGCCCGGACCTGCAGACCTCATGAGCGCGCCCAGGCGAAGGACCTGCTGCAACGAGCACACCCGGGCCGAGCTCGCGCGCCGCGGCCTCGCGGAGGCCGGAAAGGGCTTGCCGGCGATCGAAGCGGGGATGCCACTGCCGGCCGGCACCGGTCTTTCCCGCCGCTCGTTGCTGGCCCGCGCGGGCGGGCTCGCCGCGACCGTCTACGGAGCCGGCCTGTTGAGCCCGGAGGCCTTCAGGGAGGGAATCGCCCGAGCCGCCGGGGCCAACGACCGGGTCCTCGTTTCGATCTTCTTCGATGGCGGAATCGATGCCCTCTCGGTGCTGGCGCCGGTGGCCGATCCCAAGTACCAGCAGCTGCGCTCCCAGCTGCGAATCAGCCCCGCCCAGGGGACACCGTGGAGTGAGGACACTCGCCTGCACTGGCATCCGGTCGCCGAGCCGCTGCAGCAGCTCCATTCCGAGGGGAAGGTGACGGTCTGCCCGGGGATCGGATACGCGAGCCCCGATCAGTCGCACTTCACCTCGCGCCACTACTGGGAGGTCGGCGCGCTCGATACCGGCGGCCGCACAGGTTGGCTGGGACGCCTGCTCGATGGGATCGGGACCAATGACAACCCGCTTCAGGGGGTGGCGATGGACGGCTCTCTGGCCCCGTCGCTGGCCACCGCCAAGGTTCCCGTCGCGGCGACCCGGGGTGCGAGCTACGACCTCTGGGCGCCCGGTGTCTGGGGGGATGTCGAGGATCTGATGTTCGAATCGTTTCAGCGACTCGGGCAAAAGCACGAGCGCAGCCACGATCGCGGCCTGAGCACAGCCGGCCGGGCCGTGCGGCAGGCGGGCCAGCTGCGAAAGCAGCTGCAGCCCTTCTCGGATGAGATCACGGCGCCGGTGCCCTATCCCGACAACGGGCACTTCCCCGAGAGCCTGGCGGGGCTTGCGGCGATGCTCGGGGCCGGCTTGCCGATCCGCTGCGCCGCGCTCAGCGCCCCGGGGTCCTTCGATACCCACGACAACCAGGAGGACGAGTTCCGGCGCGGCCTCAAGGGGACCTGCGACTCGGTGCTTGCCTTCCAGCGCGATCTCGAGGCGCGCGGGCTCTCCGATCGCGTGGTCACGCTGCTGTGGTCGGAGTTCGGTCGCCGCCCGGAGGAGAACGGATCGGCGGGCACCGATCATGGCGCGGGAGGCTGCGCTTTCCTGGTCGGCTCCGGCGTCAAGGGCAAGATGGTCGGCGAGTGGCCCGGGCTCAACAACCTCGACGCCGACGACAACCTGCGCTCGACCTCGGACTTCCGGGCCGTCTACTGCTCCCTGCTCGAGCAGTGGTTCGGGCGCGACGCGGCGTCCGTGATTCCCGGAGCCGCCGGCTTTGCCCGGCCGGCGTTGATCGGATGAGGCGCCCTGGACGAATCGGTCGCGCGCTGATCGGAGCGGGCGTTGCGGTTTTGACCTTGGCCGGCACCCATGGCCTTGCGTCGGCCGGCAAGACGCCGTCGCGGATTCTCGTCAGCGCGAGCGAATGGCACTACGTCCTCTCGCAGCCGAAGCTGCCGGCGGGACCGGTGATCATTCAGATGTACAACCGTGGCGAGGATCCGCACAACCTGAGGATTCGCCGCGCGAACGGTGGGCCCGTGCGGCGGATCGGCAAGCAGCAGCCTGGTCGGACCGGCCAGCTCGAGCTCCGCCTCCGGGGCGGCACTCGCTATCGGCTCTGGTGCTCGCTTCCGCACCATCGGGAGCGCGGCATGAAGGCAACCCTCAAGGTCTCCCGCAAACGCTCGTTCGGCTGATCCGCGCGGCCGGGGCGTCAGTCGAGCAGCGCCGCCAGCTCCTCCGGGGAGCTGACCGGGGCCTTGCAGGCGAATCGCTCGCAGACGTAGGCGGTCGCGCCACCGTCGAAGGCCGGACGATCGGCGAGCAGCGCCGGTTCGGAGGCGCCCGCGTTGCCGCCGGCCAGTACTACGTCCGGCCGGAAGCGCGCGCGGACGACGGCTGCCAGATCCGAGAGCGCCTCCCGATCGGCGCCGTCAGGCGCGATCAGGGCCACCTCACGGGTGGGCGAGAGCTGGAAGCTGGCCGCTGTGAGGAGGTAGGCGAGCGCCTCCGGATGGCGCTCCGCCGGACCGCTGAGCATGCGCAGCACGCCTTCCGCCCACTCGCCGTAGTGGCGGGCGCCGCTGAGCGCCTCGAGCCTCAGTAGCCCGAGCGCCGCCGAGGCGTTACCGGAGGGGATCGGGTGATCGTCGACGTCCTTGCGCCGGGCGATCAGCTGCTCGTGATCGTCGGAGGTGGTGAAGAAGCCGCCGTTTTCGCGGTCGCCGAAGCGCTCGATCATCGCTTCGGCAAGCTCTCGCGCGGCGGCGAACCAGCGCGGCTCGAAGCTCGCCTCATAGAGGGCTACCAGGGCCTCGACCAGGTAGGCGTGATCTTCGAGGTAGGCGTTGAGGTGACCGCGACCACGGTTGAAGCTGCGCAGCAGCCGGCCTTCGGAGTCGCGCATTTCGGTGAGGAGAAAGTCAGCGCATTCGCCCGCCGCGTTCAGGTAGCGGGGCTCGGTGAGCGCCGCTCCCGCCTCGGCGAGGGCGGAGATCATCAACGCGTTCCATGAGGTCAGGCGCTTGTCGTCGAGACCGGGGCGGACGCGCTCGGCCCGTCGAGCCAGCAACGCCTGGCGAGCGCTCTCCCAGCCCTGCGGCCGCTCCGAGGCTGCGCCGCCGCGCAGGTTGAGCACGTTGGTTCCCTCCCAGTTGCCGGCATCGGTCACGCCGAGATGCTCGAGCACCCCTACGGCTTCAGGGTCCAGGCCCGCTTCGGTCAGGACCTCGCGGACCTCGTCGGCGCTCCACGTGTAGTAGCGGCCCTCGACCCCCTCCGAGTCGGCGTCGAGGGCGGAGTAGAACGCGCCCTCGGGGCCACGCATTTCCTCGAGTGCCCACTCAAGCGTTTCGACACAGACGCGCCGGTAGCGCTGGTGGCCGAACTCCAGGTAGCCGCGCAGATAAGAGCGGGCCAGGAGGGCGTTGTCGTAGAGCATCTTCTCGAAGTGCGGCACCAGCCAGACGCCGTCGACGGAATAGCGGGCGAAGCCGCCGCCGAGCTGGTCGTAGATCCCGCCCGCGGCCATTGCGTCGAGCGTTCGCTCGGGAATCACCCGCTCGCCGAGCGCCAGCAGGAGGTCGATCGCCGACGCAGGCGGGAACTTCGGCGCGCCGCCGAATCCGCCGTTCTGCAGATCGGCCATCCGCTTGAGGCCCTCGGTCGCCCGCTCGAGCAGGCCGGGCTCGAGCGGCTCATCAGCCGGCGCGATTCGCGCGATCGCCGCCAGCTGATCGCGGGTCTTCTCCGCCCGCTCGTTGATCTCATCGCGGCGATTGCTCCAGGCATCGAGCACGGCCTCCATCACCATCTGGAAGCTCGGCATCCCCTGCCGCGGCTGCGGTGGAAAGTAGGTGCCGCCGTAGAAGGGAACCCCGTCTGGATCGCAGAACACGGTCATCGGCCACCCCCCCTGTCCGGTCATCGACTGGACCGCCTCCATGTAGATCGCATCGATGTCGGGACGTTCCTCGCGGTCGACCTTGACCGGGAGAAAACCCTCGTTCATGAATGCGGCTGTCGCCTCGTCCTCGAAGGACTCGCGCTCCATGACATGGCACCAGTGACAGGCCGAGTAGCCGATCGAGAGCAGGATCGGGACGTTGCGCTCAGCCGCGAGTCGCTTCGCCTCTGGCCCCCAGGGCAGCCAGTCGACCGGGTTGTCCTTGTGCTGGAGCAGGTAGGGCGAGGTCTCGTCGGCGAGCCGGTTCGGCATTGGCCGAGGTTAACCGCCGCCGCCGCCGAGCCTCATTCGGCGGGGCTGTCGACCAGCTTCGACCATGTTGCGGCCAGCCGGTCGAGGTCGTCCGCCCGGAGCTTCGAGAGGAAGTGCTCGCGGATTCCCCGCAGGTGGGTGGGGCGGGCGGCGTCGAAGCGCCTGCGGCCTTCCGGTGTGAGCTGCGCGTATGAACCGCGGCGGTCTGACTCGCAGCTGGCCCGCTCGACGAGGCCCGCTTTGACGAGGCGGTCGATCAGTCGCGTGAGGCCGCTGCGGCTGAGGAACAGACGCTCGGCGAGCTCGCCCATCCTCAGCGAGCAGTCCGGTTCGTCGTGGAGGTGCAGGAGCACCTCATACGATGCGAGCGGCAGCCCGTGCTCGCGCTCGAGTTCGCCGTCGAGCCGGCTGATCATCGAGCTGTGCACCTGGAGCAGCCCCCGCCAGGCGCGGAGCTCACGTTCAGAAAGGCCGGCTGGGGTGGTTGTGGGCATCTCGGGGATCGTAGCAAGGTAGTTTGCGTATGCAACTACTTCCTTTCTTTGATAAAGTTGCACAGTCAAGCAATATATTTGGACCACAGGGAGATCACGATGAAGCTCGAGGGCATTCACCACGTAACCGCGATCACCGCCGACGGTCAGAGCAACCTCGACTTCTACGTCGGCGTCCTCGGGCTCCGGCTCGTCAAGAAGACCGTGAATCAGGATGAGCCCAGCGTCTACCACCTGTTCTACGCCGATGAACAGGGCTCCGCCGGCTCCGACATCACCTTCTTCGAGTTCCCCGGGGCGTCGCGAGGGCGGGCGGGCGCAGGCATGGTCCACACGATCGGCTGGCGGGTGGGCTCCGAGCAGGCTCTCGACTTCTGGGAGAGCCGTCTGGCCGGCGTCGGTATTGAGTCGCGGCGCGGTCCCGAAACGCTCGATTTCTCCGATCCCGAGGGACTTGGCCATCAACTCCGCGTCGTCGAGACCGCGGACGCCCCGTTGATTGCAGATCACCCGGAGGTGCCGCGAGAGGTCGCTCTGCAGGGCTTCGACGGCGTCCGGGCCTACGCCTCCGAGCCGACGGCGAGCGAGGGGTTGCTCGAGCGCCTGGGGTTCGAGCTCGCGGGCGACGGCTGGGAGGCCCGTGGCGAGCGACGGGGCGGCCTCTACGCCTACGACGCCCCGCCGGACGGCCCCGGCCTGAGCGGTGCCGGCACGGTCCACCACGTGGCCTGGGCATCGACGCTCGATGAGCACGAGGCATGGCGCGGTCTCGCGGCCGAGGGCGGTGCTCAGCCGACGCCGGTGATCGACCGTTTCTATTTCCGCGCGATCTACTTCCGCGAGCCGAGCGGGGTTCTGTTCGAGATTGCGACCCTCGGCCCTGGATTCACCGTCGATGAGCCGCTGGAGACGCTCGGGCAGAAGCTCTCGCTGCCGCCCGACTACGAGCATCTCCGCGACCGGGTAGAGCCTGCGCTGACGCCGCTACGGGATCCCCGCGAAGTGACTGCGTGAGCGATCTGACCGGCGGCCCGGTCGACGTTCGTCTGCGTCCGGCCGCCGGCGAGCCGGCCGGGGCGCTGATCCTCAACCACGGCAGGGGCGCCGACGAGAACGATCTCTTCGGGCTGCTCGAGGAACTCGATCCGGAGCGCCGACTGCTCGGGGTCACGACCGGGGCTCCATTCACGGGCATACCTCCGGGTGGACGGCACTGGTACGTCGTTGAACGGGTCGGCTTCCCGGATGCCGAGACCTTCCACTACTCCTACGGGTTGCTGACGGAGCGGCTCGACGCGATTCTCGCCCAGCACTCAATCGGCTGGTCGCGCACCGTGATCGGCGGCTTCTCGCAGGGAGCGGTGATGTCCTACGCGGCCGCTCTCGGCCCCGGAAGGCCGACCCCGGCCGCGCTGTTGGCGTTCTCGGGCTTCATTCCAGAGGTCGATGGCTGGACGCCGCGGCTGGAGGGCCGCGAGGGACTTCGGGTGTTGCTTCATCACGGCTTCAACGACCCGATCATCGGCGCTGATTTCGGGCGCCGGGCTGGGCAACTCTTGCAGGCGGGGGGAATCACGGTCCACCAGCTCGAGACCGAGGCCGGCCATTGGCTGCCGCCGGAGGTGATCGAGCCCGCGCGAGCGACGATCGCCGCTGCGCTTGGACTCAAGGGCGCCGAGGCGTAGCCGCCGGCTTACGTCGAGGCGGGCTGCAGGTGTGGCGCTCGGTACAGGGCAAGTGCCATTACGACAGTGCCCAGTCCAACTACCCCAGCGAAAGCAAATGACAGTCCGTAGCCTCCGGCCACGGCGGCGACTCCCGCAAGTGGGGCGCCGACGCCCATGCCGACGTCGAAGAACGCCGTGAAGGTGCCCATCGCCGCGCCGCGGCGGTCATCGGGCACGGCATCGACGACGAT
>JAQBGG010000068.1:0-17592 GCA_032122625.1 Acidobacteriota bacterium
GCGACGACCGAGGGAGTCGTGCGACCACCCTCGGCGTTCTCGAGGACCGTCGGCTCACCACCCTCCATCACCGCGAAGCAGGAGTTGGTCGTGCCGAGGTCGATTCCGATTGTCTTTCCCATGTCAGTTCCTTTCAGTGCCAGGGCGCGTGGATCCGGCTGCTGGAGCCCTGCCCCGCCCGAGCTTGCTAGCTATCTGGTTGAAAATCTGAGTCCGAGCGTAGCAGATACTTTGCGGATTGTCGAAGCTCTGCTCGAGGACTATCAACCCCCGCATCGGCAACCGCATCGAACCGCTTTCTCCCGGGTTTAGACTGTTCGAGCCGCTCCGACGCGCGAGCGGCATATCTACGGGGGCAATGCAGAAGGAGAAGTCTCTTGACCTTTATCAACGAGAGGTACGCGGACTCGCGTGCCTGGCTCATCGTCGGGGCGGTGATCGCCGCGGTCCTCACGATCGCGCTGATCAGCGCACCGGAGGGTGTCGCCAAGAAGAAGAAGTCGAAGAACGCCAACGTCACGGTGATGACCCGCAACGTGTATCTCGGAGCCGACCTCGGCCCGGCGATCGGGGCGGACAACCTCGGCGACGCGATCGACGGCGCCGGCGAGATCTACAACGAGATCGTGCGCACGAACTTCCCCGAGCGAGCGATCCCGCTGGCGAAGGAGATCAACAAGTCGAAGGCGGATCTGATCGGCCTACAGGAGGTCGCCCACTGGCGGGTCCAGGAGATGTCAGACGGCGGCGCGCCGCCGGTCTCCCCGTTCGGCACGCTCGCGACCGAGACCAAGTACGACTTCCTCGCCGAGCTGATGAAGCACATCGGCGGTAAGTACAAGGTCGTCGCGGTCCAGGACGAGTTCGAGGGCGAGCTCCCGGCTGACATCGATGGCAACGACGCCACCGGTTCCGGTCCGCTCGGCGCAGCCGGCGCCCCGGGGACCATTATCCCCTACGGCGCCGATCTCGACGCGCGTCTGACGATGCGCGACGTGATCCTCGCCCGCAAGGGCAGCAAGGTGAAGCCGATCAAGAAGTCGGTGCAGATGGACCACTACGACACCGTGTTCACGGCGGACGTCGGTGGTGCGATGGTCACCGCCGATCGCGGCTGGCTCTCGGTCGACGCCAAGTACAGGAAGAACAAGAAGTCGAAGCCGACCAAGTTCCGGTTCGTCAATACGCACCTCGAGGCGTTCGGCGTCCCGACGATCAAGGAGGCCCAGGCGATTGAGCTGACCAAGAACGGTGGCCCGCTGAAGACGAAGATGCGGGCGATCCTCGTCGGCGACCTGAACTCGGCGCTGCTCGATCCGCATGAGGTGGGCGACGGCGGCAACTCAGGCAACGACGGCGATCAGCTCGCCTTCAAGGCGCTGCAGGCCTTCGGGATGAAGGACTACGGCACGATGGGCGACTTCACCTGTTGCTACGGGTCAGCGCTGGACATCAACGAGGCGCCGTTCGATCACACGATCGATCACGTCCTCGCCAACAAGAAGGCGAAGGCGAAGCTCCTCAAGGCGAACGTGACGGGCAACGATCCAGCTGAGATCACCCCGTCCGGCCTATGGCCGTCCGATCACGGCGGCGCGGTCAGCAAGCTCAAGCTGCGCAAGTAGCAAGAGCTGGGACAACCGACGGATGGGGCGGCCTACGTGCCGCCCCACTCTGTTAACCGGTCAACACTGCTGACGAAACCGGTCCACACCACTGACGAGTCTCAGCGGCGCTGACGAGGCTCGGGCCGTGCTGGTCAAGGACGCACAAGGCGAAGCGTGCGCCGGCACGTAAGCCGCGGAGGACACAGCCCAGCGCGCCCCGAGGCCGTCAGGTCACTGGCCGGCGACTCGGGCGACGAAATCCGCCACCTGCTTGGCCTGCTCGCCCTGGAGGATGCCGGCCGGCATCCGGCCCTGGACGCCCACCTCGATCGCAGTCAAGACCCGCTCCTGCTGGCCGGGCAGGCCGCCGAGCAGGTCGTCGAGGTTGGGACCGACGACGCCGTCGGTGCCGGCCCGCGCCAACGTGTGGCAGGAGCCGCAGTTGGTCGCGAACAGATCCTTGGCGGGATCGTCGGAGGCGGCGACCTTCTCGGCTGATGAGGCGGCATCCCCCTCCTTCGAAATCGCCCAGTAGGGAACCGCCACGGCGAACGCGACGAAGAACAGGGCGAAGAACAGGAAGCTGCGCTTGGTCATCTTGAAATCCCGCCTCGCGGGAGGGGCCGGATACTACCCAGGCCCGCCCCGACCGGGGGCCGCGATCAGGCCACCGGCTCGACCCGGCCCTCACGCCGGGCGACGCACATCCGTCGCAGCCCACACTCGCCGCAGCGGGGCTTCGGCCGGCAGACGGCACGACCGTGGGAGATCAGGTTCATGTGCAGCTCGTAGGCGTCAGCGGGCGGGGTGATCGCCAGCATCTCGTCGTGGGCCTGCTCGAAGGAGGCGTGTTCGGGGAACAGCCCCAAGCGCCCGCCGATGCGGTGCACATGGGTGTCGACCGGGACTTCGGGTCGATCGAAGGCGAAGATCATCACGCAGGCGGCCGTCTTGCGGCCGACCCCGGGCAGGCTCGTCAGGTAGTCGATCGCAATCTGCCGCGGCGCCGCTCGCAGCCAGTCGAGATCGGGCTCGGGGCCGAGTTCGCGGAGGACCGCCTGGATCCGCGGACCCTTCGTGTTGGCGAGCCCGCCGGGTCTGATCGCATCGATCACCGCGATCGTCGGCGCGTCGCGGATCGACTGCCAGTCGCCGAGCGACTCGCGAAGGCCGCGGTAGGCGACATCGCGGTTGTTGTCGCTGGTGTTCTGGGAGAGGATCGTCAGGACCAGCTCGTGGACCGGGTCGTTGTGCGGCTCGTTCAGCTTCGGTCCGTACAGCTCTCGGAGCCGCTCGGTGATCGCCCGTACGCGGGCCGCCGACGGTCGCTTCCAGCCCTTGGGAACCGGGAAACGGGGTCGGCGGTCAGGCCCGGCGTCAGTTCGCCGGGCGCGCTCCGAATCCGCGTATCCACGCTCGCCGCCGCCGCTCATGCGTCCGAGGATATGTGGCCGTCCCGGCCGGACTCCGGCTGGGCCGCGAATGATCCGACCCCGCCTCGCGGCGGCTCAGGCGATCGCGCCGGGACGCCTGCAGGCCTCGGCGCCCGCCGTCGCGGCAAGCGGCAGAACCTCGGCGATCCGACCCAGATCCCAGCCGCGATGGTGCAGGCCGGCTGCCAAGGCACCCATGAAGGCGTCCCCGGCACCCAGCGGCCACGGCTGCTCGACGGCGGCTGCCGGGGGGCACCGGTAGGCGGCGTCCTCGCCCGCCAGTCGCGCCACTGCACCCGCTGCGCCCGCGGTCACGACGGCCAGCCGCGGTCCCAGGTCGAGCAGGCCCGCGGCTAGAGCGGCGGGGTCCGAACCGTCGGCCGCACCGAGCAGGCGCGCCTCCTCGAGGTTGGCCTTGATCACTGTTGCGGAGGCCGCCAGCGCTCGGCAGCGTTCCAGGGCCGTCTCGATCCGCCCCCAGCGTCCCGGCCGCAGGTTCGGGTCGAAGAGCACCGGAACTCCAGCTCGGCCCGCCTCGTCGACGACCCTGCGCGTGACTGTCCTAGCCGGTTCGGTGGTCAGGGTGTTGGAGCCGACCACCAGCGCCGCCGCTCCGGCGAGCAGCTCCTGCTCGTTACCGGACAGTGAGGCGACGCCGGCCTCGATCCCGGCCCCGTGCAGCTCGAAGCTCGGATCGCCGGAAGGCTCGGTACGGACGAACGCAAAGGGGGTTGCCATGTCCTCGAGCAGGGTCAGGTGGTTCAGGGCCACGCCTTCCTCGCGAAGACGGCCTCGGAGTAGGTGCCCGAAACCGTCGTCGCCGAGACCACCGGCGAGCGCTGCCGGGGCTCCGTGACGGACGACGGCGACGGCGACGTTCGCCAGGGCGCCGCCGAAGTGGACCCCGAAGTGCTCCGGATCCTGTCCCGGCGGCTCGCCGATCAGATCGACGAGCGCCTCGCCGAGGCAGACGATGCGCGCGGGGTCGGGGTCGCCTCTCGCCACGCTCGAAGCATAGGATCTGAGCCGATGAGTCCGGTGTCTCAGATCTGCGAGCAGGAGCGTCCTGTGGCCGGGATTCGGACCTTTCTGCGGCGGACCGACGGCGACGGTGTCCCGACCCTCTTCGTGCACGGCAACCCGACCAGCTCGTATGAATGGATCCCGTTCCTCGAAGCGCTGCCGGGCCCTGGCCTGGCGATCGACTTGCCCAACTTCGGCCGCTCTGAGCGAGTCGAAGTCGAGCGTTTCGATTCATCGATGCACTCGTACGCCGACTTCGTCGGTGCGGTGATGGACGAGTTGATCGAGGGCGATTTCAACCTCGTCGTCCACGATTGGGGCGGAATCGCGCTCCATCCCGCACAGCGCCGGGCGGCACGGATCAAGCGGCTCGTTGTGATCGACGCCGTGCCTCTGCTGGCCGGATACCGCTGGCACTGGGTGGCGAGGATCTGGCGCACTCGCGGCGCCGGCGAGCTTCTCAACGCGACGACGACCAGGGCGGCCGTTCGGCTCGCGCTGCGCCAGGCACGGTCCGGGTTCGAGCCCCTGCCCGCACCACTCCTCGGGGAGATCTGGGAGCACTACGACCGGGGCATGAAGAGGGCGGTCCTGCGCCTCTACCGCTCGGCCGACCCCGAGAAGCTCGAGGCCGGCGGCGCCCAGCTCGAGCGGCTCGACTGCCCGGCGCTGGTGGTCTGGGGAGCGCACGATCCCTATATCCCGATGCGGTTCGCCCGTGCTTTCGCCGCGCGCCTGCCGAATGCCGAGCTGCTCGAGCTCGATCGCGCCGGGCATTGGCCTTGGATCGACCAGCCTCAACTCGTCGGTCGGGTCGTTGACTTCCTCTGCCGCTCGCGAGAGTGACCACTACAATCTCGCGCCATGCCGCGTCCGATCTCCTACGTCGGAAGCCGGCTGCCTCGGGGTTGGCCAGACCTCCTGTTGCAGTTCGCGCTCTTCTTCTCCGTCTACCAGGGATACCAGGTGGTCCGAGGCCTCTCCGAGGCCAAGAGCGCGACCGCCTTTGCGAACGCCGATCGGCTGATCGACATCGAGCGCTCTCTCGGGCTCTTCTTCGAGCCCGGCCTGCAGTCGGCGATGCTGAACTTCTCCTGGGTGATCGACGGTGCCAACTGGATGTACGTCAACTCGCACTTCATCATCACGACCAGCTTCCTCGCCTGGCTCTACCTGTTCCGCAATGAGCACTTCTACTTCGTGCGCAACATGTTCATGGTCGCGATGTTGATCGCCCTGACCGGCTACCTGATCTTCCCGACGGCGCCGCCCCGGCTCCTCGCCGGCGAGGGCTTCATTGACACGATCGCCAGCTTCGGAGGGGTCAACACCGATTCCGACTCGGTTGGCCTGCTGGTCAACAAGTACGCGGCCGTGCCGAGCATGCACATCGGCTTCGCGACGATGATCGCCGTGCCGGCCTTCATGCTCGTTCGCAGCCGGATCAGCAAGGCTCTCTGGGCCATCTACCCACTCGCGGTGCTGTTCGTGGTCGTTGTCACCGGGAACCACTTCTGGCTCGATGCAGCCGCCGGCGCCGCGGTTGCTGTTGCTTCAGCGCTGGTCGCCCACAGACTGCTCGCGCCGCGGCGGCCGGGGCATTGGGCCTTCCGCCCTGTGCCGGCCTGACCGGGTGATGGCTGCACGCGTTCGGCGTTCCGGGCGGATAGGTTCCCATCCATGAGTGAGCAGCCGGCTTCCCGGGGACCGGTCGGAGGTGAGCTCCGCGGGGTCCGCACCAGCGGCGAGCTGGCCGACTACGCGCGCGGTCGCCTGATCGATTCGCGGCTGACCCCGAACGCGATCTCGGTGACCGGACTGGTGCTCAACGTCGCCGCCGCGGCCCTGATCCTCGAGCGCCACTTCGTGCTCGCGGCAATCGCCTTCATCGTCGGCTCGATCATGGACACGCTCGACGGTCGCTATTCGCGGATGTCGGGCAAGGGGTCGCTGTTCGGAGCGTTTCTCGACTCGACTCTGGATCGGGTCGAGGAGGGGGTTGTCATCGCGGCCATCGCCTGGCAGTTCGCCGATAGTGGCCAGGATGTCGCCGCCGCGGTTTGCGTGCTGGTCGTGCTCGGCTCTCTGATGGTCAGCTACACGCGGGCGCGGGCCGAGGCTCTCGGGGTCGAGTGCAAGGTCGGGATCGCGACACGGCCGGTGCGCGTCGTGATCCTCTCGGCCGGGATCCTGTTCGCAGAGGGTGAGCTGATCAACGACGTCGACCTGCTGCCGGCGGCGATCTACGTGATGGCGGGGTTGACGGCGCTGACCACCGTGCAGCGCGTCTGGCACGTGCGCGGCGAACTGCGCAAACTTGAACGATGATCTCGCCCCTCAGCGACCGATTGATGCCGGATAAACCCTCGGAACGGTTGTAACCAACCACCATCTGTGGTGTCATTCAGGCCGATCCGGCATTGCGCCTCCTTGGGAAGCCTTCTTCCCCGGCCCGCGCATCAGCCTGTACCCAGCTCCGGCATTGACTCGCCATCCAACAGGAGGCTTTCGCACACCCATGACTACCAACGGCACCCAGACCCACGGCGATACCGCCACTCCCGCTCGCAGCGACGACGGCAAGGTACGCGTCGCGATCGTCGGCGTCGGCAACTGCGCCAACTCTTTCATCCAGGGCGTCCACTACTACCAAGAGGCTGATTCCAGCGAGCAGGTCCCTGGCCTGATGCACGTTGACCTCGGCGGCTACCACGTCAAGGACATCGAGTTCGTCGCTGCCTTCGACATCGACTCCGAGAAGGTTGGCAAGGATCTCTCCGACGCGATCTGGTCGGGTCAGAACAACACGATCAAGTTCGCCGAGGTCCCCAAGATGGGGATCGAGGTCCATCGCGGCATGACTCATGACGGTCTCGGCAAATACCTGAAGCAGAGGATCACCAAGGCTCCCGGTGAGACCGCTGACATCGTCGGCATCCTCAGGGAGACCAAGGCTGATGTCTTGGTCTGCTACCTGCCGGTCGGCTCCGAGGAGGCGACCAAGTGGTACGTCGAGCAGGCTCTGGCGGCCGGCGTCGGCTTCGTCAACTGCCTGCCCGTGTTCATTGCCCGCGAGGACTACTGGGACCAGCGGTTCCAGGATGCCGGTCTGCCGATCATCGGCGACGACATCAAGTCCCAGGTCGGCGCGACGATCGTGCATCGTCAGCTGGCCCGTCTGTTCCACGACCGTGGCGTTCGCCTCGAGCGGACCTCGCAGCTCAACGTCGGCGGCAACATGGACTTCTTCAACATGCTCGAGCGTGAACGGCTCGACTCGAAGAAGATCTCGAAGACCAACGCGGTCACCTCGATCATGGGCCACGATCTTCCCGAAGAGGACGTTCACGTCGGACCCTCCGACTACGTCGCCTGGCTGACCGATCGCAAGTGGGCACACATCCGCCTCGAGGGCAAGTCCTTCGGCGACGTGCCGCTCAACGTCGAGCTCAAGCTAGAGGTCTGGGACAGCCCGAACTCGGCCGGTGTCGTGATCGACGCCGTGCGGATGATCAAGCTGGCGCTCAACAACGGCATCGCCGGCCAGCTCGACGCTCCCTCGTCCTACCTGATGAAGAGCCCGCACTCGCAGCGTCCCGATGACGACGCGCGTGAGCAGACCGAGGAGTTCATCGGCACCTACGCCCGCCAGGCCGCGATCGAGCGCGCCAAGGAGGACGTCGAGTCGCGCCAGACCGAGGTCAAGACCGAGGTCTGAGCCTCGATCCATGCGAACGGCGAGACAGCCGGATCTCGCTGGGGCGCTAGACGGGGCCGACGTTCGGGCCGATGTCGCGCATTGCGGCCGAACGAGGGTCGTCGGCGGTCGCGGGCTTCGGCTCGGCCCGCGTTTCTGGGGTCAGTGGCTTGTTCGGTGCCAGCTCGACCTTGACCACCGCCCAGTCGTCGCCCTCGATGCGACGGGGAAACCACTGGTGGGTGCCCCGATCTGGGTGGCTATTCGCCAGCCGACGGCACTCGCTCTCTGCCTCTGACTTACTCACCTCTCCAGGGTAACGCCGCCCCGGCCGCCGAGCGACCGTTGCCCGCCAGGGGCCGAGTAGTCTCGCCGCCGTGAGCGACGTTCGCCCGCAGATCACCGAGTTGCACCTGAGCGCTGATCCCGGCGCCTGGGCTGCGGCCGGCTTCGAGCTCGACCCCAGCGGCGAGCGGCTGCGGCTCGGGTCCACGGTGCTTGGCTTTGACTACGGCACTCCAGGGAAGGGAGGACTAGCCGCCTGGACGCTGGGCGGGGTGAGCGCCACCGACTTCGACGGACTGCCGACGGCCGCTGCCTCAGGGGCTGCCGGAGCACCGGCCGGGCACCCCAACACGGCCTTTCAGATCGACCATCTGGTCGTCTTCACACCCGATCTCGAGCGCACCATCGCGGCCTTCGAGGCGGCTGGGGTCCGCTGCCGGCGGATCCGCGAGGTCGGCCCGCCCGAACAGCAGCTTCGGCAGGCGTTCTTCCGCTTCGGCGAGCTGATAGCCGAGGTGGTCCAGGTGCCCGCCGATCAGGTAGGCCCGGATGGGGCGGCCCGCTTCTGGGGTCTTACCGTGACTGTCACCGATCTCGATTTCGCCGTCGCCGAACTCGGTGAGTTGGTCGGCTCGGTTCGCGACGCGGTTCAGCCCGGGAGGAGGATCGCCACGATTCGCAAACAGGCAGGCCTCGGGCTGCCCGTGGCGCTGATCACGCCCGAGCCGCCGCGGCAGAACGCGTCCGCTGCCGCCGACTGATCAGGCCGCTTCCCTGACCATCTCAGCGCCCTTCTCGGCGATCATGTAGGTCGGCGCGTTGGTGTTGCCGCGAGTGATCGTCGGCATCACCGAGGCGTCGATCACTCGCAATCCTTGAACCCCCCTGACCCGGAGCCCGGAGTCGACCACGGCGTCGTCGCCGGTCCCCATCTTGCAGGTGCCGACCGGGTGGTAGAGCAGCTGGACTCGCTCGCGGGCATCGGCGATGATCTCCTCGTCCGTCTGCACGGCGGCCCCCGGGTAGATCTCGCGGCCGGTCGCCGAGGCGAGGGGCTCGGTGGCGGCGAGCTCGCGCGAGAGCTTGACCCCGTGGACGATCGCGTCGACGTCCGCCTGCTCGGTCAGGTGATTGCCGAGCATCGCCGGCTTGGCGGCGGGGTCGGCCGAGCGCAGCCAGAGCCGTCCCCGGGACTTCGGCGCGATCAGCACCGGCCCCATCGTGTAGGCGTGCTCATCGCTCTCCTCGAAGCCGTTGTCTGAGAAGTAGGCGGGGGCGAGATGGCACTGCAGGTCGGGCGCGGTGGCCTCCCGGTCGGCGCGGGTCCAGAGGAACCCCTCGGCGACGGTCGAGGTCAACGGGCCCTCCCGGTTCAGGAGGAAGTCGAGCATCGCCCGCGGCTTTTGGGCGTCGAGCAGTGAGTCGCCCACGACCGACTCCCAGATGCCGACCACGTAGGGGTGGTCCTGGAGGTTCTCGCCGACGCCCTGCAGATCGATCCGGGGCTCGATGCCGAGCCGTTGGAGCTGGTCGGCCGGGCCGACGCCGGAGAGCAAAAGCAGCTGTGGTGAGCCGATCGCTCCCGCCGAGAGGATCACCTCACGAGAGGCAGTGGCGATCGCCGTCGTCGCGCGCCGCCCCTTGGAGTAGCGGACGCCGGTCACCCGCTCGCCTGTGAACTCGAGCCCGAGTACGGTCGCCTTGGTCAGCACAGTGAGATTGGGTCGCTTCAGCGCCGGCCTGAGGAAGGCGTCGGCGGCACTCCAGCGGCGGCCGTTCTTGGTCGTCGTTTGTACTCGACAGACACCGTCCGGCTGACCGTCGTTGTAGTCGGGGTCGAGCGGGAAGTCATTCGCGCGAGCCGCCTCGATCATCAGGTCGGTCAGCGGCCGCGGGCTGACCGGGTCGGCGACGTTCAGCGTCCCTCCGGTGCCGCGGTTTCCGTTTGTCTCGCCCTCACGGTGCTCGGACCGATTGAAGTACGGCAATACCTCCTCCCAGCTCCAGCCCTCACAGCCGTCGGCGGCCCATCCGTCGTAGTCGGCGGCACAGCCGCGAACGTAGAGCATCGCGTTCATCGAGCTCGAGCCACCGAGGCTCTTCCCGCGCGGGATGTAGAGGCGCCTGTCGTTGCAGCCGGGCTCGGGCTCGGTCTCGTAGTTCCAGTCGAGCTTCGTCTGAAACTGCTGTGCGAAGGCGGCGGGAATCTTGATCTTCGGCGAGCGGTCTTTGCCTCCGGCCTCGATCAGGAGCACCTTTGTGTTGCGATCCTCGCTCAGCCTTGCGGCCAGCACGCATCCGGCCGAGCCGGCGCCGACGATCACGTAGTCGTAGTTACTCATCTGCTTCTCCTCGCCTCGGACGGTGGACAACCTGATCGTCGCCCGTCTCCCATCGTATTCTCCGGCCGATTCGGCTGGACCCCGCAGGGGGGCGGTCGAGGTCAGGCAACTATCCTGATCGGCGTGGCCCGGAGTCCCCGCCTCACGATCGCCCACGTCACCCCATACACCTGGGGTCCACACGATGAGGTCAATGACTTCGTCTCGGGCACAGCGACCGAGCTCGCCGAGCGCGGTCACCGGGTCGTTGTCGCGGCCCCGGTCGCCACGCGGCGTGAGGTTCGGGAATCGGCCAAGGCCCTGAACCATTCGCATCCAGATCAGCGCTGGCTTTTCGGCAAGGGGTGGAAGGGCGCCCGGCTGGCCGCGAGCAACAGCCCGATCGTCGCGATCGGTCAGGGGATACCGATGCCGCGGGCCCAGAAGCCGCGGGCTGCGCCCCTGCCGCTCGACGTCGGTGGCGCGCTCGAGCGGCTGCTCACCTCGATCGAGTTCGATGTCGTCCACGTCCACGACCCGTTCGCTCCGAGCGCCGCCTCGGGCGCTCTGCGTTATTCCCGAGCGCTGAACGTCGGCAGCTTCCACGAGCCGACGGAACGGATCCTCTCGACACAGGTGGCTCGTCCCCTGGTCGAGATCTTCCTCGGCCGGCTCGATGAGCGGACCGTCGTCGGCGCAGCGACCCGTGAGCTGATGAGCCGCTACTTCGCCGGCTCATACGCGATCGTCCCCGGCGGCGCCGACGCGGTTGAAGGGGTCTGGCCGTTTCCCGCAGTTGGCGCCGAGCGTCCGGTGCGGATCGCCTACTGTGCCAGGGAGGAGCGTGGAGCCCTGCGGATCGCGATCCGCGCCCTGCGGAAGCTGTCCTTGAAGGGGAACTGGGAGGCAGCCGTCTGGATCGGCGACGAAAGCGTGCCGACGCCGCGAATCAACCGCGATCTGGCGAAGCGCGTGCGCTTCGTGCGCCCGAAGCAATCGGGCGCCGAGGAGCTTCTGAGCGCGGCGGACGTCGTCTGCATCACCTCGGGCGGGCCCCGGCCGGCGCCCGGTTTGATCAGCCAGGCGTTTTCGTCCGGCACGATTCCCGTCGCCTCGCAGATCGACCCCTACTCAGAGCTCCTCGGAGAGGACGAGGCGGGCCTGATGTTCCCGGCCGGCGACGTGATCACCCTCGCCGGTCAACTCGAGCGCCTCGTGGCGAGCCCCGAGCTCCGGTCCGAGCTCGGACGCAGCGCCGGCGCACGAGCCCGCGGCTGGGGTGAGGTGACCGATGACCTCGAGGAGATTTACGACCGGATTACCGCTCGCCGTCACGACCCCTCTGGCAGGCCGGCGGTTCGCAGGCGGATCGCGTCGCGCGCGACGATCGATTGCGACCTGCACATGCACACCGATCACTCGAACGACTGCGCAACCCCGGTCGAGGTGTTGCTGGAGACGGCGAAGGATCGCGGCATGGGGGCGATCGCGGTTACCGACCACAACGAGATAAGCGGGGCCCTCGCCGCCCGCGATGCGGCCGCCCGCGACGGCGGCATCAAGGTGATCGTCGGCGAGGAGGTGAAGACCGCTGAACAGGGCGAGGTGATCGGGCTCTTCCTCGAGGAGAAGATCGATCGCGGGATGACGATGAGGGAGACGATCGATGAGATCCGCCGCCAGAAGGGACTCGTCTACGTCCCGCATCCGTTCGACCGCCTGCACTCGGTGCCCGACTACGAGCACCTGCTTGACATCGTCGAGGAGATCGACATTCTCGAGGTCTTCAACCCGCGGGTTGCGTTCAGCACCTTCAACGAGGAGGCCGAGCGGTTCGCCGCCAAGTACCGGATCGTCCCCGGGGCCGGCTCCGACGGCCACGTCGCACAGGCGCTCGGCAGCGTTCGGATCCGCCTCCACGACTTCGAGGGCGCGGAGGAGTTCCTCGAGGCGATGCGGTCCGCTGACATCGTCCGCAAGCACAAGAATCTGGTTTACGTCCAGGCCCTGAAATGGATGCAGGCCGCCAGCGGTCAGGCCGGCGGCCGCAAGCATGTGAGCAACCCGCGGCCGGTACAGGGCGGCCGCCGCAAGCAGGGGGGGCGGGGCAAATCGCAACGCAAGAGCGGGGCCGCCACCGGCGGCAAGAGTTGATTCACGGAGGGATAACGGGGTGCAACCGAAAGGAGAGGGGGCCTCACCGTCAAAACGTTCCCCCGCTGTGCCGACCACCGAAGATCAGATCAAAGAGAAGTACCTCGAGCGGGCGATCCGTGAGCTGAACCAGCTCACCCACCGCCTCCAGGAATGCCAGGGGTGTGCCCGGGGCAACCTGATGCCGGTGCTCGGCTCCGGCCATCCTCAGGCCGATGTGATGTTGCTCAAGTACGCGCCCAGCGCGGCCGAGATCGAGGAAGGGGTCGCCTACTACGGGCGGGCCGGCACCGCGATCATGAAGAGCCTGAAGCGGCTGGCGGTGGACCCGCTCGCTGTCTACGGGACGCTCTGCGTCAAATGCCCGCTGGCCGACCCCAGCGCGGCCGAGCCGGAGTGCGTCGCGCGCGTGGTCGAGGAAATCGCGATCATCGAGCCGCGCTGCATCGTGGTCATGGGCGAGGCGGCGCTGGATTGCCTCAACGACGTCCAGATTCCCCTTGCCCGCACAGTTGAGCCGTTGCCCGGGCAGGTGCAGCGCCTTACCCCGTCGATCGATGTGATCTGCACGCCGGACATCGACGGCTCGCTCGACGCCGAGGAGCCCAAGCAGGACTTCTGGCGTGCCTTCAGGGCGCTCGGCGATTGGTACGCGGACCTACCTCCTTATTGATCGGGCGACCCCGGGGGGGTAGGTTTGGAGGCCAGTGCGCCCGCTGAAAGAACTTCTGACCTTCGCGGTGACCGTGGTCTCGGCCGCGGTGATCGGCTTCGGCGTGCCGCTTGGTTGGCTTTGGATCGGATCCCAGGTGCAGGGAGGCTCGGGTGCCACGACGCTCAACTTCTCCGTCGCGATGCTGGTTATGGCCGGGATCATCGCCACCTATGTTGGCGTGCTCTATCTGGCCGGCTGGATGATGAGCAAAGCGGACCCGGCGATCCGCAGTGAGACGCAGCGGGGGACGGCGCGCGAGCCCTGGATGCGAGGCATGACCGACAGCCGCTCGGTCCAGCGCCGTAATCCGCTCGTCGGCGGCATCGAGCGGGTCTTCGTCGTAACGACCCTCGTTGTCTCAGCCGCCTTCTGGGTTTGGCTCCTGTTCCTCGCCGGCAGCCCGCTTCCCAACCAATAAGAGCCCCGGCGGCCTCGGCGCGGCGGCCTCGGCGAGCCTCACCAGCGGGCCCAGCTTCGGCCGCGCCAGCGCCCTGACGATCAGCGGGTCGAGGGCTTTGTAGTCGGCGAGGGCTGGGCCGATCTCCGCCTCACGATCGGATTGGACGCCGACCGCGCCGGACTCGGCACCGAGTCGCTGGAAATGAGCCCGGTAGCCGCCGTGCAGTCCACGATAGAAGCCCTCGTCCTTGGCCAGCCGGGTCTCAGCGTCGGCGCCGACCGCGGCGCGGACGTATCCCAGCACCGGCGGCACGGTGCGGCCCGCGGCTCCCGCACCTGCGTCGACCCGAGCGGCCGCGAGCTCGGCCGAGGCGGAGGTTGGCCAGTCGACAAGGACACCGTCGTAGCCGGCACCCGCGAGCTCGCACATCCTCGGTCCGAGCGCGGCGAGAATCAGCCGCACACCGGGCAGGGCGGCGCGTAGCTCGGGCAGTTCCCTGCGCATCAGAGTCAGGGGTCTCGACGAGAAGCCGGCGCCGACGCCGAGCAGGAGGCGCTCGGGGTCGAGGCCGAGTTCATCCACCCGCCGGCCGATCGCATCGGGACGGTGGCGGTCGAGAGCGAGGATCCCAACCCCGAGCTCGAGATCGGTGGCCGCCGTCGCCAGCGCGGCAAGCGTGCCGAGTCCATCCGCGGTGGGGTGGTCGGTCGCCCAGAGCGAGGAATAACCACGCTCGGCGCAGCGGCCGGCCAGCGGCGCCGCGACGTCGCGGGGGAGGCCGCCGACGACGCCGAAGCCTCGCGCCGCGCTCAGCGTTGCTTCTCCAGGAGCGCCACGCACTCGATGTGGGGCGTCTGCGGGAACATGTCGACGGCCCGCACCCGAATCAGGCGGTAGCCGCCGTCGTCGACCATCTGGCGGGCGTTGGGAGCGAGCGTCGTCGGGTTGCAGGAGATGTAGACGATCCGGTCGGCGTCGCACTCGAGCACGCGGCGGACGATCTTCTGGGAGAGCCCGGCTCGTGGCGGGTCGATTACGACGACGTCAGGCTTCCCCGCCTCCTCGAGCAGTGGCCGGACCCCGAGCCTGGCATCGGCCGCGCGGAACTGCGCGTTGGTGATCCCGTTCGCTTCGGCGTTTGCCTCGGCGTCGGCGACCGCGGCGCCGTGGCTCTCGACGCCCCAGACCTCGGCGGCGTCGGCAGCCATCGAGAGACCGATGGTGCCGACTCCGCAGAAGAGGTCAAACAGCCGCTGCTTGCCGGAAAGGGCGGCGTACTCGCGGGCCACTCCATAGAGCCGCTCGGCCGTCTCGGTGTTGGTCTGCAGGAAGGCCGTCGGCGAGATTGTCAGATCGAGACCGCAGAGTTGTTCGCGCAGGAATTCCTCCCCGAGCACACCGGTCTGGCCGCTGGTGCCGCCACTGTCACCTATGACGATCGTGTGCAGGTCGGTCGGGGGCTCGGGGATCGTCGCCGGGGAGGTGACCAGACGGGTGTGAATCTGGCCGGTGCGGCGTCCCTCGCGAACGATCAGATTGCGCAGTACCCCGATCCGGGTTGTGCGGTCGTAGGGGGGCACGACCTCGCGTCGGGCCCAATCGCGGACGTCGTTGCGGGCGGCGTTGTTCGCCTCAGAGGCGAGCTGGCAGTCGTCGACGTCGACGACTCGGTCCCAGCGGCCGCGGGCGTGAAAGCCGAGGGCGAGGCCGGCCGGGGCCTCGCGATCGATCCCGAACGAGTACTCGAGCTTGTTCCGGTAGCGCCACTGCTCGATGGCGGGAACGATCGTCTCTGACTCGAAGTCCTCGAAGCCGCCGATGCGTTGCAGCGCTTCCCTTACCTGGGCGGCCTTGTGATCGAGCTGTGTTTCGTAGGGCAGCCCCTGCCACGACGCGCCGGGGCAGGGTTCATCCCCGTGGGTGCAGGTGTCGGGGATCCGCTCCGCCCCCGCTTCGAGCAGCTCGACGGCCGTCGCCTCGGCGTGGGATTTCTTCGACTTGCCGATCCGGGCCCGGACCCGGTCGCCCGGCAGGCCGCCGGCGACGAAGATGACGAAGCCGGTCCCCGTGCGGGCAATCCCGCGCCCGCCCTGGGCGAGGGAGTCGATCTTCAGTTCGAGCTCGTGGCCGCGCCGCGGCCGTTCGCCGCCCGCGGCCGTTGTCGTCGCTTCCATCCCACCTATCGTTAGCAGCGCTCGACACCAGCCCGGCTTAGGGCCGATCCCGGGGGCGGCCGGGTCGGCTAGGCGGCGAGCCGCTTGTCGAGCGCGTCGAGGACGCTCTTGCGGGCCTTGCCGTTGTTCTCGTGGGTGCGGACCTTGCGTGCGTCCGCCTTTGTCAGATCGCCGATCCGGCTCTTGATCTGGGCCGCGGTCAGCTCGTCGTAGGCGGTGATCGGAAAGCCCGGAGCGCCGGCTCGGGCACGCAGCTTGTCAGCCTGGGCGAGCGGCTCGTCGGCTGCGTCGCGCGCGGCCTTCGTCGCCCTGCCGACCTGTTTGCGGGCCTGTTTGCCGGCCTTCGTGGTCCGGCTGCGCACTCCCTTGCTCGCCTTCTTCGCCCGCCGCTCGAAGTCCTTGCGGGTCTGCTCGAGGGTCTTCTCCAGGTCCTTCATCAGTTCCTCGGTCTGTTTGCGGCCGCGGGCGACCAGCTTGGTCACCAACTTGTTGGCGTCGGAGCGGGTCATCCGGCCGCGCTTGACGGCGTCGTCGACGATCTCCTGGATTCGCTCGCGGGAGAGGGTGACGCTGCGCTCCAGCGCATCGCGGAACTCCTCAACGCTCTTGTCCGCTCGGTCGGCGGCTCGCGGTGCGGCCTTCTTGGCAGGAGCTTTCTTGGCCGCGGCCTTGCGCGTTGCCGGCTTCTTGGCCTTCTTCGGCGCGGCCCTCTTGGGTGTCGTCTTCCTCTTCGAAGTCGTGGCTGCCATCGGTGGTCCTCCGGATCTGGTTGGCGCTGGGTCCAGAAATCTACCCAGATTGCGGCAATCGCACCGCAGCGGCCGGGAGGCGCTCAGTCCGTCGCGCTCTCCGGTCCCCTCGGTGTGACCCCTGTGAGCTCGAAGGTGGCCTCGATCGGTGAGTGGTCGGAGAGCCGGATCGGGAGGGCAGTTGCGCGGTCGACCGCTGTCGGGTCGGGGACCTCTCTGCGCTCGGCGGGCCAGCGCTCGGGCGCCTGGCGAACGTCCAGTCCCCGCACGAGAATCTGATCGACCGAGCCTTCGATCGTCGGGCCGCCGAGCCCCGTCGTGTCCGCCAGCTTGGTGAACAGATCGGCGCTGCTGGAGGGGCGCAGGTTGAAGTCACCGCCGAGGATCAGCGGTTGACCGCCGGCCCAGCTCAACGCTGAATACGCCGCGACCCGCAGCTCCTGCTCGGCGGCCGCTCGAGCCCCGCTCGCATGGAGGTTGGCGACGCAGAGGCCGAAACGCAGTCGACTGAACGCCATCCGGCGGGTCTCGGGGCGCCGTCTCAGCGTCAGCTCCCGCCGTTCGCTGATCGTCCGGCCGCGGCTGCGCTCGCCGCGCACGAGCGTCAGGTTGCAGCCCCCTTCCCAGGAGGCGATCAGGTCTGGGTTGAGCCGTGCGAACAGCGACTGCAACATCGACAGCGGCGGCGGCAGGTTGCGTGAGGTGAGCACCAGGTGCGGCTCCGCCCGGGATTCGGTCGCCAGCAACTCCGCCCAGCGCGGGGGGCACTCCTGCAGGAGTGCGACGTCCCACTCGGCTTCGCTGAGCACGGTCGCGAACTGCTCGAAGAGGTCGCAATTGACCTGGGCGTGGGTGGCGCCCCGCACGGTCTTCCGCAGCAGGCGTGAGCGGTGGCTATGGAAACCTCGATCCGGCGGCGCGTCCCGGCCGTGGAAGAGGTTCCAGCTGAGCACGCGGATGAGCACACGGTCGATTATCGGAGCGCTCACGGCGGCAAGCCCCCGGTACCATCCTCCGCTTCCGATGGCGCGCCA
>JAQBGG010000069.1:0-19136 GCA_032122625.1 Acidobacteriota bacterium
GGCTTGCTAACGGCCTAGCCCTCACCGCGGTCTCCGGCCTGATCGACCCGGGCGTCAACAACTTCAAGCTGGTCTGTAATGAGACGGGTGGCGACGTCTCCTTCTCGACCACCTTCTCTGTGGTCGCCATCGGCGGCACCGCCGGCTAGAACTTGCCGGCGGCCCAGCGTTGTAACCCTGTCAGGCGGTGGCGTGGGCGAGCCGGGCCCCGCCGGCCACCGGCCGGCAGCTCTCGAGCTCGACGCGTAGTTCCTTCATGTAGTCGTCGAAGTCGACCTGGATGGTGTGGCGCTTGGAGGCGACGTAGCGGCGCTTCATCTTCTGCTGCTTGACGGAGATGTCGTGTTCCATGGCGCCGGCGGCGGGCAGGGTGTAGCCGCCGGTGATGTGCTCGGCGATCAGCTCGGCCTGGCGCTCGGCGATCGGCATGATCGCCCCCAACGGCTGCACGAGGCCGAGGAAGTAGAGGTTCTCGACCTTGGGGCTGAAGATGTACTTGTAGAGATCGATCCGGTTATCAGGCGCGCTGATGAAGTCCTCGTCGAAGAACGGGAAGGTGATCTTGTACCCCGTGCAGTAGACGACCAGGTCGGCGTGGACCTCGGTGCCGTCGACAAAGCGGACCGTGTCCTCGCCGAGGCTCTCGATGTTCGGCTTCGGCTTGATCGCGCCGTGGCAGAGGCGATCGAGGATCCGGCCCGAGACCGTGGGGTGGGCGTGGCCGAGCTTGTGGTCGGGCTTCTTGAGGCCGTACTTGGAGGGATCGCCGTTTGCCATCTTCACCAGCAAGCCCATCAGCCAGAAACGGATCGGGCCGGGCAGCCGCTCGGAGCCACCGATCTGATCGATCGGCTTGCCGAACAGGTACTTGGGGACGATGTGGGCGCCGCGGCGATGGGCCAGGTAGGTGTTCTTGGCGTGGTAGCTGGCATCGACGGCGATGTCCATGCCGGAGTTGCCGACGCCGAGCACGACCACATCCTTGCCGGTGAGCTGTTTCTCGTCCTCGTAGGCGTGGGAGTGGATCTGCTCGCCGTTGAAATCCTCAGAGCCGGGGAAGGCGGGCTCGGGCATTCGCGGATCCCAGTGGTGGCCGTTGGCGACGATCACGTGCGAGTAGACGAGCTGCTCGCCGGTGCTGAGCCGCACGTCGAAGCGGCCGTCGTCACGCGGGCCGACACGGTCGACGCCGGTCTCGAAGCGGATCGAGTCGCGGAAGCCGTAGTGATCGACGAAGGAGTCGAAGTACTCGGCGATGTGGTCGTGCCGGGGGAAGTCGGGGTAGCGCTTCGGCATCGGGAAGTCGGGGAACTCCATCCGCTCCCGGGAGGTGTTGATGTGGAGGCTGCGGTAGGAGGCGCTGACGCCGTTGATGTTCTTGAACACCCAGTTGCCACCGACGCGGTCGCCGAGCTCGTAGCAATCGAAGGGGATCCCGCGCTCCTGCAGGACCCGGGCGGCGGCAATCCCGCTGGAGCCGGCACCGATGATGCAGGTGCGCTGCTCGGTGGTCGCTGTCTCGGCGGTGGTAGCGGTCTCGATCGTGCTCATCTTCTCTCCCCAGCGACGACCGGCGTTGATCGTGGCCCGCTTCGGCTCCTGAGGAGCCCACAGCCTACAGCTGCCGTCAGGGCGCGCGAACCAGCCAGGCGCTCCAGCCGACCGTGCCGCGGTGGTCGGGGTCGGCGTCGGTCAGGGCGCCGCCGCGGAGGGCGCGACCGAGCTTCGGCGGCAGGGGGGCTCGCACGACGGGCGCCCGCACACCCCTGATCGCGCGCCAGCTGCGCGCCATCTGCCCGAGCTTCAGCACCTCGGGGCCGGCGACCGTCTGGCGCCCGCCCGTCGGCTTGCCCTCGGTCACGGCCGCGATCACCTCGGCGACCTGGATCGGGTCGACCGGTTGGATCCTGGCGGCGCCTCCGGGCAGCAGCCGATACCGGGAGGCCGCGGTGAAGAGGCCGTCGAGCAGGGTGTGAAACTGGGTCGCGCGGACGATCGAGTAGGGCACGCCCGAGGCCTCGACCTGCCCCTCCTGTTCGACCTTGACCCGGTAATAGGGCAGCGGCACCGCCTCGATGCCGACGATCGAGATGCAGACGTGGTGCTTGATCCCGGCCTCGGCCGCCGCATCGAGCAGCCGGCGGCCGCCCTCGATCAGGACCGCGCGGGCCGCCTTCTCGGCCGGGCCGCCGTTGCTCGCGTCGACCAGCGAATCGCAGCCCTCCAGCGCGCCCGCCAGCCCGGCACCGGTCTCGAGGTCGACGGGGTGCTGCTCGGAGTGGCGGCTGAGCGCTCGGACACCATGGCCGCGCTTGATCAGCTCCGCGGCCACCGGCGCACCGATCGAGCCCGTCGCTCCTGCGATCGCGATCTGCATCGGCGCCAGTATTGCGCCTCGCAGGCGGACCCGGGCTGCAAAAACCACCGACCACGGGGGAAAAGCAGCCGGCCTCGGCCAGCGGCCCATGCCTGGGGCGGCGGCGGGGCCCGAACGACAAACGGGGCCCCCACGTTTCCCGCGGGCGCCCCGTTGGCACTCAACTGTTCCGGCTCAGCGCCGCTTGCGTTAGACCGCGCGCTTGAGGCCGAGGCGCTTGCGGGCCTTGCTGACGGCCATCACCGAGCAGCGGGAGGCACGGGCGATGTCACCGTCGCGCCTGTCCGGGTCGCGGCGGATCTCGAACTCGACGACGGCCTGGCTGCGGATCTTGGCGCGGGCGGCGGGGGGGCCGTTCTCGCCCATCTCCGCGAGCGCGTCATCGACAGCGAGCTCGCGACGACATGCGAGGCAGTAAGCCTGACCATTCTTGGTGATCCAGTTGGCCGGGACCTTCTCGCGCTTGCTGCGCGGGATCCAGGTGGTGGTCATCTCGCAGCGCGCACAGGTGCGCTCGGCGATCTCCTTGGACGTCTCGGTCGGCAAAAGCATCTCGGCAGTCGGCGGCATATTTGTGGTCGTCACTCCTTCGCAGGCGTAGATAGGGCGGATAAACTCAGCCGGAGGCGCGGGGCATGGGGCAGGTTGCGCCTCAACGGACAAAAAGATCGGCCGCCGCGTATTGGCGAACCGACACATAAAACTTACCAAGCGTGTCAAGGGGAAGCCGGAAACTACCCCAAATAGGGTAGTTCTTTGGCCACTAACCGCCTCTCGGGTGCCTGGGGCCTGGCTGGGGTCATGCCACGTAGGTCTTCTGCATCGAAGCCCTGATCCGCAGCGCGATCATTGGCAGGACCGCGGTCGAGAGCACCGCAGCGCCGACCAGCGAGGCCGCCGTGCCGGAGCCCATCTCCCCCTTGTCGACGGCAATCGTCGTGATCGCGACGACAAGCGGCAACTCGGTGGCGCTGAAGACCGCCAACGCAACCCGCGACCTGCGGTTCAGGTCGCGCCGGTAGAGCAGCATCGCCGGCACACCGCGGACGATCAGGAAGCAGAGCACGAAGAGCGGCACCCCGACGAGCAACAGCGGGCTGTCGAAGAGGGCGGCGATGTCGAACTCAATGCCGGTGAAGACGAAGAAGAAGGGGATCAGGAAGCCGTAGCCGACGGCGGCCAGCTTCGACTCCAGCACGTCGACCTCGCGCCCTCGCAGGGCGAGGCTGACAATCACCCCGGCGACGAAACCTCCGAGCAGAAGGTCGAGCCCGAGCTCCGTCGCCAGGGCGACCAGGGCGAAGACGATCACCACGGTCGCCCGGATCCCGAGCTGGCCGCTGGTCTCCAGCGAGCGCTCGATCAGATTCCAGCCGCGGCCGACCGAGCGCACCGCCAGCAGCGCCGCGATCACGGCCAGCAGGATGAACCCAATCAGGATCAGGGCGCTGGCGGCCGTCGTCTTCGTCGAGAAGAACAGGGTCACGATCAGGATCGGCCCGAACTCGCCGGCGGCCCCTGCCGCGAGCAGAAAGACGCCGAAACGGGTCCTCATCTCATCCGCGTCCTTGAGGATCGGGATCAGCGTTCCGATCGCCGTCGTCGCCATCGCCGCCCCGAGGAAGATCAGCCCGTCGTGGTCACCGGCCAGCACGAAGAGGGCGGCCAGCCCGTAGGCGATCAGCAGCGACATCGCCCAGCCGAGCCCGGCCAGCCGCAGTGGCCTGCCGCGGATCAGCTGGAACTCGATCTCATAGCCGGCGAAGAAGAACAGCATGCCGAGCCCGAGATTGGAGAAGAACTGGGTGAACTGATCCGGCTGAGCGAGGTCGAGCAGCTCTGGCCCGACGAGGATTCCAAGCAGGATCTCGAGCACGACCACAGGCACCGCCACGCGCCTCGGCGCCAGCCCGGAGAGCATCGCCGCGAGCGCCGAAACTATGACGATGACCAGAAAGCTGGTCGCGTCGACGTTGACCATCGTGCGGCAGCCTACCGGCGGCCCGAGAGGGCGGGACCGCGGTCCCGCCGGCGGGCCCCCCTGTGAGACTGCGGATCAGATCACGGCCATGACCCCCAGAGAGGGCGGAGGAGCGAGATGAGCGAGCAAGCAGGCGATCGAGTGGTGCTGACCGAGGAGCGCGACCGGGTGCTGTTGATCACGATCAACCGGCCCGAGGCGCGAAACGCGATCAACAAAGCGGCGGCCGAGGGAGTCGCCGCGGCGCTCGACCGGCTCGAGGCCGCCGATCATCTCTCGGTCGCGATCCTGACCGGCGCCGGGGGCAACTTCTCCGCCGGTCAGGACCTCAAGGCTCTGGTTAAGGGTGAGTTCGGCGTCGACCCCAAGCGAGGCTGGGGCGGGATCGTGCAGAAGCCGCCGGAGAAGCCGATCATCGCCGCGGTCGAGGGCTACGCGCTGGCCGGCGGCTGCGAGCTGGCGCTGGCCTGCGATCTGATCATCGCCGCCGAGGGCTCGATGTTCGGCGTCCCCGAGGTGAAGCGCAGCCTGGTCGCCGCGGCGGGCGCCCTGCTGCGCCTGCCGCGCCGCCTACCGCACGGGATCGCGATGGAGCTGGTCCTGACAGGAGATCCGATCGACTCCGCCCGGGCGCTCGAGCTGGGACTGGTCAACCGAGTGGTCCCCGACGGCACAGCCGTAGATGCGGCGATCGTTCTCGCCGAGCGGATCAGCGAGAACGCTCCGCTCGCCTTGCGGGCGTCGAAGCGGATCATCGAAGCCCAGTACAGCTGGCCCGAGGAGGAGTTCTGGGACCGCCAGGGGGAAATCTCCGGCTCGGTGTTTGCCTCCGAGGACGCCCGCGAGGGCGCCACCGCCTTCGCGGAGAAGCGCAAGCCCGTCTGGAAGGGACGCTGACGACCCTGCCGTTGAACCATCTCGCGCTGACTGCGCTGACGATCAGCTCGCCGCTACTTACCCTGGCCCTCGCCCGCTGCGGAGACCGCCCGGGTCGGTATCTCGCCGGCAGGCGCGGCCTCCGAGACGGCGGCCTCGCTGTCGATCCGCACTCGAGGCAGGAGGCGATCGAGCCAGTCCGGCAGCCACCAGGCGCGCTCGCCGAGCAGCTCCATGACCGCCGGCACGAGGATGCTGCGGATCAGGAAGGCGTCGATCGCGATCGCCGAGGCCAGCGCGACGCCGAACAGCTTGATGATCAGATCGCCACCGAGCGCGAAGCTGCCGAAGACGAAGATCATGATCGTCGCCGCCGCGGTGATCACGCGACCGGTGCTGGCGAGACCGTGCACGACAGCGCCGGAGGCGTCCCCACGCCGCTCCCACTCCTCGTGGACCCGCGACATCAGGAAGACCTCGTAGTCCATCGAGAGGCCGAAGACGATCGCGAAGACGAAGACCGGCAGGAAGGCGGCGATCGGGGCAGTGTCCGAGATTCCGATCAACTCGTTTCCCCATCCGAACTGGAAGACCGCGACGATCACCCCGAAGGAGGCGGCGATGCTGAGCACGTTCATCAGGACGGCCTTGACCGGGACCAGGACTGAGCGGAAGGCGACCATGATCAGCAGCGCGCTGAGCAGGATCACCACTCCCATGAAGAGCGGCAGCTTGCCGGCGATGTAGGTCGAAAAGTCATTTGTGACCGCCGTCTCACCGCCGAGGTGGGACTCGGCGCCGCTGGCCTCGTCGTAAGGCACCAGCGCCTCGCTGCGGATCCGGTCGACGAGCTCGCGGGTCTCGACCTCCTGGGGGCCGGTCGTCGGAAAGACCGTGAGCAGCTCGGTATCGCCGGAATCGTTGCTGACCGGCTGGGAGACTGCGGCGACGCCGCCGATCGCGGCGAGACGCCGAGCAAGCGGCTCACCGCCATCGCCACCAGTCACGCTGGAGCCCGCCAGATCGCTGACCGCCAGCAGAGGGCCGTTGAAGCCGGGACCAAAGCCCTCGGCGAGCAGGTCATAGGCCTTGCGGGTCGTGGTGTCGGCGGCGTCGGTGCCGGCGTCCGCGTTACCGAGTTCGATCGAGAAGACCGGGATCGCCATCACGATCAGGATCAGTGCCGAGGCGATTGCCGCCGTCCACGGCCGCCGCTGGATCGCGACGCTCCACCGTGACCAGAGGCGCCCCTCCTCCTCCCGGCTGGTCCCCTTCATCCCCGGCAGCCTGAGGCGGTCGATCCGGGTGCCGACCTTGCTCAGCAAGGCGGGAAGCAGGGTCAGCGACGCTGTCATCGTCACCAGTACGGTCAATGAGGCGGCCAGAGCGGGGCCGTAGAGGAAGTCGACGCCGATCGCGAACAGCCCGAGGAGGGCGACGCAGACCGTGGCCCCGGCGAACAGCACGGCTCGCCCCGCGGTATCCATCGCGACCTCGACCGCAGCCGCCGGGTCGAGCCCGGCCCGCAGACCCGAGCGAAAGCGAGTGACGACAAAGAGCGCGTAGTCGATCCCGACACCCAGCCCGATCATCGCTGCCAGCTGGGGGGAGAAGTCGGCGGTGTCGATCAGATGGGTCCCGAGAGTTACGAGGCTGAGCGCAACCCCGAGCGCGATCACGGCGGTGAGGATCGGCAGGCTCATCGCGACGACCGAGCCGAAGGTGATCAGGAGGATGATGATCGCCGCGCCGAGTCCGACGAGCTCGGCCGCGCTTGGATCGCCCTGCTGGCGATCGCGGATCGCATCGCCGCCGAGCTCAACCTCGAGGCCGTCGGTGGTGCCCGTGGCAGCGGCGTCGAGCAGTCCATCGACCGTCTCGTCGCTGACGTCGAAGGAGCGCGCATCAAGCTGCGCGGTGGCGAGGCCGATAGTGCCGTCGGGAGAGAGGACGCCAGTTGGCGCAAGCGGTGAGTCAACCGCGACGATCCCATCGAGCCCGCCGATCGTCTCGAGGACGCTGCTGACCTCCGCCTGCCGAGACGGATCGGTCAGCCGGCCGTCGGTCGAGCGCAGGACGACCTGGACGGAGTCGCCCGCCTGGGTCGGGAAGCTCTTCTCGAGCAGCGAGCGCGCCTGCTCGGAGTCGGAATCGGGAAGCTCGAAGTTGGTCGAGAAGTCCTCACCGGCGGTCCCGGCGGCCATCACGCAAACGACGAGCGCCGCGATCCAGGCCGCGAAGGTAAGGCGGCGGTGGCGAATACAGAATGAGGCGATCCCGCGGATTTCGCTTCCTTTCAGCTCGTTTCGACCAGACTCAGGGCCCGCTCAAAGCACGGAACCCCGCCCGGGCGCGCCGGGGCGCGGCCGGATGCTACTTCTTGCCCTGCTTCCAGGTCAGGCTCTTCTGCGTGCCGATCTTGGCCCGTAGCTTGCCCTTGCCCTTCAGCTTGGTGACGTTCTTGAAGACATCACCGGCGCCGACCATCTTCTTCTTGATCGTCTTGAATCCGCCCTTGCCGGCCTTGTTGACCTGGATCGCGACCTTGCCGCTCTCCGGCGCCCGGCCCCAGACCAGAACCTTCTTCTTCGACCTGCGGTCACCGACCAGCGGGAAGCTGAACCCACGGCGCTTCCCCACCTGAAACTCATCGGCGTAATGATCGCAGGCGGCACCGGCGGGCTCGCGGGTCGACGCGACCGCCATCGCCGCCGCTTCGCGTAGGTGTAATCAGATCCGCAACAGGTCGTAGGCGACGCGCCCTTCGACTATCGCTTCGCGTACCTGACGCTCGTTTCCATTGAGCCGGGCGGAGCCGGTCTTCACCTCGACCAGGACGATCGCACTGAGCTCGCCCCGGGAGAGACCGTCGAAGACGACGAAGTCGACCGGGGCGCCGAGGAAGCGGGCATCGGCGGGATCGAAGCGGGTGGAGAAGGCGGGGCCGAAGGGCGCCAGCTGCTCAGCCGCCTTGCCGCCCCGAACGCCGCGGCTGCGCTTGGCGGCGTCGCGACGTGCCGCCTCGAGGTCCTCCTCGTCGTAGCGGTAGACCGCCCGGTAGCGGGCGTAGGCGACCGCCGTTCGCAGCAGCGCCAAGGCGGCCGCCACAGCGACAAGGATCAGGACCGGATCGTTCATCAACCGGATTGAAGGGGGCCCGGCGGCGGCAGGGCAAAACTGCAACGAGCGTTGCGGTCCGGTGCGTTGCGGACGGTGTGACTCAACCGCTTCTGGCCCTTGGATCCCGGTCCAGATCGGATGCAGAGCAGACGGAACAGACCCATCCACGACTCCCGCCGGGAGCCGGAATACGCTGCGGACATGAATGAACAGCAGGAGACCTCAAACGGATGGCGCTGGGCAGCGATCGGCCTGGGAGGCGTCGCTTTGATCGCCGCGATCGTCGCCCTGGTGCTGGCGATCGACAACGGCAACGACTCAGCGACGGAGTCGCAGGTAGACCAGTCGGTGAGCCAGCTCGACCGCCGTCTCGACAAGATCGAAGCGACCGCTGTTGCCGCGGGCGATACCGGCAAGCAAGCCGAGAAGAAGCTCAGCAAGGCCGAGAAGAATGCCCAGGGCAAGCAGGCGAAGAACGAGTCCGAGATCAGCAACCTCTCCGACCGGATCAGCTCGCTGGAGGGCAAGGTTGACCAGCTCAGCAAGGACGAGGCGACCCAGCAGCAGGAGATCAAGCAGCTGCAGAAGGACGTCAAGAAGCTGAAGTAGCCCCGGCAACCGTCGATCCTTCTGTTTCTGCTCTGATCCCAGCGTGATCGGGGATCTGCAGCCGCTGGCTGGAACGGTGGACGCCGTTCACGGATTGCTCAAGGGCGAGGTAGCCGGCGCGCCGCTCACCCCCGCGCGCATCTGAGCGTTTGGCGGGCCAGGGGCTCGGCGCCCCCCTAGAGTGTTGCCGGATGCGCTCCCGCCGCTCCGATGCGATCAGTCCGACGGCCCACTACACGGGCGAGGTCTGGCGGCGGAACGGGCTCGGGCATGAGGCGCTCGGTACGCGCGAGGGCCGGTTTCTATACGAATCAACGCGCCCCCTGTTCGCGCTCGGCAGCCTGTTCCGCGGCGGCGTCAGACTCGACGGCTTCCTGCTCGCTCGCCACCGCCTGATCGACTCCTTGCTCGAGGCCGAGATCGAGGCTGGGCGCATCGGCCAGGTGGTCGAGGTCGCGGCCGGAATGTCACCCCGGGGCCTGCGGATGAGCGAGCGGCACCCCGACCTCCTCTACATCGAGGGGGACCTGGCTGCGATGGCCGCGCGCAAGCGGGAGGCACTGGCGCGGGCCGGCGCCCGCCATCGCGTCGTCGACCTCGACGCGCTCAGCGACGACGGCCCGCGCAGCCTTGCCGCCATCGTCGACGATCTCGACCCCGATCGCGGCCTGGCGGTGATCACCGAGGGACTGCTCAACTACTTCCCCCGGGGCGAGGTGGAGGGAATCTGGATGCGGATCGCAGCGGCACTCGGCGGGTTCAGCAGCGGCATCTACCTCTCGGATCTGCACCTGCACAGCGACAACGTGGGCGCCGTTGCCGCGGTCTTCGGAGCGGTGCTCGGGACCTTCGTCCGCGGCCACATCCACTTCCCCTTCGAGGACTCCGATGATGCGCTGGCAGCCCTCGCCGGCGCCGGCTTCGATTCCTCGGTGCTGCACTCGGGCGCCGAGGGTGGCTCCGGAGACGGAGCCGAACGCGTGCGCGTAATCGAGGCCCGGGCGGGCGGCTGAGCGGAGGCGAAGCGCCAACGCGTTGAGCACGGCTCGCGGCTCAGGGCTCGCGGCTCAGGGCTCAGGGCTCAATCTGGGTCCAACGCCTCTGGGGGCAGGCGGACAACCTCCATCTCGACCCACCCGCCGCGAAACGGCACCCCCTCGGCCTCCAGCAACCGCCGCTGGCGAGCGCCCATCGCCAGCGAGCCGTCGGCACGGACGATCCGGTGCCATGGGACCGACGGGTCGCGGCAGGCGGCCAGCACCGCCCCGGCCATGCGGGGAGCCCCGGGACTGAGGTCGCCGTAGGCGGCGACGAAGCCTTCCGGGACCGCCCGGGCGCGGGCGAGGATCACCGTCTCTCGATGATCCTGATCCGATGCTCGGCCCACGAGCCGATCCTAGCCATGATCGAACCGCGGACTGCAACACTTGCCCGGTGGCCCGGGCACCAACAGGGCGCGCCCAGCCGGCGGTGGGGGCGAGCGTGAGGATCGTCGCGATCGTCGCGCTCGTATTGCTCGGGATCCTTCCCGCCACCGCCGATGCCAAACGCCTGCGAGGCATCGACATCTCCCGCTTTCAGGGCAGCATCGATTGGCCCGCCGTCGGCAAAACGAAGATCGCCTTCGCCTTCGCCCAGGCGAGCCGCGGTAGCGGCGATGACTGTCTCGTCCGCGCCGGTCGCTGCGGCGCCGACAACTTCTACGCACGCAACCTCGCCGGCGCCCGCGAGGCGGGCATCCCCATCGGCGCCTATCACCGCGCCTTCGCCTCCGGCAGGACGCGCAGGCTGGCGAAGGCCGACTCGCAGAAGGAAGCCCGGATCTTCAGCAAGGCGGTGCTCGCGGCGGGTCGCTTCGATCTCCGCCCGGTGCTCGACGTCGAGTCCCCCTTCACCGAGCTCGATGAGGAGCGGCTGCGGCTCTGGATCCGGATCTGGGTCGAGAGGGTGGAGCGCAAGCTCGGGGTCAAGCCGATCATCTACACGAACCTGACCAGCTGGGGGGCGACCGGCAACACGCTGAAGTTCGCGCGCCGCGGATACCGGCTCTGGGTGGCGAACTTCGACGTCCCCAGCCCGGCGGTCCCGGCGGAGAACTGGGCCGGCCGCGGCTGGTCGATCTGGCAGTTCACCAGCAGCGGGAACGTCCGTGGAATCACCGGCAACGTCGACAAGAACAAGCTCGGCGTGCCGATCGGCCGGATCAGCGCACGCTGAGCGGTCACCGCGGCGGTGATCTAGGGTCCAGGCATGAGCGAGACTCTGACCCTTCATGTCCTCGCCCCCTCGCACCCCTCACGGGCGGCGCGCAGGGCGCTCGAGCTCAAGGGCCTCGAGTTCGAGCTGGTCGAGCTCGCTCCCGGCCCCCATGTCGAGACGATGAAGGAGCTCTACGGCGAGGAGAACCCGACCGTCCCCGGCCTGCTCGTCGGCGATCAGCCGGTCCATGGCTCGAGCGCGATCTACGAGCGACTCGACGAATTGCAGCCCGATCCACCCCTTTACCCGGAAGTGAATGCCGACGCCGTCCGCGCCGCCGACCGCTGGGGCAACGAGCAGCTGCAACCGCTGGGCCGGAGCCTCGGCTGGGGATCGCTCCACTTTCGCCCGGAATTGCTCGGGGTCCTCTACGGCGGGGAGCCGCTCGATCCGGCGGGCACCGACCACGCCATGCGCTTCATCCACGGAGCCTGGAGGTACCACCACATCACCTGCGAGAGGATCGGTGCGGATCTGGCCGGGCTTCCCGAGAAGCTCGACCACGTCGACCAGCTGATCGCCGACGGAGTGATTGGCGGCGAGAACCCGAACGCCGCCGACCTGCAGATCGGCTCGACCGTCCGCCTGCTGCTGACGATCAGCGACCTCACCGACCTGATCGAGGGCCGACCGGCGGCCCGCCTCGCAACAGACCTGTTCCCCGAGTGGGGCCCGACGATGGAGGCCAGGACGTTCCCTCGGGCCTGGATCCCTGCAGCCGTCCCAAGCTAACGACGGATGGCGCTACCGCCCGGCCCCCGTGGGGGAGCAATCGCGAACACGGCGAGGCTCGTCCGGCGACCGACGGAATCGCTGCAGGCCTGGCACCGCGCCTACGGGGACGCCTTCACCGTTCGCCTGGTGCGCTTCGGCACCGGCGTCTACGTCGCCGACCCGGACGAGATCAAGACGATGTTCACCGGTGATCAGTCCGACCTGCTCGCCGGCGAGGCGAACGCTCCGCTGGCCCCGATCCTCGGTCACAACTCCCTGCTTACGCTGGACGATGAGAGGCATCTGCGCCAGCGACGGCTGCTGCTGCCGTCCTTCGCGGGTAACGCCGTGCGCGAGTTCAGAGCCGTGATCGCGGCCGCCGCCGAGGCCGAGATCGGAAGCTGGCGCCCGGGCGAGATCTTCCCGATGCGTGAACGCATGCGGCGGCTCACATTCGAGGTCATCTCCCGGGCGGTGTTCGGCGTGCACGAGCCCGAGCGGGTGCGGGCTCTGCGGGCGGCGCTGCTGGCGCTTCTTGACATGGGCTCGGTCTTTCTGCTGCCGGATGCGCTACGCGCGAACCTCGGACCGTGGAGCCCCGGCGGACGGCTGCAGCGCCGCCTGCGGGCGGCGGATGACCTGCTCTACGAGGAGATCGCGTTGCGACGCCGAGCCCCCGACCTCGAGCAGCGCACCGACGTGCTCTCCCTGCTGCTCCGAGCCCGCGACGAGGAGGGCCGGCCGATGAGCGACGTCGAGCTTCGCGATCAGCTGATCACGCTGCTCGCCGCCGGGCATGAGACGACGGCCACCGGTCTCGCCTTCGCCTTCGACCTGCTGATCCACAATCCCGTGGTTATGGCCCGTCTCCGCGAGAAGCTCGAGGCCGGCGATGAGTCCTATCTCGAGGCCGTCGTTTCCGAGACGCTGCGGATCAGGCCGGTGATCGACGCCGCCGAGCGGACGCTGACGGTTCCGCGGACGGTCTGCGGCTATGAGCTACCGGCCGGGGTACGCGTCTACCCGGCGATCCTGCTGGTCCACAAGCGGCCTGATCTGTACCCGGAGCCGGACCGCTTCCGGCCCGAGCGCTTTCTCGACGAGGGCGCCGAGTCATACGCCTGGCTGCCGTTCGGGGGCGGGATCCGGCGTTGCGTGGGCGCCCCGTTGGCCCAGGCGGAGATGGCCGAGGTGCTGCGAACCGCGGTCCGTTCGGTGCAGCTGGAGGCGGTCAGAGCCGAGCCCGACCCGATCGTCCTGCGTGGGATCACCTTGGCGCCCAAGCACGGCGTCGAAGTACGCGTCGCCGGCCGAAGGCCTTGAAGGCCGAGGGGACTCCTCCGCTCTCCGCCGCCGTCAGGAGGGCGGCAGAGGCAGGATCGCAGTGCCTGAGTCAAGGCTCCAGACCCCGCCGGCACCGAGCACAGCCCGGACGCTGGTCCCGGGGGCCGCATCGAGAGTGAGCTTGACCGCAGCGGCGCCGCCGGTGCCCCGCACCGCGACGAGGACGCTGAAGTCGATCTGTTCGTGGAAGCCCGGGCCAGCGCCAACTGAGATCAGGACCGTGGTGGGATCGATCGCGACGAACTCGGGCGCGACGGTTGAGGCAACGACCGTGCCCGAGCCCAGGGGAGCGCCGGTCTCAAAACAGGCTGCACCGGAGCCGGCAACCTCGATCTCAACCGAGATCTGACCGGTGGGGTCGGCGTTCGAGACCTCGAGCGCAAGCACTGATCGCCGCTCCTGGGGGTGGCGGCGGCGCCTGCTCAGGCGCGTTGGCGCAATCTTCTCGAGACGCCCTCTGGGGGAGCCGGGAAGGGGGCTGCGAACAAAAGCCATCCTAGTCTCCTCCTGGTCGGGTGCGATTCCTTTCAGAAGCCTGATCGGCACGGATTCGGTGGCCCTGAGCGGGGCGGCCGGATCTGGACGCCTGGCCCAATCGCTGCCGGTAGCCGGCTGCCGCCGACGCGGACGGCACCGCGCCGGAGGCGCCCCAGGTGCCAATCTTCCGTCGATGAGACCGAACTCCCTCAGCGACGTCCAGTCGGTTCGCGATCGGCGAATCGAGCAGGTCGTTCCCCTCGCCACCCCGGCGCTGCTGCTGCACGAGCACCCGCTCCCGGCGGAGCGGGTCGAGGACGTCCTCAACAGCCGCGACGAGATAACCAGGATCCTCGACCGCGTGGACCATCGACTGCTGGTGGTCGTCGGGCCCTGCAGCGTCCATGACGTCGACGCGGCGCACGAGTACGCCCAACGGCTCGCTGAGCTCTCCCTGGAGCTCGGCGACCTGCTGATCGCGATGCGCGTCTATTTCGAGAAGCCACGGACGACGACCGGCTGGAAGGGCCTGATCAACGATCCTCATCTGGACGGGTCCGGCGACGTCAACAGCGGTCTGCGGCTGGCCCGTGAGTTGCTGCTCGAGGTCCTCGATCTCGGGCTGCCGATCGGTTGCGAGTTCCTCGATCCGATCACCCCGCAGTACATCGCCGATACGGTCGCCTGGGGCGCGATCGGCGCCCGCACCACCGAAAGCCAGACCCATCGCCAACTCGCCTCCGGGCTGTCGATGCCGGTCGGCTTCAAGAACCGGACCGACGGCAACATCGGTGTCGCCGTCGACGCCGTCCGGGCGGCGGCCGCTCAGCATTCCTTTGCCGGCGTCGACCTCTCGGGCACCTCGGCGATCCTGCACACCACCGGTAACCGCGACTGCCACATCATCCTCCGCGGCGGCCGGGATGCGACCAATTACGACAGCGACTCGATCGCTGCGACGCTGGCCGACCTGCGGGCGGTCGACCTTCCCGAGAGGGTGATCGTCGACGCCTCACATGACAACAGCGGCAAGGACTACGAACGCCAGCCCCGGGTCGCCTCCGAGATCGCCGCCGAGGTCGCCGGCGGCGAGGCCGCGATCGTCGGCGTGATGCTGGAATCGTTCCTCGAGTCGGGCCGACAGGACCTTGGCGGCGAGCTCACCTACGGGCAGTCGGTGACCGACGCCTGCATGAGCTGGGAGACGACCGTAGAGGTCCTCAGGGGCCTGGACGAAGCGAGCGCCGCACGGCGCTCCTCCGCGCAGGAGTAGACGCAGCTACTTCTTCTTGTCGGGGAGCTGCACGCCGGGGGCGTAGGCGCCGTCGGGGTAGCCGTCACCGTCGGCGTCGGTGGTTGGCGCGGCCGGATCGGTCGTCTCGGTGCCGTCGGTGGTCGTCTCGTCGATCGGGTTTCCGTCCTCGTCGTACTCAGAGGAGCTAGAGGTCTGATCGCTGTAGAAGGGCGCCAAGTCGGCGGGGTTGTTCGGTGCGGGGAAGTCGTCGCAGGGCTTCGTCGCGGCAACCAGCATGTAGTCGTGCCAGATCGGCGCCGACAGCGTGGCGCCGTAGCCGGGTAGGGGCGAGCGCGCATCGGGGTTGCCGGTCCAGACCGCGGTCGAGACCTGCGGCGTGTAGCCGACGAACCAGGCGTCGGACTGCTCCTCGGTGGTGCCGGTCTTGCCCGCGGCCGGGCAGGGAATGTCGTAACCGACGGCGGTGCCAAAGTCGAGCGTGCCCTTCATCACGTCGGCGACCGTGTAGGCGACGCCGTCGCTGATCACCCGCTCGCCGGTCAGATCCTCGGGCTCATCCGTCTCGCCGTCGGGGAACTCGACCTTGCGGATCGCGCTCGGGTCATGGTGGACACCGCCGTTGGCGATCGTCGCGTAGGCGTTGGACATCTCGAGCACGGTGCAGCACTGGGTGGTGCCGCCGAGCGCCTCGGCATAGTAGCCGTCGAGCTTGGAGGTAACTCCGAGCCTCTTCGCCATCTCGGTGAAGTCCTCGGGTCCGACGTCGATCCCGAGCTGGGCGTAGACGGTGTTGATCGAGTTCGCCGTCGCCGCCCGCACCGTCATCGAGCCGCTACCGCCGCCGCTCACCGTCCACGAGGTGTAGGGATCCGGATTCAGGGTGATCGTCGACGGAGCCGGGTAGCTGGTCTTATCGGGGTCGATGCCCTCGTCAACCGCGGTGGTCAGCACGAAAGGCTTGAAGGAGGAGCCCGGCTGTCGCTCACCCTGGGCGGCAAGGTTGAACTGGCTCGAGTCGTAGCTCGTCGAGGAGGCCATCGCGAGGATGTCACCGGTGTCGGTGTTGGTCGAGACGAGCGCTGAGGCGGCGCTGGTCACCGGATGCGCCGCGATCGCCGTCACGGCCGCCGCCTGCAGCTTCGGCTCGAGCGTCGTGTAGACCTTGAGGCCGCCCTGGCGCACGGTCTTCAGGCCGTAGGTGTCAATCAACTCCTGCTGGACGAAGTCGAAGAAGAACTGCTCCTCACGCTGCTCGTAGCGGTAGCCGCGCTGCAGCCCGGGGCCGGTGTCCTTCAGCTTCGCCGCCTTGCTCTCGGAGATGTAGCCCTGCCGCGCCATCGCGTCGAGCACCTGATTGCGGCGCTCGACCGCGCCATCGGGGTTGAGGAAGGGGTTGTAGGTGGTCGGCGCCTGCGGCAGGCCGGCGAGCATTGCCGCCTCACGCAGGCCGATGTCCTTGACGTTCTTGTCGAAGAAGACCTGGGATGCGGCCTCCACCCCGACCGCCGTGCGGCCGTTGTTGGTGCCGTAGGCGGCCGTGTTCAGGTAGCTTTCGAGAATCTCGTCCTTGCTGTGCTCGCCCTCGTACTCGCGCGCCATCTCGGCCTCGATGATCTTGCGCTCGATCGTGTCCTCGGGGTCCTCGATGTAGAGGTTGCGGACGAGCTGCTGGGTGATCGTCGAGGCGCCCTGACGAACCTCGCCGGCCTCGAAGTTCTCGAGTCCGGCGCGGGCGATCGCCAGGTAGTCGATCCCACCGTGCTCATAGAAGTTCTCGTCCTCGATCGCGATCGTCGCCTGGCGCAGCGAGTCCGGGACGTCCTTGATCCTCGCCGGCTCGCGCAGGACGTCGCTCTGCACGTAGCCGAGACTCTTTCCCGAGGCGTCGAAGACCTCGGAGTTGGCGCCGCTGTCGGCCGGCCTCAGGGTGTCGATCGGCGGCGCCTTGGCGGCGACGTCCAGAACCCACAGCGCACCCCCCGCCAGGGCGAGTCCGAGGAAGGCGAAGCCCACGCCGAAGGCGAGCAGCACCTTCCGGCCGACGGAGCCTTTCGAACTCCGCCGCCGTTGTCGAGCCCTGACAGACATAGTTGAAAAGCGTAACGACCCCACCCCCCGGGCAGATCACCAGCGGTCGCCCGATTGCACGTCGCGGCCCAGCCGCGGCGGCCTTGAGTGCCGTCGCCAGATGTCCTAACCGCAGCTGGGCCAGTGATGGCGCCCGTCACGGCGCTTGAGCGCAACGGCGACGACTGCCTGGGTCCTGTAGGTGTAGACGATCGGATCGCCGCCCGGTGACTTCGGCGCGACCCGCCAGGTCGCCTTCATGAACTGGAAGGCGCCGCGATAGCGACCGGAGCCGCCGATCGCCCTGGGGTCGCCGCCGGACTCACAGGCGGAGGTCCGCCTGGCCCAGCGCCGATCACGAGAGGTGACGCGGTTCCAGAGCCTCTTGTATTTGGCCTTACTCCCCGATGACTGCTTCGTCAGCTTGGCGCCGCCGCCATCCCCGCCGGTGGAGATGCCGCCGGAGCCGGCGAGAGCGGTCGAGGCGAGCGCGAGGATCAGGAAGGCGATGGCCACAGCGGCCAGGGCCAGCACGATCATCTTCGGTTTTGGATGCGCGACAGCGCCGGTGGGGTTCACGAAAATCTCTTTCACTGCTTACGGGGTTAGCTGACGGGCTCGCGCCAATGACTGGCGCTACACGACGCTCAGGCCGTGATTCGCCCCAACGAGTTGGGTCCCCCGCTCCCCGGCACTATGTGCGCGGGAGCTTCAGCAAGGTGGCGGCAGACTACCAGATTGTGAGCAATCTGTGAGCAAGGCACGTCTACGGGGGCGCGATCGCCCTCGCCGATTGGACGGCGAGGCCGTCCGCCGAGCCGTCGAGGGACGCTGAGCGGCGACTCGTCAGCGGCTGGTGGCACCGACGAGCCGCAGCGCCCGCAGGTGCAGGTCGACCATCTCGGCCAGGTCGGCGACGTCGAGCGCCTCGTCGGCGGCGTGGATTCCCTTCAGGTAGACGTCCGGTCCGGTGTGAAAGACCGGCGCAAAGCCATAGGCGATCGTCCCGAACGCGTCGCGGACCCAGTGGGAGTCGCTGAAGCCCGGCGAGACGATCGGCAGCAGCTCTGCCCCAGCCCGCTCTGCGGCGAACCCGGCGCAGAGCCGATAGAGGTCGCTGTCGGCGGCCGAGATCGTGCCGCCGCTCGGCGGCTCCAGCAACTCCACCTCGTAATCGAAGCCGTCGCCCAGCGCCACCTCGACGTGGTCTCGCATCTCGACCTCGCCCCCGCCGGGCAGGACACGAACGTCGCAGGTCACGTCCGCATAGGGCGGGATCACGTTTGACGGCTCGTAGGTGCCGAGGCCGGTCGGCGTCACCGTATTTCGGCACATCGCCGGAACCATGTCGCCGAGGTGGGGATGTGCGGCGGCCGCCCAGGCGAAGGTCTCCTCCACCCCGCCCTCGGGCGCGCCGACGGTGCCGAGCGCCGCGGCGAGCCCCTCGGGAACGTGGGCCGGCGCCTGGTAGGCAAGCAGCCTCTCAATTGCGCGTGCGGCGTGGCTCAACGGGTTGTCCTCGGCCCGACCGGGCACCGACGCATGGCCGCCGCGGCCGAAGACGCGCACACGCAGGGAGCTGACGACCTTCTCACCGACGGCGATCGTCACCACCCGGCGGCCGCCGGCAAGCTCGAGCAGCAGCCCGCCGCCTTCATTGAGGGCGAAGTCACAGCGCAGATCTGGACGCTCGCGGACGAGCCATGGAGCGCCGACGTCGGCGGTGTTGCGCTCCTCATCCGATTCAGCGATCAGGACCAGGTCGCCGGCGGGCTGGACGCCCTCCCGGGCGAACGCCGCCAGCGCAACTGCCCGAGCGGCGAGCTCCCCCTTCATGTCGGCGGCGCCACGGCCGTAGAGCCGGCCGTCGCGAAGCTCGGCCGCGAACGGCGGCACGCTCCAGCCGCTGTCCGGCGCCGGCACGACGTCGGTGTGGCCCATCAGCATCAGCGAAGGCCCGGCGCCGCTGCCCTCGATCCGGGCGATCAGGTTGAGTCTCTCGGGATCGGGCCCATCAAGCTCGCATTCAACGCCGGCGCCGCGCAGGTACTCGGCGA
>JAQBGG010000070.1:0-2528 GCA_032122625.1 Acidobacteriota bacterium
AGATCGACACCCCGGTCCCGTCGTCGAGGAACAGACGGTACTGCTCCTTCTCGACGGCCCGCAGCGCCGCCACCGCCTTGATGTCGCGCTCGGACAGGCGCCGGATCAGCGGCGCGATCCGCGCCGTCAGGGTGCCGCGTGTGAAGTCGCCGAACTCCTGCGCCGCGTTGAGAACGCGAACGCCGCCACGGTCGAGATACATCGCCTGGTTCAGCCGCTCCGTCGTCCATGGGAAGGCGCCCGAATCGTCCGACAGGATGCTGAGCTGCGAGCCCTCGGTGGTGGTGCCGTAGAGGAGCGAGATCCGGGTCTTGCCGCCGATCAGAAGCGTGTCCTTCACGAGCGACAGAAGCGCGGTGATGTCCTCGCCCAAGGCGATCTCGCCGGCACCCTCGATCACCGTCCATATGTAGGGGTTGCCGATGGCCGAGTATTGGAGGCTGCCGCCGCGGTAGCCGAGGAACAACTGATTTTGGTGCGCCGCGATGTGGGTCGGCTTGTCGAGGATGAGGCCGACTCCGGTGTCGATCACCATCAGGTCGGAGCCGTTCCATTCGAGCGCACGGCCGACGCCGTTGACCATGTAGACGGATGGCGCGTTCTGGATGCCGGCGAAATTGCTGGTCACGAACATATACCGCCCGCCGGGCGGGATCACGATCGGCGTGGAGGCAGTTGTGGCCACCGCCGCGCCTGGGAAGTTGACGCCGACCAGCGGCTCGTTGTCGAGGTATTGGAAGCCGAGACTGACGGCCTTCAGGGACAGCCGGCCAGCCGCGTCGCCGGTGCTCCATGCGCCTCTCGTCAGGATCACCCGGTTCAGGATTTTGAGGACGCTGCTGGTGCCGCCTTGGATGACGTCGCCGACGGTGAACTCGATCGTTCCTGAGTCGAAAACTACCTGCTCGTCAAGCTTGCCCACCTCCTCCCAGCCCGAGGCGGTGGCTTTGTGCAGAATGCCAGCCGTGCCTGCAGCGTTGTCGCGCACGGCCAGCGGCGTGCCCTGGAAGATCCAGACGCCACGCACCGGCCCACTGCCGGGGACGGCGGCAATCTTGGCACGCGCCAGACCGATGGCGAGCTGCGTCCATTCCTCGTCCTCGTCGGGACCGACCCATCCGCGCTCCTGCGCCTCGGCAGCCGCGACGCCGAGCCGACCCGTGCCGACAACCTCGAAGCCGTCGCCAGCGAACGCGCCGACCACATCGGTCAGCGCCAGGTAGCCGACGGCCGTGCTGGCCGCATAGGAGCCGGACGCCGCGACAGCGTCGGCCAGCGCGACGGCCGTGGCGCCGTTGATGAGCCCCTGGATCGTGTCGCCAGCCCTGACGTAGTCGGGTCCGCCCGTGTTGAACCGCAGCAGCCAATAGACCGCCTCGGACGGCGCTGGCTGCCCGTCCAACCGCTCGATGCCGGGGATGCGGCCGTAGCCTCGCTCGACCGCCTCGTAGTTGCTGCCACCGATCGCCATGCCGGGCGCCACCTCGATAGGTGGCGTGACGAGGTCCATGCCGCCGCGGAGCGGGTAGAACGCCGTGCGGCTGGTCACGCGAGCGGGCCGGCAACAGGGCCGGCGACAGGCCGCGGGAGCTGGTCGCGGTGTAGGTCGTCCAGCAGCTCCTGCCGCCGCCGCAACGCAATCCCGGTGTGAAAGCTGGCCTCGTCCGTCTCCGACAACAGAAGGAGCCCCCACCACGAGATCAGGTCATGGAAGCGTGGCGGCATCTCCGGGACGCTGGTATCGGTCGGCAAGTCCTGCGGAGTCTTGTCGTAGAGGCCGCGGACGACGTAGATCGCGTCCGGCGTCGGCCCGAAGCACAGCGCGTTGGCCGGGCTGACGGTCCACCACAGCGGGCGCGACGGCGTCTGGACGCCTCGGGTGAACATCTCCCGCCATTCGAGCCAGCGCATGTAGGTGACGGTCATCTCGTCGGCGAGGCCGACCGCCTGGGCATAGATGCTGAGCGTGTCGTCGATGCCCCAGCGGGCCAGACGGCCGAGGTTGAACGCCGCCGGCGTGTAGCGCGGGATGCCAGCGGCGGTGAGCGCCGAGGCGCCGTTGTCGGTGCCGTGGAACTCGCCCTGAAGCCAGAGCCAGTCGGCGCGGCTGTTCTGGATCTGTCGCCACGCGGCGCGGCACTCCTCGATCAGCTTGAACTCGCGCCCCTTGGCACCGACCGTCGTCAACGGCAGCTCGCCATCGAAGGCGCCGTTCTCGCGTGCCGCCAGCCGGACGATCTCGAGGAAGTTCGGCACCGAGCGTCGCCAGGCTCAGGCCATCGAGAACGGGATGCCCGGCACCTTGCGCGGCCTCAGCTCCATCTGCCCATCGGGGAGGTTGATCTGGTCGTAGATGATGCGCTCGGAGTGCTCCAGCACCTCGACGTAGGGCCGCGGCACCCAGACCGGCTCGCCGCGCGGGATGCGCATGGTGCGCCCGTTGACACCGACCGACACCGGCTCGTCGCCGTCGACCGCCTCGGTGCGGTGGACGAGGATGCGGATCTTGTCCGATGGGCTCTCGGCAG
>JAQBGG010000071.1:0-18823 GCA_032122625.1 Acidobacteriota bacterium
AAGGCGTAGAAGGGCGGCCAGAAGAAGAACAGCGCGTAGGCACTGACCGGGTCCCCGCTGAAGATCACGCCGAGCGCGGCGGAGATCGTGCCGAGCACGGGTGTCACAACGAGCATCCAGGATGGAACCCGCGAGGCCATCGCGATCATCACCAACGCCGAGACCATCGTCAGCGTCTGGGTCAAGGCCAGTGCCGGCACGTTGAAATGGTCCGGGTGGGGCAGCAGGATGCCCAGGAAGCCCAGCGCCACGCCTCCGAGGGCTATGTAGCCCTGCGCTCGCGCGAGTGCGGGGCTGTCTCGCTGACGGTGCTCGCCGGCATCGAGGATCGGGGCGTTACCCCCGGTCGTGCCGAACGAGGACGACTCTCCTACCGGCAGGATTCCCATTCCTGGGCTCCTCTATTTCGACCAATTAGCTTCATCCGCGCAAGAACTCCCCTGGCCGCACTCCGGCGACCATCAGTCGAGTGTAGACCGCAGATCCCGCTCCGTAAAGGCGCCAATCCTGCTTGAAAGGACTCAACCGGCGGGCGGTAAGCCGAGTGGCTCGCTGCGCCGGACGGAGATCCGCGGCTCGAGCCGGCGAGTCATCACTACCCGGGCGCCGCGAGCGGGTCCGAGAGTGAAGTTGCGGCGGACGATCGCCTCGGCCTCGGGGCGGTCGGGCGCGAGCTCAGCCCGGCTGAGTACCCCTCGCATGATCACCTTGACCGCCATCATCGAGAGCGATGAGCCGACGCAGTGCCGCGGGCCGGCGCCGAAGGGCAGCCAGACGCGGCTCGAGGGACCGCCGTGCTCGAGGAATCGCTCGGGCCGGAACCGCTCCGGCTCCGGGTAGACCTGAGGATCCTGGTGGATCAGGAAGACGCAAGGCATCAGGGTCCAGCCCTTGGGAAAGACCCACGGTCCGAGCTCGATCGGGGCCGCCAGCTTGCGGGCGGCGATCGGCAGCACTGGGCGCTGGCGCAGCGTCTCGCGGACGACCGCGTCCAGATAGGCCTCGTCGTCACCGGCCTCGAGCTCGGTCCGGGTGCGGTCCAGGGCCTGAGGACTGCGGAGCAGGCGCTCGAAGGTCCACGAAAGCGCCGTGGCGGTGGTCTCGTGGCCCGCGATCAACAGCGTCAGCAACTCATCGCGGATCTCGCGGTCGCTCATGAAGCCGGGCTCGTGCGGCTGTGGCCGCACAAGCATCGAGAGGATGTCGTCGCGGTCGGAGCGACTTGGGTCGTAGCGCCGGGTGCCGATCTCTTCGAAGAGAATCGCGTCGATCGCCGTGACCAACGCCATCAGCCGCGCGTAAGGGGTGCGGCCACCGAGCTCCCGCTGGAAGACCGGCAACACCGCAACCGGGTTCTGGACGAGGTCGAGCAGATCGTGGATGCGGTGGCGCAGGAGCTGGTCCCGACTCTCATCGACGATGCCGAGGACCGCGCGGATGATCACCTCGAGCGTCACCACCCTCATCCGCTCCTGAAGCGAGAAGGCGGTCTTCAGCGGCCAGGAGGCAACCTCGCGGGCGGCCAGTTCGCTGACCAGGCCCTCGTAGCGGCGCACGGCCCCACGGTGGAAGGCGGGCGCGATCAACTTCCGATGCCGTTTGTGCTCCTCACCATCCAGCAGAAACAGCGAGCGGTCGCCCAGCACCGGGCGGAAGATCCCGTTCGTTGAGCCCATTCTCATCACCTCGGGATCGCCGGTCAGCACCTGCCAGGCCATCGCCGGGTCGGCGATGAAGCTGCAGCGACTGAGCGGTCCGAGCTTGACGGAGAAGTTGGGTCCGCGGCGCTCGCGGTTTCGGCGCATGAAGCGGACCGGGTCCCGGAACCACTGCAGGGACTGCGCCGTGGCAGGAAGCCGCGAACCGGGTGGCACCCGAGCCTGCTGCACATCTGTGTCGAGCACCCGCAAGCTCACGGGCGCCGATTCGTTCTCACTCACACACACCCCCTGGACGGGGCGGACACGGCTACGGCCACCCTAATCGAAGCGCCGACGTTTGACTACCCCTGAGTGTGCCCTTGCGCGTGGCCGTGCAGCGGACGCTCGTGGCCGTGCAGCGGACGCTCGTCGCCGATGTCCGATCCTGTCGAAAAGCGGGGCCGCATGAAGTAGGAAGTGCTACTGTCCACTTTGAGAAGCAGCCCCACCGACAGGAGATCCACGCATGGCCCCGGCGACCGCCCAGATCAGTGACAGCGTCATCAAGCCCGAGTTCGGGAGTAAGCGCAAGCACCTGATCTTCACGCAGGAGCACGACGATCTCCGCGAGTCGATGGAGGCCTGGGTGAAGAAAGAGCTCGCTCCTCACGCGCATGAGTGGGAGGAGACGCTCTGGCCCGACTCGGCGCTGCATCGGATGGCCGAACTGGGGTTTGTCGGTCTCTGCTTCCCCGAGGAATACGGCGGCCAGGGCGGCGACTACTTCTACTCGCTGGTCCGGGCCGAGGCGCTCTCTCATTCCGGTTCCGGCGGACTCAACATGGGCCTCGCGGTCCACACCGACATGGTCCTGCCGCCGATCGAGATGCTCGGTACCGAGGATCAGAAACGGCGCTACCTCGAGCCCGGCATCAAGGGGGAGAAGATCGGCTGTCTCGGGATCACCGAGCCCGGCGCCGGATCTGACGTCGCCGGGATCCGGACGACGGCGATCCGCGACGGCGACGAGTACGTGATCAACGGCTCGAAGATGTTCATCACCAACGGCGCCCGCGCCGATTTCATTGTCCTGGTGACGAAAACCGACCCCAGCGCCCGCCACGACGGGATCACCCTGTTCATCGTCGACCTCAAGGACGACGAGGGCAACACCGTCCCCGGCTTTTCCGTCTCACGGACGCTCGAGAAGATGGGCATGCACGCCTCCGATACGGCCGAGCTGTCATTCGAGGACGTCCGCGTGCCGGCCGAGAACCTCCTCGGCCAGGAGGGCAAGGGCTTCTACCACATCAGCTGGGAGCTCCAGGGCGAGCGGTTGGTCGGCGCAGTCGGCTCAGTCGCCGGCGCCGAGCGCGTATTCGAGAAGACGCTCCAGTACGCCAAGGAGCGCGAGGCCTTCGGGCGGCCGATCGGCAAGTTCCAGGCGATCCGCCACAAGTTCGCCGAGATGGCGATGAAGATCGAGGCCGCAAAGCAGCTCACCTACTCGACCGCCTGGCGCTTCAACAACGGGGAGTACCCGGTACGCGAGATCACGATCGCGAAGCTCTATGCATCGCGAATCGGCTGCGAGGTCGCTGACGAATGCATTCAGATCCACGGCGGCTACGGCTACATGAAGGAGTACGACGTCGAGCGTGCCTACCGCGACACGCGCCTGAACAGAATCGGAGCCGGAGCCGACGAGATCATGCTCGACGTGATCGGGCGCAGCTACGGGATCTGAGCGCCGAGGCCCGGGGCTCAAAAAGCGGCCGGCCCGCTATGCGGGCCGGTCACCGGGGATGGGTATGCGTATTGGACTGGGAGGATTCAGGTCGGGGGATTTCCCCCGTCGGTATGCCTGATTGGTAGGAAGTCGTTTACGAGAGCGCCCCGTGAGGCGTCACCGCCGGGGACCACTGCCAGGGCGCTGGACTTGGCGGCCGTTCGCTTGTGACGGTGGCCGACGGAGCGCGGGTGCGGACGGGCCACGCGAAGCCCCGCCTTGCGAACCTGCCGAGCCCTGCTGCGGCGAGGCGCGAACATGTCAGTAGCGCTCCATACCCTTCTAGTATCGGATGCCTGAGGGCCAAAACGGAGCGTCTGACGTTCGTTAATGATGATGAACTCGGGTCATCCGAACGGATGAGCGAAATCTCAACCCGCGGCCTCCGGCGGCCTGGCAGGTGCACGGGCGTCAGTGCGAGAGGGCGAGCAACTGGGAGGCCGTCGCAGCCGGCTCCGACTCCAACGAGGCGGAGATCTGACCCGGGTCGAAGAGGCGCTCGGCGGCGTGGGTCTCGGTGGCGACGTCGAGCAGCGTCTGCAGCGCGTCCAGGACGAGCTCCTGTGAGGCGCCCCACGGATCCGGCAGCGTGGCCGCCAGATCCTCGATGCCGGTGCAGAGCATCGGCCCGCGCGGTCCAGCGAGGCAGACCATCACGGGAAACCGGTGCGGATCGGAGACCGCGTAGACCCTGACCTCGACGCCGGGGCCACTGACCAGTCCGCGGCCGGGGGCGAAGGCGACGCCCGCCAGGTTCTCGACCGAAGAGCTGAGGCCGTCGCCGAAGCGGTCCAGGCGCCAGGCACCCGCGTCCGCGGGCAGGCCCCAGACGGACGCAATCGCCTCGATCGCGGCCGCGCGATCGAGCGTGAATCGAGGGGCGTGGGTTACGTTCTCCATGTCATGCTGCCGTTCGTCGGAGCCTATGCGTGGAAAAGGCGCCGCTCTCGCAACGCCTTTTCCGCCGTTTCCGCCTCCCGTGATCGCAAGGAACCGAGAGCGGTATCTGAGTTGGGCATCTTGCCCACGCTATCGGCCTCCGTGCCGGGGGGACAACCGTGTCTGAACAGATAATCGACGCAGGGGCGGTCCCACGCCATAGGGCGTACGCACGTATCCCGGGATGAAGCGGTCTCCTCCAAACGGATGAGGACCTCTCAATCGATCGGATGAGACTTCTCGGGGGAGCGTGATCAGAACTCGAACGGGCACGCCTGAGGACGCCTCGCCGGCTGCAAAGCCGACCTACATCCGTGCCACACTGCCGCCAGTGAGCACCCGCCGCAAACGTCTTCGGATCCTCATCGCCGACGACCATCCCGTCTACCGGCAGGGTCTTGAGCGCGCGGTCAAGGAGCGGGCCGAGCTCGAGTTGATCGCTTCCTGCGAGGACGGCCGCGATGCACTGGAACGGATCACGGCGGAGGAGCCCGACGTCGCGATCGTCGATGTCCGCATGCCCGGACTCGACGGACTCAAGATCCTCAGCGCCGTGAGGCGCGACGGGCTGCCCACCAAAGTGATCCTGCTGACCGGATATGAGGACTCGACAGCCGCTTACAAGGCGCTCGCGGCCGGTGCCGCCGGTTACGTCTCGAAAGCGTCCGACAACGTCGAGCTCTGCGACTCGGTGATCAAGGCCGCCGGCGGCGAAACGGTGATCGCGCCCCAGTTTGCCGCCGGGATCGCGACCGAGATCCAGCTGCGGGAGACCCACGACCGGCCGGCCCTGACGACCCGCGAGACCGAGGTGTTGCGACTCCTGGCCGAGGGCGGCACATCGCAGAAGATCGGCGACAAGCTGCACCTCTCTGAGGCGACGATCAAGACACATCTGCACCACCTTTACGAGAAGCTCGACGTCTCCGACCGCGCCGCGGCGGTCGCCACGGCGATGCGCTGGGGCCTGCTCGAGTGAGCAGCGCCGACGTCGGGGGCGGGCCGACGCCGGGCCCCGAGGACTCAGAATCGCCACTCGAGGTGATCGGCCAGCTTGCGGGCGGGATCGCGCACGACTTCAACAATATTCTCGGTGTGATCATCAACTACGCCCGCTTTGCGGCGGGCGGGGTTCCGCCGGACTCGCCGGCCCTCGCCGACATCGAGGAGATCAGTCGCGCCGCCCAGCGCGGGGTCGGGCTCGTCCGCCAGCTGATGATCCTCGCCCGGCGCGAGGCCGGCGAGGAGTCCGTCTTCAGCCTGAACGAGATGATCGACGGCTTGGACGGCTTTCTCCGTTCGACGATCGGCGAGCACATCCGGGTCGAGCGCAAACTGCAGGCTGACCTCTGGCCGATCATCGAGGATCCAGCGCGGATCGAGCAGGTGTTGATCAACCTCGCCGTCAACGCCCGCGACGCGATGCCCGAGGGCGGCACCTTGACCTTCGAGACCGAGAACGCGGAGCTCAGCGAAGCCGAGACCCTCGCCGACCCCGGGGTCAAGGCCGGGCGCTTCGTCCGGCTGGTCGTCTCCGACAGCGGAGTCGGCATGGACAGCGACGTCGCCTCTCGCGTCTTCGAGCCGATGTTCACGACCAAGTCCTCGGGCCAGGGAACGGGCCTCGGCCTCGCCACCGTTTACACGATCGTCAATCAGACGGGCGGGACGATCACGCTCAACTCCGAGCCCGGGATCGGCACCAGCTTCGAGATTCACATCCCGGCAACCGAGATCGGGCCAACGAAGGCGACCAAGCCGACCAGGGCCGCGCCGGCCGGCCGCGGGGAATCGATCCTGATCGCCGAGGACGACCCCGCCGTACGTCGGGTGACCGAACGGATCCTTGGCAGCGCCGGATACCTGGTGACCTCCGCCGGCGGCGGCTCGGAGGCACTCGACCTGCTCGACGACGGCGACAACAGGGTCGATCTGCTGGTCAGCGACATCGTCATGCCGGGGATGCGCGGCGATGACCTCGCGCGGCGCGCGGTGGCGATGCGACCGGGGTTGTCGGTCCTGTTCATGTCGGGCTACAGCGACCAGGCGCCCCCGACCAGCCTCGGACCCACCGCGGGCCAGACCTCGTTCATCCATAAACCGTTCGACGCAGGCACCTTGCTCGAGCGCGTGCGGGAGATGCTCAGGGACTCAGCCTCGGCCGGATGAACGCAGAGGTCACCGGCGGCCCGGAGCGGTTACGGTCTCAGCCATGGCCGTGATCAAGGACAGCGGCGAGCGTCACCTGACACCGCCGTTCGAGGAGGAGCACTCCGAGCTGCGCGCGACCGTCCGCCGCTGGGTCGAAGCCGAGGTGGTGCCGCGGCAAGATGAGTGGGAGGAGGCGCGCGAGTTTCCGCGGGATCTGTTCACCCGCGCCGGCGAGCTTGGCTTCCTCGGCCTCAAATACCCGGAATCGCTCGGCGGCCAGGGCGGCGACTGTCTCCACGACGCCGTTTTCGTCGAGGAGATAGCCGCAGCCGGGATGGCCGGCGGCATCGGCGCCGGCATCGGCGCCCATACCGGCATCGCCACTCCGCCGATCTGGAAGTTCGGCACCGCTGAGCAGCAGGAGCGCTTCCTGCGGCCGGCGATCACCGGCGAGCGGATCGGAGCGCTGGGCATCACCGAGGCTGGAGCCGGCTCCGATGTCGCCGGAATTCGCACCCATGCCAAGAAGGTTGACGGTGGCTACATCGTCAATGGCTCGAAGACCTTCATCACCAACGGGGTTCGTGCCGACTTCCTCGTCTGCGCGACGAAGACCACCGAGGACGGCGGCCACCACGGGATCTCCTTCCTCGTGCTGGAGCGCGAGATGGACGGCTACGAGGTGACGGGCAAGCTCGAGAAGATGGGTTGGCACTCCTCAGATACGGGCGCGCTCTCATTCACGGACGTGGCCGTGCCCGAGGAGAACCTGCTCGGGGAGGAGAACAAGGGCTTCTACCTGATCATGGCCAACTTCCAGTGGGAGCGGCTGATGATGGCGCTCGGGTGCGTCGGGGCTATCCGTTGGTGCCTAGACGCAACATTGGCCTACGCGCAGGAGCGGGAGGCGTTCGGACGACCGATCTCCGCCTTCCAGGCGATTCGCCACAAGTTCGCCGAGATGGCGACCAAGCTCGAGGTCGGCCGGGCGATGACCTACAACGCCCTGCGCCTGTTCTACAGCGGCCAAGACGCGATGCGTGAGGTGACCCTCGCCAAGCTCTTCACCCAGCGGGCCGCGCTGGAGGTCGCCGACGAGGCGGTCCAGATTCATGGCGGCTACGGCTACATGCGCGAGTACCACGTCGAGCGCGCCCTGCGCGATGCCCGGCTGGGGCCGATCGGCGGTGGCACCGACGAAATCATGAAGGAGATCGTCGGCCGTGGGCTCGGCCTCTAGATCCGGCCCTGCCCGCGGGCTTGGCCGTCTGGCGATCGCCACCTGCGCCGAAGTCCCCGGTCTCGACCCCGAGGGCCGGCTTCTGCTCGAACGCTGCCGCGAAGCAGGCATCGACGCCAAGCCGGAGGTCTGGGATGACCCCCGGGTCGCCTGGGACGGCTACGACGCCGTCCTCCTGCGCTCTACCTGGGACTACCAGTACAAGCCCGGCGCCTTTCTCAGCTGGGTGGGAGCTCGCGGCGAGCGCCTGATCAACCGGCCCGCGATCGTCGAGTGGAACGTCTCCAAGCGTTACTTGGCGGTACTGGAGGGCTGGGGCTTCCCGATCGTTCCCTCCCAGTTGATCGCCCCAGGGGAGCGCTTTCAGTTGCCCGCCGACAGTGAGTTTGTCGTCAAACCGGCCGTCTCCGTCGGCTCCAAGGACACCGGCCGCTACGGGCCCGGCGAGCGCGCGCGGGCCTCCGAACACGTCGGCCAGCTCCTCGCCGCCGACCGCGAGGTCCTCATCCAGCCCTACCTGGCCTCGGTCGAGACCGTCGCCGAGACGGCGCTGATCATGCTCGGCGGCAGCTTCTCGCACGCGATGCGGAAGGGCCCGATGCTGGAGCTCGGTCAGGAGCAGGAGCAGGGGCTGTTCCGTGAGGAACAGATGGCGCCGCGGGAGGCCGAGCCCCGCGAGATCGAGCTGGCGAACAACCTGGTGGAACGGTTCAGCACCGAGGTCGCGCCCCCCACCTACGCGCGGGTGGATCTGCTGCGCGCCGCCGGTGGCGAGCCCCTGATCCTCGAGCTGGAGCTGATCGAGCCCTCGCTGTTCCTCGACCACAATCCCGCCGCAGCCGATCGATTGATCGAGCTGCTGAGCGCGTCGCCGGTCGGTCAGGCATGAGCGCTGAGGGCGCTGCCGTGCCCAACCCGGAGGCCGAGCAACCGCACCCGCTCGGCAGCAGCGAGATCGCGCGCGCCGCGACCACGGTCGCGCGCGCGTTCGCCTGGCACGAGCCCTGGGGGGCCTGGTCGCTGCCGGACGAGCGAAGCCGCGAGGAGACTCTGCTGAGACTGATCGAGGCCGACATCCGCGAGCGCTTCCTTCCCTATGGCGAATGCTCGACGATCGCCGGCCTCTCCGTGACGCTCTGGATCCCTCCCCCCTCTCTGCTGGGAAATGGACCGCTCGCCAGACGCCGTGACGAGGCCGCCTACGAGGCATACGGAGAACGGGCCGAGATGATGCGAGAGACCGATCGGGCTGTCGCCGGTCTGAAGCCGGAGGGCGAGCACTGGTATCTCGACACGATCGCCACCGACCCCGAGTGGATGGGCCGCGGCCTCGGCGCTCGCCTGCTCGATCACGACCTCGCGGTTCACGATGCACGCGGCCGATCCTGCGCGCTCGATACCCATACGGTCGAGAACGTCGGCTTCTACGAGCGGCGGGGCTTTGAGTTGGTCGCGGAGGGGAAGCTCCCCGGGGGCGGACCCGATCTGTTCTTCATGCTCCGAGCGGCGCGCGGCTGAGCGAGCCGCACCACTACGCCCAAGCCCCAATAGAGTGGCCTCAGACCTAGCTTTCCGACCACACTCACAACCAGCGGAGGACGCGAGCCATGGGACTTCTTGACGGTAAGAGCGCAATCATCACCGGCTCAGCGCGCGGCATCGGCCGCGCCACGGCCGAGCTCTTCGTCAGCCACGGAGCCAGGGTGCTGATCAACGACATCGACGGCGATGTCGCCGAGCAGGCCGCTTCTGAGATCGACGGGGAAACCGCCGTCTTCAGCGGCGATCTGACCGAGCCGGGCGCCTGCGACAAGCTTGTCGAGGCCGGGTTCGAGGCCTTCGGCACGGTCGATTGCGTGGTCAACAACGCCGGCTACACCTGGGACGGCGTTATCCACAAAATGACGGATGAGCAGTTCCAGGCGATGCTGGACATCCACACGATCGTCCCCTTCCGTGTGACCCGGGCGCTCGCCCCGCATTGGCGCGAGGCGGCCAAGGCCGAGCAGGCCGAGGGCAAGGAGGTGTTCCGCAAGATCGTCAACATCTCCTCCGTTTCAGGCACGATGGGAAACGCCGGCCAGGCCAACTACTCAGCCGCCAAGGCCGGGGTCACAGGGCTGACCAAGACGATGGCCAAGGAGTGGGGCCAGTTCAAGATCAACGTCAACGCGATCGCCTTCGGCTTCGTCGAGACGCGGCTCACACAGGCCCGCGAGAAAGGTGAGGAGCTGGAGACAAAGACGGGTGAGAAGACGCCGTTGGGGATCCCCGAGCAGATGCGCTCGATGGGCATGATGATGATCCCGCTCGGTCGCGCCGCGCAGCCGCACGAGGCAGCAGGCCCGGTGGTTTTCCTCTGCTCGGAGCTCGGCAACTACGTCCACGGTCAGGTGATCAACGTGACCGGTGGTCAGTTCACCGGCATGTACTCGTAGTTGATCTAGGCGAGCCGGCCCGCCCGTCCGGGCGGCTGAACCAGCCCCGAAGAGGATCGGGCCCACCAGGCGAGAGAAAGCGAGTCAGTCCTTTGGCTTGCGCTCCTCGACCAGCGGCTCGCCCTGACGCTGACCAATCGCCGGGGGCCAGGAACCGAACCAGTTGTCGCGAGCGCCGTCGATGGTGATCGACGTGCCGCTGAAGAAGTCGCCCGCCGGCGAGGCCAGAAAGGCAACCAGCCAGGCGACCTCCTCCGGACGCCCGAGGCGTCCCAGAGGGATCGTCGAAGCCATCGTCTCGACCATCTGCTTCGGGTACTTCGTCATCAAGGTCTCGGTCTCGAACTGGCCCAGGGCCAGGGACACGCAGCGGATCCCGTAGCGCGACCACTCGATCGAGAGTGTCCGCATCATGTTCTCGACGGCGGCCCGGGCCGCGCCCGAGTGGACCATCCCGGGCATGCCGTTGTGCGGCGAGAGGGTGGCGCTGATCACCTTGCCTCCCTGCTGCGGGATGAACGCCTTGGTGGCTGCGGCGTGAGTCATGTTCCAGGTCCCCTGCACGTTGAGTTCGGTGACCGTTCGGAACCCCTTCGCCGAGATCGACTCGGCCGGGGCCAGGAACTGACCGCCGGCGTTGTTGAGGAGGAGGTCGAGGCGCTCGTGGCGCTCGAGCAGCTGATCGATCATCTCGGCAACGGCGTCCTCCTCGCGGATGTCACACGCAAAGGCATCGGCCGTTCCTCCGGCTGCCTCGATCAGCTCGACCGTCTCCTCGACCGGCTCCTTGCGACGGCCGCAACCAACGACCACCGCGCCCAGCCGTGCCAGCTCGAGCGCACTCTCGCGACCGATGCCGCTGCCGGCGCCTGAGATCAGGCAGACCTGGCCGTCGAGCAGGCCCGGGGAGAAGATCTTCGATCCGCTGGCCGACACGGGCTGCAGCCTAGCCGCCGCGCCCCCGAGGGGCGGGCCGCGTTTGTCGGAACTATTTGGACCAACGCGGCCCAGTTCGCTGACCCTGGATGCGCTAGGCGGAGCAGGAGCGGGATTGCAGCCCGCAGGCATGGGTCGTGATCCGTCCCAGCAGATGCCGGAGCTGCGCCTGCTCGGCCCGGCTGAGTGGCGCCAGCAGCTCGCGCTCGGCTTCGGCAGCCAGGCTCTCGGCTCGGCTCAGCACCACCCCCCCCGCGGCGGTCAGGACGACACGCTGACGGCGGCGGTCCTCAGGGTCGCGCTCCCGCTCGATCAGCCCGGCCTCTTCGATCTCGTCGAGTACCCGGACGAGGTTGCTCGCATGCACCCGCAGCGCATCGGCGAGATCGGCCTGCGACATCGGACCCGAGTCAGCGAGGAGATGAAGCACGCCGAACTGCTGGGCACGGAGGCCGAGCTCGGCGAGCGAGCAGGCGAGCGAGCGGTTCGCGGCCCGCGCGAGGCGGGTCAGGAGCAGCCCACACCCGGCATCGGCGACGCCGGCCCCGGGTGCGGGCGCGGGCGCCCGAACGCGCTTGACGGTGACCTTGACGACCATGAGGAAAGCCTATCAATGCTTATAGTTATAGTTGATATGTACTTGCGACTCACTCAGTCGCGCCCGCACAGTTGAACCCAGTATCCGGAAGGCATCGAACACATGACTGAACACACCGATCTCCTCCTCGTCCCCCTCGACGACACCGTCCTCTTCCCCGGAATGACCGTGACGATCGTCGCCGACGTCGGCGACGAGGACCGGGTGCTGATCGTTCCCCGCCATGACGACGGCTATGCGGCCGTCGGAACCGTCGCCGAAGTGATCGAGACCGGGAGCCTTCCCGGCAGCGCCAGGGCAGCGACGGTGCACGGGATAGAGCGAGCGGTGCCGGGCGCCGCCCGGACCGGCGCCGACGGCAAGCTGCGGGTCAGCGCCGAGGCCCACAGCGACGAGACCGACGATTCCGATCGGGTCCGCGAGCTCGAGCGCGAGTATCGCGCCGTCGTCGAGGAGATCCTCGACGTACGGGGAGCCGACGAGCGCATCCGTGCCTTCGTCCGCTCGATCTCCACCCCCGGCGGGCTCGCCGACGCCTCCGGCTACGCCCCGGATCTCAGCTTCGAGCAGAAGCGCGAGCTGCTCGAGACGCTGGCCGTAGAGGAGCGGCTCGCCCGTGCGCTCGAGATGCAGCGCGAGCGACTCGCCGAGTTGCAGGTACGCAAGCGGATCCGCGACGACGTCACCGAGGGCGCCGAGGCGCAGCAGCGGGAGTACTTCCTGCGCAAGCAGATGGAGTCGATCCGCAAGGAGCTTGGCGATGATGAGGGCTCCGTGATCGACGATTACCGGACCAAGATCGAGGACGCGAAGATGCCCGAGGAAGCTCGCGAGCAAGCCGAGCGTGAGCTCAGCAGACTGGAGCGCAGCGGCGAGGCCAGCGGCGAGTCGTCAATGATCCGCACCTACCTCGATTGGCTGCTGGCGGTGCCATGGGCGGAGCGCTCCGATGAGGTGCTGGACCCCGAGGGTGCCAGGGAGGTGCTCGACGCCGACCACGCCGGGCTCGAGGACGTCAAGGAGAGGATCACCGAGCACATCGCCGTTCGCAAACTGCGCTCCGAACGCGGCGTCGACGCGGCGCGCGACGGCGGCGCGATCCTAACCCTGATCGGCCCGCCCGGAACCGGCAAGACCTCGATCGGCGAATCGATCGCCCGCGCCACCGGCCGGGAGTTCGTCCGCATGTCGCTCGGCGGCGTTCGCGACGAGGCGGAGATCCGGGGACACAGGCGAACCTACATCGGCGCCCTGCCGGGCCGCCTGGTCCGCGCCCTGCGCGACGCGGGCACGATGAATCCGGTGATCATGCTCGACGAGGTCGACAAGGTCGGCGCCGACTGGCGCGGCGATCCCAGCTCGGCTCTGCTCGAGGTGTTGGATCCGGCTCAGAACCACAGCTTCCGCGACCACTACCTCGACATCGAGCTCGATCTCAGTCAGGTGATGTTCATCGCCACCGGCAATGTCGCCGAGACGATCCCCAGCCCGCTGCTCGACCGCATGGAGGTCGTGCGCTTCGACGGCTACACGAGCGATGAGAAGCTGGCGATCGCAAAGGGATACCTGTGGCCCCGTCAGCTCGAGCGCAATGGGCTGCTGCCCGATGAGGCGACGATCGACGACGAGGCGCTGCGGGCGGCGATCATTGAGTACACCCGCGAGGCCGGCGTGCGGGGACTGGAGCGAGAGCTCGGCAAGCTGCTGCGCAAGACCGCTACCCGGATCGCGGGCGAGGACGTCGAGCCGCCGATCGAGCTCGACACCGAGGCGGTCCGCAAGGGGCTCGGGCGCCGGCGCTTCTACCAGGAGGCGGCTGAGCGAACCGCGACCCCGGGGGTCGCGACCGGTCTCTCGGTGACCGGGGCCGGCGGCGACGTGCTGTTCATCGAAGCGAGCGGCATGGATGCGACCGGGGATGGTGGTGGCCTGCAGCTCACCGGCCAGCTCGGTGATGTGATGAAGGAGTCGGCGCGGATCGCGCTCTCTTTCCTGCGCTCACACGCGGAGGAGTTCGCGCTCCCCACCGACGGCTTCGCCGGCCGCGAGTTCCACCTGCACGTGCCCGCGGGTGCGATTCCAAAGGACGGGCCGAGCGCGGGAATCACGATGACAACCGCCCTGGCCTCGCTGCTCAGCGGCCGGCCGGTCAAGCACACGGTCGGGATGACGGGTGAGATCACCCTGCAGGGTCGGGTGCTGCCGATCGGCGGCCTCAAGCAGAAGGTGTTGGCGGCCCACGCGGCGGGACTCACGGACGTGATCCTGCCTGAGCGGAACCGCGCCGACCTCGATGACGTTCCCGAGGACGTACGCGGGGAGATGCGCTTCCACCCCGTGATGACGATCCGCGAAGTGCTGGAGCTGGCGCTCGAGCCGGAGCCCGCGGCGACCGCCGCCGTCGGATAGCCCAAGCCAGAGAGCGTGCCAGCGTCCATGCGGGGAGCCGGCCGGCCCCGTTGACGGCCGGGGGCCGGCGCTAGCCTGATCGGTGTGAGCGTCAAGGCAGAGGCAAAGCCACTGACCGGGCCCCTGCCCGGCGGTGGATCGGTGGGCACGACGGTCACTGTCGAGCCCCTGCTCGGCGCCGAGGTGCACGTTCCACGGCAGTTCTTCGAGAGCGACGGCGGCCGCCTGGCGATGCTCAAAGCCATCGGAATCGGCGTGCCCCGGTCGCGCTGGTGGTGGGCCCCCGTACCGGCCTATCTGATCCAGCATCCCAAGGCAGGGGCCGTGCTCGTTGACACCGCCCTGCACCCCTCGGTGGCGGCGAAGCCGGCGGCGAACCTCGGCCGCGCGGCGGCGATGGTGGGCAAGTTCCGGATGCCGAACGGCGACCTGCCCACTCAGCTGCGCGAGCGGGGCGTCGATCCGAAGTCGATCGAGACAGTCGTGATGACCCATCTGCATCTCGATCACGCCTCGGGGATCGCCGAGTTCCCAAATGCGGCTTTCGTGCTCAGCGACCCGGAGTGGACGGCAGCGACCACCGTCCCCCGGCCGATCACGCATGGGTACCGCCGGGCCCACTACGACTACCTCTTCGACTACCGGACGATCGACTTCGGCGGGCCGCTGATCGACTCCTACGCGAGCTTCGGCAGGACCTTTGATCTCTTCGGCGACGGCAGCATCAGGCTCGCCTTCACCCCGGGCCACACCGACGGTCATCTCTCCGTCGTCGCCCGCCTCCGCGAGCATGACTTCGTGATCGCCGGCGACGCCGTCTGGACGGCCGACCAACTCGACGGCAAGAACGTCCCACCCCGCCCCGAGGACGTCCATGAGTGGCAGCGCTCACGGCGTGAGCTGCAGCGCTTCAAGGAGGGTTTTCCAACGGCGGTGATCGTCCCCGGTCACGATCCCTTCGCCTGGGAACAGCTCGAGGCCCGCTACGAGTAGCTCGGGCTGCTCGATGCGCCCTTGCGTTCGCGCAGGCGCCTGATCACGCCGGCCCGGCCCTCGCTCTCGAGCTCGCTGTACATCTGCCGGATCTCGGCGAAGACCTCCTCCGCGCACTCGAGCTGCTGCTCACGGGTCGGGCTCTCGACCACGTCGAAGCTCCGGGGCTTGCCGTACTGAACGGTGACCTTGGGGAAGTTGAGGCCTTTGCGGCGCCTGATCCCCTGCGAGCCGTGAATCGCAACCGGAACCACGGGGACCCCGTACGTGAGTGCGGCTCTGCCGACTCCAGGCCGGGCCGTGCCGAGCTTGCCGTCGCGCGAGCGGCCGCCCTCGACGTAGATCATCATGCAGCCACCGCGCTCGAAGATCGCCTCGACCGTTTTGAACGCCTCCTCATCGGCGTGGCCGCGACGGACCGGGAAGACGCCGCCGACGCTGAAGATGTAGTTGCCGATCCGGTTGCCGAAGAGCTGTGACTTCGCCATGAAGCGGATCTTCCGCCGGAGGTAGATTCCAGCCAGGAAGTGGTCCATGTTCGAGAAGTGGTTCGAGGCCAGGATCACCGGGCCGGAGGCGGGGACGTTTTCGGGCTCGATCGCGCGGGTCCGGTAGGGGAGCGTCGCGATCGGCGTGACGATGACTCGGACCAGCGAATAGATCCAGCCCGCGTCATGGGTGCGAGCACGCTCGTGGAAGTGCTGGAAGTACTCCGCCGGGCGGTCATCCTTGTAGTTCTGGGGCCTGAGCTCGGTCGTCTGCATCGTGGTGGGGGTCGCGCGCTTGGTTCCAGTACCCCCGGCGCCAGAGGCGGTTACGCGCCGAGCACCGTCAGGCTGCGGTCGATGACCTCGCGGTTGCCGGTGATGATCGCCGCCGAGGAGCCACGACCTAGACTGAGCACCGATGGATGTAGCCCCGATCAGCGCGGAGGCGCGGACGAACCGCCGCCGGGCCGAGGTCAAGGCCCGCCTGCGGACCGCGATGCTGGAGCTGCTCGCCGAGACCTCCTTCCGAGATCTGCGGATCGAGGACATTGCCGAGGCGGCCGGGCTCTCGCGCAGCGCCTTCTACTTCTATTACAGCGACAAGCAGGAGCTGTTGATCGAGGCCACCGACGCGATGAGCGACGCCCTCTTCGAGCAGGCCGACCGCTGGTGGCACGGGCAGGGCGAGCCGGCGGCGCTGATCACCGAAGCGCTCGTGGGCGTCGCCGGACTCTGGGTCGAGAACGAGGTCCTCCTGCGGACGGCGACCGAGGTCTCGACCTACGACGAGCGCATGCGAGTCTTCTGGCATCAGCTCGTCAGCCGCTTCGTCGAGGCCACCGCCGAGTTCATCTCCCGCGAGCAGGGGGACGGCAGCATCGACCTCCGCGTCGACCCGAGAGGCACGGCGGAAACGCTGATCTGGGGCGCCGAGCGCAGCCTCTACGTTTTCATCTTCGCGTCGACCGGGGGGCGGCCGATCGACGAGCTGGTCGACTCGCTCGCAGCGGTCTGGCTGCGCGCGCTCTACTGCAGGTACGAGTAGCGTCCGGAGGAGCGGGCGAGGGGCCTATCCGCGGGCCCAGTCGCGAGAGCGGCTGACCGCCTCGAGCCAGCGCCCGTGCAGCTCCGAGCGCTGCGTCTCGCTCATCTGTGGCTCGTAGGCGGCGGCTTGGCGCCACATCTCGCCGACCTCGGACTGAGTCCAGACCCCAGTCGCGATCCCGGCGAGATAGGCCGCGCCGAGCGCCGTTGTCTCGGAGATCTCAGGAACGATCACCGGAGCGCCGAGGATGTCCGCCTGAAACTGCATCAGCCAGCGATTGGCAACGGCGCCGCCATCGGCCCGAAGGGCGCTGAGCCGTTTGCCCGAGGCCAGTTCCTGAGCCTTGACGGCGTCAAGCGTCTGGTAGGCGATCGACTCGAGCGCGGCGCGGGCAATCTGCTCGCGGCCCGTGCCTCGCGTCAGGCCGACGATCGCCCCTCGCGCGTAGGGGTCCCACCAGGGAGAGCCGAGGCCGGTCAGGGCCGGCACGAAGTAGACGTCGTCGTTGCTCTCGAGACCGGCCGCCATCGCCTCGGTCTCCGCCGCATCGGCGATCAACCCGAGACCGTCCCGCAACCACTGAATCGCGGCGCCGGTGACGAACACAGCCGCCTCGAGCGCATAGTCAACCCGCCCGCCCAGGCCCCAGGCGATCGTCGTCAGCAGTCCCTTCTGCGGCTCGGGAGCGTCCTCCCCGGTGTTGAGCAGGACGAAGCTTCCGGTGCCGTAGGTGTTCTTCGCGTCGCCGGCCGCGTAGCAAGCCTGCCCAAAGAGCGCCGCCTGCTGGTCACCGGCGATCCCGGCGACCGGGACCCTGCCGCCGAACACGGTGGTCGTGCCGTATGTGTGGGCGGAAGGCAGCGGCTCAGGCAGCGAGCGGGGGTCGACGCCGAGCAGGCCGCAGAGTTCAGCGTCCCAGCGGAGGTTGCGGATATCAAAGAGCATCGTCCGGGAGGCGTTCGAGTAATCGGTCACATGCTCGCCGGTGAGCTTGTAGGCGAGCCAGGAGTCGATCGTGCCGAAGTGGGCTGAATCGGCCCCCTCGGCGTTGCTGATCAACCAGGCGATCTTGGTCCCGGAGAAGTACGGGTCGAGGACAAGCCCGGTGCGCTCGCGGACGAGTGCCTCGTGCCCGGCCTCCCTGAGCTCGTCGCAGCGCCCGGCGGTGCGGCGGTCCTGCCAGACCAGCGCCCGGTGGATCGGCTCACCGCTGCGCGAATCCCAGGCGACCACCGTCTCGCGCTGGTTGGTGATCCCGATCGCTTTGAGATCGGCGCCGGCGATCCCAGCATCCGCGAGCGCCTCGTGCCCGACCCGCTTGGTCACCTCCCAGATCTCGCTCGCGTCGTGCTCGACCCAGCCGGGCTGGGGGAAGTGCTGGCCGAACTCCGAGTAGGCGCGGCCGACGATCTTCCCGGCCTCGTCGAAGACGAGACAGGTTGAGCCGGTCGTGCCCTGGTCGATCGCGAGGATCATTGCCGGGCCGCAGACTATCCGTGCCGGCGGGCCAGGTACGCGGCAGCGATATCCCGCAGCTGGCGGCCGCGATGGAGGAAGCCGCGAAGGCTCTTGCCGGTCGCTCGATGAGAGAGGTCGAGATCGACCTCTGCGATCCGGTGACCGGCGCGGGCGGCGTCGATCGTCATCCCGGTTTCCATCCCATAAGAGGCGGCGAAGGGAAGCACCGATCGCAACGTCGATGCCCGCATCGCCCGCTGGCCCGAGATCGGCTCGCGAGCCTCATAGCCCGAGAGCGACCGGATCGCCCAGCGGGCGAAGCCCTTCGCAGCCCCGACCCCGCCGCCGACCTTGCGGCTGAAGGCGGCGATCGCCAGGTCGCAGTCGTTGGCCTCAACCGCCTCCAGGAGCGGGATCAGACGAGCGGCGCTCTCGCCCAGGTCCCCGTCGCAGAGCAGGAACAGATCGGCCGAGCCCGCATCACCGAGCGCCGCCTCGCAGGCCGCGGTCACGTTGGCGCCCTTGCCGTGCGGACGGCCCCGGCTGACGACCTCCGCGCCGGCTGCGAGCGCCAGTTGCGCGGTGCCGTCGCTGGACGCGTCGTCGGCGACGAAGATCCTGATCCCGGGCGAGGCCTCCGCGAGGGCGCCGATCGTCGCCTCGATCCGGTCGGCCTCGTTGCGCGCGGCGACGACGGCG